>NZ_JBFBEM010000003.1:0-434054 GCF_040683675.1 Streptomyces sp. NPDC093252 | reverse complement strand
GCACCCGCCAGCGATCCCGGACCGGCCCCGCCGGGGGACCCCGGACCGGCTTCCGCCGGGGGACCCGAGACCCGTCCGGCAGGGAACCCGAGCCCCGCACCCGCCAGCGATCCCGGACCGGCCCCGCCGGGGGACCCCGGACCGGCTTCCGCCGGGGGACCCGAGACCCGTCCGGCAGGGAACCCGAGCCCCGCCCCCGCCAGGGATCCCGGACCCGCTCCCGCCGGGGGACCCCGGACCGGCTTCCGCCGGGGACCCCGGACCCGCTTCCGCCAGGGAACCCGGGCGCGCTCCGCCAGCGCACCCGCCAGCGATCCCGGACCCGCCCCCGCCGGGGACCCCGGACCCGCCCCCGCCAGCACACCCGCCCCCGCCAGGGAACCGGGCCCGCCAGGGAACCGGGCCCGCCCCCACCCCCGGACCCCCGCCCCCGCCAGGGACCCGGACCCGCGAGGGAAACCGCCCTGCCAGAGATCCGGACGCGCCCCCACCCCCCGGACCCGCCACCCCCGCCAGGCATCCCGCCCCCGCCTCCCGGACGTAAATGGGGTGCCACGACGCCCGGAACGGGCGTCGGTGTAGGCCCCCGGACGGGGAACAGGCAGAATGGGTGACATAGGTGCGCCCGAGCGCGACAGGCGTGGATGTCGAAGCGGTCTTCCGTCCGCTCCGTCCCCCAACCGCCGGAGGCAATCCGCACCCGGTAGCGACGGCGTAGGAGAGAAGCGATACCTGTGAGCGCAGCGACAACGCGAAGCCGTACCCCCGACCGTCTGTGCGCCGAGGCCGTCGACCTCGCCCGCGCCGCCGCCGAGGAGGCCGCCGCGCCGGGGGTCGTGGGGGAGCACACCGGGCTGACGACCGAAGGGGACCGTGTCGTCACCCATCTCTTCGAGTGCCGGGAACTGGGCTACCGGGGCTGGCGCTGGGCGGTGACGGTGGCGCGGGCGTCCCGCGCGAAGGTCGTCACGCTGGACGAGGTGGTGCTCCTCCCCGGCCCCGACGCGCTCCTCGCCCCCGAATGGGTCCCCTGGAGCGAGCGCCTGCGCCCCGGCGACATGGGCCCCGGCGACCTCCTCCCCACCGACGCGGACGACATCCGCCTGGAGCCCGGCTACACCGGCGAGGACGCCCCGCCCCCGAACTCGGCGATCTCCGCCGACATGGCGGAACTGGCGGAGGCCGAGGACGCCGACCTCACGGCGGGCGTGCCCGCCACCCTCCCCCTCACCCCCTCCCGGGGCTCCATCGCCGCGACGGCCGAGGAACTGGGCCTGGGCCGGACCCGTGTGCTGTCCCGCTACGGCCTGCACATCGCCGCGGACCGCTGGGACGAGGCGTTCGGCGCGAAGACCCAGATGGCCCAGGCCGCCCCCGCAGCCTGCGTGAGCTGCGGCTTCCTGGTCCCGATCGGCGGCTCCCTGGGCCAGGCGTTCGGCGCCTGCGCCAACGAGTTCTCCCCGGCGGACGGCCGCCTGGTCTCCCTCTCCTACGGCTGCGGAGGCCACTCGGAGGCGGCGATCATGCCGACCCCGCCCCAGCCGCCACCTCCGGTGATCGACGAGACGAAGGTGGACGATTTCCCCCTCCACCCGCAGCCGGACCCCACCCCGGCCGACGGGACGACGGCGGAACTGGGGCACTCGTAGCCCCGCGGCTCACTGTGGACGGGCCCACGCCCGACTCGACGGGGACGGTCGAGTCGGGCCCGCCGGGCTCAGAAGCCCAGATACGTGATCTGGGCGATGTAGACGCGTTCACTGCGCACAACGATCTGGTATCTGAACATCCCGCCCGGGACGATCACCTCTGTGCCCTCGGGGTCGATTCCGCGAGGGGCCCGACCATGGACACGAAGAGCCTCGGCCGCCCTGACGAGTTCGTCCGCACCGACCTCCACCGCGCGGAGAAACTCCGCGGGAGCGGTCCGGGTGGCCTCCTCGGCGCCGAAGGCGTACTCCCCTTTCCAGCTCACTCGCGTACGGCCCTCATCGCTTCGTCCAGGACGGTGCTCAGTTCGCGCAGGGCTTCCCGGGCGACGACGGGGTCCTCGTCCTCCAGATGCCGCTGTGCGTGGTCGATGCGGGTGGACAGGTCGGGGCGGCGGGCGATCTCGATCTCCCTGGCCCAGATCAGCACCCAGCTCTGGACCGGGCTCAACGACTGCCACGCGACGGCCTTGGCGAAAGCGTCGTCCTTCGTCTTCTGCATCTCGCTCAGCCGGCCCGGCGCGACGACGGCGAGCGCGGCACGCAGGGCATCGGGAGTGGGCTCGGGACGAGGGATCAGCGCGTGTCCGTGGTCGGCCTGTGTACTCATGGAGTCCTCCCGGGAGTGCCGCCATCAGGGTATCCGGCGGTGCTCTGCCCGGCAGGGCTCCGGCAGTCCCGGCACCGCCCCCGTTCCGGTGCGCGGAACGCGCGTTCGCAGCCGTCGCAGGTCTGGAGGGGGATCCGGGTCGGGGGTGGGGGTAGGGGTGGGGGTGCGGGGGTGAAGGGTGGCGGTGGTGGCAGGCCCGCCGAGAGGCGGTGGGCGAGAAGGGCCGCCGGTCGGTGCAGGGGCTCCGCCGGGAGGTCCGAGACCAGGGCCCGGCTCAGGGCGGTGGGGCTCACGTCCCGTTCCAGCCAGGCGGCGACGCCGGGTGTCAGGTGGGCCGTGTCGGCGGTGGAGAGGAGCAGCCGGGGGTCCTCGCGGCGCAGTCCGCTCAGCAGGTCCGCCGCCGCGTGGAGCAGCCCGGGTCCGGCGTACATCGGCTGGGGGACCGCGGGCAGGGCCCGCTTGCGGGGTTCGCGGGGTTCGCGGGGGCGGGGCGGCGGAGGGCGGTCGCGCTGCTCTCCCCGGTGGCCGGGCCGGTTGCAGGACGTCGTACGGGTCACCATCCGGCCCTCGGGGGTCCGCTCCCGCGTCCGGCGCAGATAGCCGTGCTTCTCCAGCTCCCGCAGGGCCGCCGCGATACGGGTCGTGCCTTCCGGGAAGCGGGCGGCGAGGGACTTGATGTCCACACGGGCGCCCTGCGGCAGCGACTGGATGTGGCAGCCGAGGCCGATCGCCAGCAGGGACAGCTCCTGGTGCTGGGCGAGGTGGTTGCCGATCACCGTGAAGTGGGTGGTGTGGCGGGAGTTCTCGTGGCACAGACCGTGCCGGGGAGAGGGAATTCGCGCCGGGTTCCGGGACTCGGAGGGGGCGGGCGCGGTAGTGTCGCGTTCATCCATCGGGAAGGTAGTGCTTCCTAGTTGGTCAGGCCCTCGCAGTGGGATGGCAGTCCCCGCGGGGGCCGAACTATTTGTCGGCTGGTGTGCGCTGAGCGTAGAGCACTCAACAGATGCCGAGTCCAGCCCAGTTGGCGATGTTCACCCGCTCGGGTGACGCGGTGTCCGGGCGGGAGGAGGGGTGGGGTTTGGTTCGGTTTCTTTCTCTCCCTTAGTCCTTTGTCGGTGATCGCCTGCACCGCCGAAGCGCGGGTTCTCGTGGTTCGGTTCGGCCCCGGTTCCGCCCGGAGGGTCAGGGGGTCCGGTACAGGCCCAGGTCCAGGTCGCCCGCGATCTGGGCCGTCGCCGCCCAGCCCCGCACACTGTTGCCCACCGGGTCGAGCGGCGGCGAGAACGCCGCGATGGCGAGGCGGCCCGGGGCGACGGCCATGATCCCGCCGCCCACGCCGCTCTTGGCGGGGATACCGGCCACGTACGCCCAGTCGCCCGAGGTGTCGTACATGCCCTCCATGGTCATCTCGGCCAGGATGTGCGGCACGTCGGCGCGGTGGACGACCCGTTCGCCGCTGAAGGGGTTCACACCGCCCGCGGCGAGCGTGGCGCCCATACGGGCCAGGTCCGCCGTGGTGACCAGCGTCGAGCACTGCCGGGTGTAGACCTCGCACGACTCCATGGGGTCCGCGTACAGCGTGCCCGCGCTGGAGAGCAGCCAGGCGATGGCCTTGTTGTGGGCGTTGGCGCCCTGTTCGGAGGCGTCCACCTCCTCGCTGAGCCGGATCTCGCGGGCCGCGAACGCGCGCTGGACGCGCAGGATGCGTTCCCAGCGTTCCCCGGGGGTCGCCGCGGACACCAGGCTGGTCGTCGCGAGGGCGCCCGCGTTGACGAGCGGGGAGAGGGGTTTGCTGCCGTGGAGTTCCAGGGCCATCACGGAGCTGAAGGGGAGCCCTGTCGGATCGGCGCCGACCTTGCGGCGGATGGCGGCGGGGCCGATGTCCGCCATGGCGAGGGCGAGGGTGAAGACCTTGGAGATGGACTCCAGGGCGAAGAGATGGCCGCTGTCGCCGGTCTCGTACAGCCGCCCGTCGGCGGTGGCCACGGCCAGGCCGAAGAGATGCGGGTCGACGGAGGCCAGGCAGGGGATGTAGTCGGCGTTGGCCCCGTCCGTGTTCGACGCGTGGGCGGTGTGGGCGGCGTGCAGGGCGGCCTCGATGCGGGCGGCGTCCAGGGCCGGGCCGGCCGTCATGGGGCCGGCTTCCCCGGGAGCGGTCCGCCCGTCCCCGGGGGCGTTTCACCCATCGCCGCGAGCAGCTCACCCGTGGTCGCTCCGGAGTCGCTGGGCAGGCCCGGATGGTGGCCCTCGGCCTGCCAGGTGAAGGGCGCGAACGCGCTGCCGGGGTCGCGCCAGTGCGGTTTGCGGATCGCGTACACCCACAGCGGGATGGCCAGGAAGACAACGGTCAGGCCCATCAGCAGACCGACATAGAGCCCGGAACTGCCGATGGAGATCTGGCTCGGCGGAATGAAACTGAGGACGAACGCGAGGAGCGCCCCGATGAAACCGAACCCGGCCACGATCCACATGCCGAGCTGCCCGCCCGGAATACGGTAGGGGCGCGGCCGGTGCGGCTGGCTGTAGCGCAGATGGATGGCCGCCGCGAACATCAGCAGATACATCACCAGATAGAGGATGACGGTGAGCTGGCTGAGGATCTGATAGGCGGCCTGCACCGACGGCAGCACCACGAAGAGCACCGAGAGGAAGGTCACCATCCCCGCCTGCACCAGCATGATGTGGGTGGCCATGCCGTGTTTGTTGGTGACCTGGAAGAAACGCGGGAGATAGCCCGCCCTCGCCACCACCAGAAGCCCCGAGGAAGGCCCGCCGACCCAGGTCACGATTCCCGCCAGCACCCCCACCGCGAGCGCCGCCGCCACCACCGGGGCGGCCCAGGAGATGCCCGCCCAGTCGAACATGTCGTCGTACGCGGTCAGCAGGCTCTGGGTGAGATTGATGTCCGCGTGCGGGACCACGAATCCGATGGCCAGGGTGCCCAGTACGAAAATCGCCACCGTGCCGACCGCCGCCAGTCCGATGGCGATCGGATAGTTCCGGGAGGCGTTCTTCACCTCCTTCACATGGATGGCGTTCATCTCCATGCCCGCGTAGAAGAGGAAGATGCTCGCCGCCAGTACCACATTGCTGAAATTGCTGAAATCCGGGAGGAGCTGGCCCCAGCTCGTGTCGATCTGCGGGGTGTTCCCGGCGATCACATAGGCGAAGCCGAGCACGATGAGGATTCCGGCGGGGACGATCGTCCCGATGATCCCGCCCCATTTCGCGACCCGGGCGAAGGACTGCACGCCCCGGAAGGCCAGGAAGGTAGCGATCCAGTAGACGACCAGGACCACCCCGAGGACGAAGAACCGCTTGCCCGAGATCTGCGCGTCCAGCCCCTTGTCCGGCCCGGTGTAGGCGAGCGCCACCGCGCCGAAGGTGAGGGCGGTCGGGAACCAGATGGTCACCTCGATGAACAGCATCGCCATCGCGAGAAACGCGAGCCGCGAGCCGAACGCCTCACCGACCCACCGGAACACCCCGCCCTTCTCCGGCCACCCGGTGGCGAGTTCGGCGGCGACCAGGGAGACCGGCACCAGGAAGAACACGGCCGCGAAGAGGTAGTAGAAGATCGAGCTGAGCCCGTACTCGGCCTCGGCGGGGAGTCCGCGCAGACTGATCACCGCGACCATGTTCATGATCACCAGGGCGGCGATGGTGAGCTTCTTCCCCCCGCCGCCGCCCCTGCCGACAGCGCCGCCAGCACCGGCGCCGCCGCCGTTGCGGTCCGCCGTCGTACGCCCCGTTGCTCCCGCTGTTCCCGCTGCTCCCGGTGTTTCCGCCGGTCTCGCCGGTGCCGCTCGTTCCGTCGGCTGCGTCGGCTGCGTCGGCTCGCTCATCGGCCGCCCTTTCCTCGGTGCCCCGCCGTGCCCGGCGGGGCGCGTGGCCGCGCGGTCAGTGGTGGAATCCGGACATCTGCGGCTCGTCGGGCAGCGGGCTCCTGAGCCGGTCGAGGTAGCCGACCGCCTCCCGGATGTCGTCCATCAGCGAGCGCGCCAGATCCATGCCGAGCCCGTTGCGCACCACGATCCGCTGGACGGTGATGTCCGACAGGCCGTCCGGCAGCGGATACGCCGGTACCTGCCAGCCCTTCAGCCGCAGCCGCTCGGAGAGGTCGTAGAGGGTCCAGGCGCCGGTGTGGCCGGGCCTCAGCCGCCAGGCGAAGACCGGGATGTCGGAACCGTCGTTCCACAGCTCGAACGGGCCGAGCCCGCCGATCTCCCGGGCCAGATACATCGCCACGTGCTGCGACGCCTTCTGGACCTCGTGGTAACCGGTCGCCCCGAGCCGCAGGAATTGGTAGTACTGGAGCAGCACCTGCGCGCCGGGGCGGGAGAAGTTCAGCGCGAAGGTGGGCATCTCGCCGCCCAGATAGCTGACCTTGAAGACCAGGTCCTCCGGCAGCAGCTCCGCCGTACGCCACACCACCCAGCCGAGCCCCGGATACACCAGGCCGTACTTGTGGCCGGAGGTGTTGATCGAGTGGACCCGCTCCAGCCGGAAGTCCCACACCAGATCGGGCTGGAGGAACGGGGCGATCATCCCGCCGGAGGCCCCGTCCACATGCACCGGCACATCCAGCCCGGTGTCCCGCTGGATCCGGTCCAGCGCCGCCGCGATCTCCGCCACCGGCTCGTACATCCCGGTGTACGTCACACCGAGGATCGCGACGACCCCGATCGTGTGCTCATCGACGTACGACGCCAGATCGTGCCCGTCGAGGGTTCTGTGTTCCTCGCTCAGCGGGACGCAACGCGGTTCGATGTCCCAGTAGTTGCAGAATTTCTCCCACACCACCTGCACCGCGGAACTCATGACGAGATTGGGGCGATCGGTATTCTTCCCGGCCTTTCGGCGGGCCTGCTGCCAGCGCCTCTTCAGCGCCAGACCGGCGAGCATGCACGCCTCCGACGAACCGACCGTCGAGGTGCCGATGGTGCCACGCGGATCGGGGGCGTGCCACAGATCGGCGAGCATTTTCCAGCAGCGGTCCTCGATCTCCGCCGTCTGCGGATACTCGTCCTTGTCGATCACGTTCTTGTCGAACGCCTCGGTGTAGAGGCGGGTGGCGTATTCGTCCATCCAGGTGCCGACGAAGGTCGCCAGATTCAGCCGCGCGTTGCCGTCGAGCATGATCTCGTCGTGCACGATCTCGTACGCCGTCTCGGGCAGCATCGAATCGACCGGAATGCGGTACCGCTCGACGGCCCTGGTCTCGCCGGGGCGGGCGAAGAGCGGATTCACCGACACCACTTGGTCCGTCGACATCGTCGGTCACTCCAGTTTCCGGTTCTCCGGTTTTCCGGGCGCGGCGCCGCGCGGCACATACGCACCGCGCGGGACACCCTCATGCTGTGCGCGCGGCTCTGCCGCCGCAATTCGACTCGGCCGAATGCGACCGCCGGCCGTCACCGCCGCGCACCGTCACCGCATTCCCCCGCCGGACCTTCCCGTCGCGCGCCCCGCGGCCCTCCGGCGGCGTGCCCCGGCCCCCGCCGCGAGCGGTACGGTCATCCCCACGCCGATGAGGAGAGTGAACGTGAGCAAGTTCGTGCGGCCGGCCGCCGAGGGGGCCGACCCGTTCGGGACCGCCCGGCTGCGGCGTGGGGTGCTCGACGCGTGGGCCACCAGCCCCGCCCGCTTCCGTGAGGACGCCAACGCCGAGGAGGACCTCGTCCTCGGCGGCTACCGGGACCGGCTGGTCGTGGAGCTGGCGCAGAACGCCGCTGACGCCGCCGCCCGCGCCGGGGTGCCGGGACGGCTCCGGCTCACCCTCCGTGACGGGGTGCTGGTCGCCGCCAACACCGGCGCCCCGCTGGACGCCGCCGGGGTCGAGTCGCTGGCCACCCTGCGCGCCTCCGCCAAGCGGGACAACGAGGTGTCCGTCGGACGGTTCGGCGTCGGCTTCGCGGCCGTCATCGCCGTCACCGACGAGCCCGCCGTCGTCGGACGGCACGGCGGGGTCCGCTGGTCCCTCCCCGAGGCGCGCGAGCTGGCCGCGGAGACCGCCCGGCACAGCCCCGGCCTCGGCGACGAGGTCCGCCGCCGCGACGGCCACGTCCCCCTCCTCCGCCTTCCCTTCGCCGCCGAGGGCACCGCCCCCGACCCCTACGACACCGCCGTCATCCTCCCCCTGCGGGACACCGCCGCCGCCGAACTCGCCGAACGCCTCCTCGACGCCGTGGACGACGCCCTGCTGCTCGCCCTGCCGGGGCTGGCGGAGGTCGTGGTGGAGGTGGGGGACGGGGAACGGACGCTGCGGCGGGGGAGCGACAGCGGGCTGACCGTCGTCGACGACTCGCGGGACGGGACGACCCGGTGGCGGACCGCCGCCGCGCACGGGACCCTCGCGCCCGAACTGCTCGCCGACCGGCCCGTCGAGGAGCGGCTGCGGCCCCACTGGTCGGTCACCTGGGCCGTGCCGGTGGACGCGGACGGCGCCCCCGTCACCCCCCGCACCAGCCCCGTTCTGCACGCCCCCACCCCCAGCGACGAACCCCTCGGCGTCCCCGCCCTGCTCATCGCGTCGTTCCCGCAGGACACCACCCGCCGCCACACCGCCCCCGGCCCGCTCACCGACTTCCTGGTCGAGCAGGCCGCCGACGCCTACACCGAACTCCTCGCCGACTGGCGCCCGGTGACGGACGCGATCATTCCGCTGGTCCCCGGCCCGCTGGGCAAGGGCGAGCTGGACGGCGCCCTGCGCGCCGCCGTCCTCCAGCGCCTGCCCCGCACCCCCTTCCTCCCGCCCGCTCTCCCGCCCACCGAGGAGGACGCCCCGGAGTCGCTGCGGCCCCGGGACGCGGAGGTCGTCGAGGGCGCGGGCGCCGACACCGTACGGGTGCTGGCCGAGGTGCTGCCGACGCTGCTGCCCGCCGGGCTGGAGCGCCGCGCCGAACTGCGCACCCTCGGGGTCGCCCGCGTGCCCCTCACCGACGCCGTGGACCGGCTGGCCGGGCTGGAGAAGGCACCGGACTGGTGGTGGCGGCTGTACGACAGCCTGGCCGGGGTCGATCCGGACCGCCTCTCCGGGCTTCCCGTCCCCCTCGCCGACGGCCGGACGACCATCGGGCCCCGCCAGGTCCTCCTCCCCACCCCCGACTCCGCCGGGCTCGACCCCGAGGTCCTCGCCCGCCTCGGGCTGAAGATGGCCCACCCGGACGCCGCCCACCCCCTCCTGGAGAAGCTGGGCGCCCTGCCCGCGACCCCCCGGGCCGTCCTCACCACCCCCCAGGTCCGCGCCGCCGTCGCCGCCTCCCTCGACGACGACGGCCTCAGCGTGAGCTGGGACGAGGACACCCCGGACGCCCACGAACTCGCGGACACCGTCCTCGCCCTCGTCCGCGCCGCCGCCCTGGAACCCGCCGACGAACCCTGGCTCGGCGCCCTCGCCCTCCCCGACGAGGACGGCGAACCCGCCCCGGCCGGCGAACTCGTCCTCCCCGGCAGCCCCTTCGCCGCCGTCATGCGCGAGGACGAACTCGCCTATGTGGACGCCGAGCTGGCCGCGAAGTGGGGTGAGCAGCCGCTCGCCGCCTGCGGGGTCCTCGCCACCTTCGCCCTCGTCCGCGCCACCGACGTCGTCCTCGACCCCGACGAACTCGAACCCCGCGAGGGCGACTACGCCGAGCCCGACGACGCCGGACTCCTCGACGCCGTGGATGTCTGGAGCGAGGACATCCTCGACCGCTTCCCCGACTCCCCGGTCCCGCCCGTCGCCACCGAGCTGATCGCCGTCCGGGACCTGGATCTGGTGGACGAGGACAAATGGCCCGAGGCCCTCGCCCTGCTCGCGCGGCCGCCCCTGCGTGACGCCCTCACCCAGCCGGTCCGCGTGCTCCTCGCCGACGGCACCCACGAAGTCGTCCGGCCGTACACGGCGTGGTGGCTGCGCGGCAACCCGGTGCTCGACGGCCGCCGCCCGGCCGGACTGCTCGCCGCGGGCGGCGACCCGCTCCTGCGCGGCCTCTACGAGGAGGCCGACGCCACCGGCTTCGACGACGAACAGGTGCTCCGGGCGCTCGGCGTCCGCACCTCCGTCGCCGCCCTCCTGGACGAGCCGGGCGGCGCCGCCGAACTCCTCGACCGCCTCGCCGACCCCTCCCGCGAGGTCACCGGCGCCCAGCTCCACGCCCTCTACGGCGCCCTGGCCGACCTCGACCCCGAACAGGTCACCCTGCCGGAGGAACTGCGGGCCGTGCGGGACGGGGAGGTGACGGTGGTGGACGCCTCGGCGGCGGTCGTGGTCGACTCCCCGGACCTCCTCCCCTTCACCGACGGCGTCCCCCTCCTCCCGGTCCGCCCCGCCCGCGCCGCCGAACTGGCGGAGCTGTTCCAGGTGCGGCGGCTCAGCGAGTCGGTGTCGGGGGCCGTGGACTCGCAGGGCACGGAGCACGAGGTACCGGACCCGGTACGGGTCCTGCTGGGACCGTCCGTTCCCCTTTCCTATGTCGAGCACGAGGAGCTGATCGTCGACGGCGTCGAGGTCGACTGGCGGCTCACCGACGACGGCGTCCTGCACGCCGCGACCCTGGAGGGCGTGGCGGCGGGCCTGGCGTGGGCGGCCCGCCAGTGGCCCCGCCGCTTCGAGGTCGCGGCCCTGCTGGAGGACGCCTCCCGGACGGAGGAACTGGCTCGGGACCGGTGGTTCGACTGAGGGCCCCCGTCTCCGAACTCGCTCACGAATTCTTCATGGATGTGTACAACCATTGGGGCGCGTGATGCATCTGATCAGATAAGCCAACAGGCTTACTTGATCAACCGGACCCCGGGCGTGACCGCGCACCGGCGCGCGCAGCGCGCGCCGCGCGACCGCCGGGGCCCCAACTTCCCAGGGGGAAGCACATGCGCAAGCGGGTCACCCTCGGCGTCGTCGTCAGCGGCGCCCTGGCCCTCTCCGCCCTCGCCGTCCCGGCCGCGCAGGCCGACGGCGGTTCCTACACCCCGGAGGACATCTCCAAGATCGCCCAGGCGGCGCGTGACGCGTCCGCGGCGGCCGACGGCAAGAGCGCGTTCAGCGCCGCCGCCGCGGAGCCGGGCGTTCCTTACGCCCTCGACCTCAAGTTCTCCGGTGTGAAGGTCAACAACGGCAAGGCGATCGTCGCCGGTACCTCCGCGATTGTCAGCGTCCCCGTCAGCTACAAGGTGACGCACGCGGCGGACATCGACATCACCGACCCCGAGCTGTTCGTCAACGTCGAGATCTACCGCGGCGACTTCACCGACCCGACCAACAACCTCTACGGCGACGAGCTGCACACCTGCACCGCCACCTCGTCGACCACCGCCAACTGCAAGGGGAAGATCGACGTCTACCCCGACATCGAGCTGAGCAACGCCGACGCCACGAGCTGGAAGGGCGTCGGCTGGGCCATCGACTTCAACGGCCAGGACCCGCTCGACCCGAACGCCGACTGGAGCCAGATCGGCTACGTCGACCAGGACAAGGTCACCACGACCAAGCTCCAGCGCCTCTCCAAGTTGACGGCCAACGCCAGCCCCGAGCCGGTCAAGAAGGGCAAGACCATCACGGTCACCGGCAAGCTCTCCCGCGCCAACTGGGACACCGGAACGTACACCGGCTACTCCACCCAGCCGGTCAAGCTCCAGTTCCGCAAGAAGAGCGCCAGCACCTACACCACGGTCAAGACCATCAAGACCAACAGCAAGGGCGAGCTGAAGACCACGGTCAAGGCGTCCCAGGACGGCTACTACCGCTACAGCTTCGCCGGGACCAGCACGACCCCCGCGGTCAACGCGACCGGTGACTTCATCGACGTGAAGTAGCCCCGAACGCGGGCGCGGGAGCCCGGACCGGCGGCGGCCGGTCCGAGGCTCCCGCGCCTTTTTCGCGCCCGGGATCGGATCACGCCGGGAACCGCCGGTCCACCCACCGCCACAGGAACTCCATCACCAGCCCCGCCCCCGCCGCGATCCCCACCGCGATCCACGGCATCGTCGTCCCCACCAGCTTCAGCGCGAAGAAGTCCTGGAGCCAGGGGACGACCAGGACCAGCAGGAACGCGCCCCCCATCGCCGCCACCAGCACCACCCGCCACCAGGTGTACGGGCGCGCGATGATCACCAGCACCCACATCGCGATCAGGAACAGCGTCAGGGTCGCCGCGCTGGTCTCCGCGTCCAGCGCGCCCGGGCCCGTGTAGTGGTGCCGGGCGATCAGATACGTGGCGAAGGTCGCCACCGCCGCCAGCACCCCGCCCGGGATCGAGTACCGCATCACCCGGCGGACGAAGTTCGGCTTCGCGCGCTCCTTGTTCGGCGCCAGGGCCAGGAAGAACGCCGGGACGCCGATGGTGAGGGTGGACAGGAGGGTGAGGTGGCGGGGGAGGAAGGGGTACTCCACCTGCCAGCACACCACCAGGACCGCCAGCAGCACCGAGTAGACCGTCTTCACCAGGAACAGCGTCGCCACCCGCGTGATGTTCCCGATGACCCGGCGGCCCTCCGCCACCACGCTCGGCAGCGTCGCGAAGCTGTTGTTCAGCAGGACGATCTGCGCCACCGCCCGGGTCGCCTCCGAGCCGGAGCCCATCGCCACCCCGATGTCGGCGTCCTTCAGCGCCAGGACGTCGTTCACCCCGTCGCCGGTCATCGCGACCGTGTGCCCCCGGGACTGGAGCGCGCCCACCATGTCCCGCTTCTGCTGCGGGGTGACCCGCCCGAACACCGTGCCCTCCACCAGCGCCCCCGCCATCTCCTCCCGCCCGGCGGGCAGCTCCCGCGCGTCCACCACCGCACCCGTCAGCCCCAGCTTTCCGGCGACCGCGCCCACCGAGACCGCGTTGTCCCCGGAGATCACCTTCGCCCGGACGTCCTGGTCGGCGAAGTACCGCAGGGTGTCCCCGGCGTCCGGCCGCAGCCGCTGCTCCAGCACCACCAGGGCCACCGGCGCCGCCCCCGCCGCCACCTCCGGGTCGTCCAGCTCCCGTGCCGCCCGCGCCAGCAGCAGCACCCGCAGACCCCGCTCGTTCAGCCGCTCCGTCTCCGCGAGCGCCGGGTCACCGGCCGCCAGCAGGACATCCGGCGCCCCCAGCAGCCAGGTGCTCGCGGTGCCGCCGCCCTCGTTGAAGGACGCCCCGCTGTACTTGCGGGCCGAGGAGAAGGGCAGCGACCGGGTGCAGCGCCACTCCCCGCTGTCCGGGTAGGCGTCGATGATCGCCTTCAGCGACGCGTTCGGCCGCGGGTCCGACTCCCCGAGCGCCCCCAGCACCGTCCGTACGTATGCCTCCTCCGCCCCGCCCAGCGGGCGCAGCTCCATGACATCCATGCCGCCCTCGGTGAGCGTGCCCGTCTTGTCCAGACAGACCGTGTCCACCCGGGCCAGGCCCTCGATCGCCGGCAGCTCCTGCACCAGGCACTGCTTGCGGCCCAGCCGGATCACCCCGATCGCGAAGGCCACGGAGGTCAGCAGCACCAGCCCCTCGGGGACCATCGGCACGATTCCGCCGACCGTGCGCGCCACCGAGTCCTTGAACGCGTTCTCCTTCACCACCAACTGGCTGATGATCAACCCGATCGCGGTCGGGATCATCATCCAGGTCACGTACTTGAGGATCGTGGAGATGCCGGTACGGAGTTCGGAGTGGACGAGGGTGAAGCGGGACGCCTCCTCGGCGAGCTGCGCCGCGTACGCCTCCCGGCCCACCTTCGTCGCCCGGAACGCGCCCCCGCCGGCCACCACGAAACTGCCCGACATCACCTCGTCGCCCGGGTGCTTGACGACCGGGTCGGCCTCGCCGGTCAGCAGCGACTCGTCGATCTCCAGCCCGTCCGCCTCGACACACACTCCGTCCACGGCCACCTTGTCCCCGGGGCCGAACTCGATGACGTCGTCCAGCACGATCTCCGAGGTGCCGACCTCGGTGGGGGTGCCGTCCCGGCGGACGGTCGGGCGGACCTCGCCGATCAGCGCCAGGGAGTCCAGGGTCTTCTTCGCCCGCCACTCCTGGATGATCCCGATCCCGGTGTTGGCGAGGATCACGAACCCGAACAGGCTGTCCTGGATCGGCGCGACGAACAGCATGATCACCCAGAGCACACCGATGATCGCGTTGAAGCGGGTGAAGACATTCGCGCGGACGATCTCCCCGAGGGAGCGGCTGCTGCGGACCGGGACGTCATTGACCTGACCGCGCGCCACCCGCTCCGCGACCTCCGCGCCGGTGAGTCCACCGGCCGGTCCCGGGGGTGGGGAGGGGGAGTGCGCAGGATTCAGTCCGGTACCCGCCTCGGTGTGCGTCATGTCTTTGACGGTACGTGGGGGAAGGGGGCTGTGCCCTCGTTGTAGTGGTAGGGGTGCGGGTGGGTGGGGGCTGGTCGCGCGGTTCCTCCCCCAGAGGAGGTACCCCCCAGCGTCCCTAAAGGCCCTCTGCTGCCGCTGCCGCTGCCCGTTTGATCGCCTGGTCCCTCTTCCTTACGTACCAGATGCCGATCAGGCCCAGGCCCGCGCCCGCCAGGCAGGTCCAGAGCCACCAGGTGTGGCCGTGGTCGGCGAACCAGCCGTAGAAGGGGAGCTGGACCAGGAACAGGGCGAACCAGAGGATCGTGCCGCCCGTGATGGTGGCGACCACGGGGCCCTCCAGGGGCTCCGGTGCCTCGTGCCGGGGTGTCCACTTCGCCATGGGGCCAGCTTACGAGGAGTCCGGGGCGCGTCCGGGACCGGATCCCCCACGCCGGTCTACGCGCGGAGATAGGTGTTTTGGGCTTCATATGTTCATACTGAAACTGTTTCTTACTGGCCACTTATCTTCGTAGGAACCTCTAAACGATGCCCAGCTCGGCTCTCGACCGCTACTTCAAGATCTCCGAGCGGGGCAGCTCCCTGCCCCGGGAGATTCGCGGTGGCTTCGCCACCTTCTTCGCGATGGCGTACATCATCGTGCTGAATCCGATCATCCTCGGCAGCGCGAAGGACATGTACGGTCACCAGCTCGACAATGGCCAACTGGTCACCGCCACGGCCCTGACGGCGGCCTTCACCACCCTGCTGATGGGGGTGATCGGAAACGTTCCGATCGCGCTCGCCGCCGGGCTCGGGGTGAACTCCGTCGTCGCCCTCCAGCTCGCCCCCCGGATGTCCTGGCCGGACGCCATGGGCATGGTGGTGCTGGCCGGTTTCGTGGTGATGCTGCTGGTCGCCACCGGGCTGCGGGAACGCGTGATGGCGGCCGTGCCGTACTCGCTGCGCAAGGCCATCGCCATCGGTATCGGCCTGTTCATCATGCTGATCGGGCTGGTCGACGCCGGGTTCGTGTCCCGGATCCCGGACGCCGCCCACACCACCGTCCCGCTCCAGCTCGGCGGCGACGGTCATCTCAACGGCTGGCCGGTGCTGGTCTTCGTGCTCGGGGTGCTGCTGACGCTGGCGCTGATCGTGCGCAAGGTGGCCGGGGCGATCCTGATCTCCATCATCGCCATGACCGTCGTCGCGATGATCATCGACGCCGTCGCCACCATTCCCTCCTGGGGGCTGACCACGCCCCAGTGGCCCGGCAACCCGGTCGCCACGCCCGACTTCGGGCTGCTGGGCGAGGTCAGTCTGTTCGGCGGGTTCGCGAAGGTCGGGGTGCTGACCGGCGTCCTCTTCGTCTTTACCGTCCTGCTGTCCTGCTTCTTCGACGCCATGGGCACGATCATGGGCGTCAGCGACGAGGCCAAGCTCACCGACGGCGAGGGCCAGATGCCCGGCATCAACAAGGTGCTCTTCGTCGACGGCATCGCGGTCGCGGCCGGCGGCGCCAGCTCCTCCTCCGCCACCACCTGTTTCGTGGAGTCCACGGCGGGGGTCGGCGAGGGCGCCCGGACCGGCTTCGCCAACCTGGTCACCGGCGCGCTCTTCACCGTCGCGCTGTTCCTCACCCCGGTCGCCACCATGGTCCCGTCCCAGGCGGCCACTCCCGCCCTGGTCGCGGTCGGGTTCCTGATCCTCGCCGGGTCGATCAAGGAGATCGACTGGTCCGACTACACCCTCTCCGTCCCCGCCTTCGTGACGATGGTGATGATGCCCTTCACCTACTCGATCACCAACGGCATCGGCATGGGCTTCATCACCTTCGTCGTACTGCGGCTGGCGGCCGGGCGGGCGAAGGAGGTCCCGGTGGCGATGTACGCGGTGGCCGGGGTCTTCGCCTTCTACTACCTGATGCCGGCGCTGGGGCTGACGTAGGGCGGCTGCTCCGGGGGTGAGGTGGCGTTCGGGGGTGAGGGGGGCGCCCTCGGGGGTGAGGGGGCGCCCTCGGGCGGGGGCGCTCTGCGGGTGGGGGCCTGTGGGCGGGGGCGACCTGTGGGCGGGGGCTCGTGGGCGGGGGTGTCCCGTGGGCGGGGGGCGTCCTGCCGGGTGGGGGGCGCCCCGCGGGGTGGTATTTAGAGAGAGTAATGAGTTACGCTAAGGACATGTCGGACCTCACCACCCATGGCGACGACGCCGCCGTGAACTCTCTGCGCTCGGCCGTGATGCGGCTGTCCCGTCGGCTCAAGCACCAGCGGGTCGACGAGTCCCTGAGCCCGACCGAGATGTCGGTCCTGGGCACACTGGCCCGCTGCGGCACCGCCACCCCCGGTGAGCTGGCCCGCAAGGAGCATGTCCAGCCGCCGTCGATGACCCGTATCGTCGCGCTGCTGGAGGCCAAGGGGCTGGTCCAACTGGAGCCGCACCCGGAGGACCGCCGGCAGAAGGTGGTCACCCAGACCGAGCAGGCCGAGGCGATGCTGGAAGAGAGCCGCACCAAGCGCAACGCCTTCCTCGCCACGCTGGCCGAGGGCCTCGACGAGGACGAGTGGGCGAAGCTGCGCGCCGCCGCGCCGGTGCTGGAGAAGCTGGCGCACTTGTAGCGCCAGAGGAGTCACCCCCCGTAGCGCCTCGGTCACCCCGGCCGCGCCCCGGCCGCCCCCGTCGTCGCCCCAGTCACCCTCGTCCCAAGGAGGCGAACCCCTTTGAGTACGGGACCCGGAATACCTTCCGCACCCGCACCGGAACCCGACACCGACACCAGCACCAGCACCACAACCGCCACCGACGACCACCCTGAGGACCCCCGCGAGAAGCGCCGGTCCTCCGCCATGTTCTCGTCCCTCCGGATCCGCAACTACCGGCTCTTCTTCATGGGACAGGTCGTCTCCAACACCGGCACCTGGATGCAGCGCATCGCCCAGGACTGGCTGGTGCTCAGCCTCACCGGCTCCGCCACCGCCGTCGGTTTCACCACGGCCCTGCAATTCCTGCCGATGCTGTTCTTCGGCCTCTACGGCGGGGTCCTGGTCGACCGGCTCCCCAAGCGCCGCACCCTGCTGTTCACCCAGACCGCGATGGGCCTCAGCGGTCTCGCGCTGGCCGTACTGACCCTCACCGGACTGGTCGAGGTCTGGCACGTCTATCTCGCCGCCCTCGCCGTCGGCCTCGCCACCGTCGTCGACAACCCCGCCCGGCAGTCCTTCGTCTCCGAGATGGTCGGCCCCGACCAGCTCCAGAACGCGGTCAGCCTGAACTCCGCGAACTTCCAGTCCGCCCGCATGATCGGCCCCGCCGTCGCCGGTGTCCTGATCACCGGGGTGGGCACGGGCTACGCCTTCCTCTTCAACGGGCTGTCCTTCCTCGCCCCCATCACCGGACTGCTGCTGATGCGGGGCCGCGAGCTGCACACCGTCGAACGCGCCCCGCGCGGCAAGGGACAACTGAGAGAGGGGCTGCGGTATGTCGCCGGGCGGCCCGAGCTGATCTGGCCCATCGTGCTGGTCGGCTTCATCGGCACCTTCGCCTTCAACTTCCCGGTGTACCTGTCCGCCTTCGCCGACGACGTCTTCCACGCCGGGGCCGGTGCCTACAGCCTCTTCAACACCCTGATGGCCGTCGGCTCGGTCACCGGGGCGCTCCTCGCCGCCCGCCGGGGCACCGCGCGGCTGCGGGTGCTCAGCGCCGCCGCGCTGCTCTTCGGGCTGCTGGAGATCGCCGCCGCGGCGACACCGCAGTTGTGGATGTTCGCCCTGCTGATGATCCCGATCGGGCTGTTCGGCATGACGGTCAACGTCACCGCCAACACCGCGATCCAGATGTCCACCAACCCCGCCATGCGGGGCCGGGTGCTCGCCCTCTACATGATGGTCTTCCTCGGCGGAGCACCGGTCGGCGCCCCGATCGTCGGCTGGATGACCGACGCCTACGGTGCCCGGGTCGGCCTCGCGGTCGGCGGCGCGGTCGCCGCCCTCGCCGCCGCGACCATCGGCGTCGTCCTCGCCCGGACCGGCGGCCTGCGGCTGTTGATGGGGTGGGACGCGGGACGGCCGCGGGTACGGTTCGTGCCGCGACAGCGGGACGGGGACGGGGACGGGGACCGGCAGCGGGACGGGGGCCGGGACCGGAATCGGGACCGGAATCGGGACCGGGATTCGGCTGAGGAGGAGCTGGCGGGGGCTGCCTGAAGCGGCCGGGTGTGGCAGGGTCGGGGGCCGTGAGGCTCTTCGCGGCCGTGCTGCCGCCGCCCGGACCCGTGGTCGACGCCCTCGCCGACGAGGTCGCCGCGCTGCGCCGCCTGCCGGGCGGGGAGGCGCTGCGCTGGACCGACCCGGCCGGCTGGCACTTCACCCTCGCCTTCTACGGGGAGGTCGACGACGGCGTCGTCCCCGAGCTGTCGGCGCGGCTGGCGCGGGCGGCGGGGCGGACGCCGCCCTTCGCGCTGGCCGTGCGGGGCGGCGGGCAGTTCGGGCACGGGCGGGCGCTGTGGGCCGGGGCGGAGGGGGACCTCGTGGTGCTGCGGCGGCTCGCGGAACGGGCGGAGGCGGCGGGACGGCGGGCCGGTGCCGGGCACGCGGAGCACCGGCGGTACCGGCCCCATCTGACGCTGGCCCGCGCACGGGGTGGGGCTCCGCCCGACGTGGGGTCGTATGTGGCCGCGCTGGAGGGGTTCGGCGGGGTGGAGTGGCGGGTCGGGGACATCGCGCTGGTCCGCAGCAATCCGCCGGCGCCCGGAGTGCCGGGCGCCCGGCCACGGTACGAGGTGGTCGGGCGCTGGGGGCTGGGGGGCGGCGGTTAGGCTCGGGGCGTGGATCCGAAGACCCGGAACCGGATTATGGCCGGTGCGCTTGTGCTTTTGTTTGTGGTTGTCGCTTTGGCTTCTGCTGTGGGGAGGTAGGGGTGCCCGTTATCTGCCGGGTGCGGGTGCGGGTGCGGGTGCGTCGTGGCTGGTCGCGGAGTTCCTCCCGCCCCTGAAGGGCGATTCGCCCGCCGCCTGCTGAAGAGCTGGACCCCTGCCGCTACCAGGCGAACGCCTCCGGGCTGGGACCCGGGCCCGGGAAGATGTCGTCCAGGGCCTTGAGGACCTCGTCGTCCAGCTTCAGGTCGACCGCTCGGCGGGCGGATTCCAACTGCTCCGCGGTGCGGGGGCCGACGATCGGGCCGGTGATGCCGGGGCGGGTGAGGAGCCAGGCCAGGGCCGTCTCGCCGGGTTCCAGGCCGTGCTTGTCGAGGAGATCCTCGTAGGACTGGATCTGGGCGCGGACCGTCGGGTCCTTCAGGGTGTCGGCCGCGCGGCCGGAGGCACGGCGTCCGCCCTGGACCTCCTTCTTGATCACCCCGCCGAGCAGCCCGCCGTGCAGCGGGGACCACGGGATGACACCGAGGCCGTACTCCTGCGCGGCCGGGATGACCTCCATCTCGGCGCGCCGCTCGGCCAGGTTGTAGAGGCACTGCTCGCTGACCAGGCCGATCGTGCCGCCGCGGCGCTCGGCGATCTCATTGGCCTGGGCGATCTTGTAGCCGGGGAAGTTGCTGGAACCGGCGTAGAGGATCTTGCCCTGCTGGATCAGGACGTCGACGGCCTGCCAGATCTCCTCGAACGGCGTGGACCGGTCGATGTGGTGGAACTGGTAGAGGTCGATGTAATCGGTCCGCAGGCGCTGGAGGGAGGCGTCGACCGCGCGGCGGATGTTCTTGGCCGAGAGCTTGTCGTGGTTGGGCCAGGCGTCGCCGTCGGCCGCCATGTTGCCGTACACCTTGGTGGCGAGGACGACCTTGTCCCGGCGGTCGCCGCCCTTCGCGAACCAGTTGCCGATGATCGATTCGGTACGGCCCTTGTTCTCGCCCCAGCCGTAGACGTTCGCGGTGTCGAAGAAGTTGATGCCCGCGTCCAGCGCCGCGTCCATGATGGCGTGGCTGTCGGGTTCGTCCGTCTGCGGACCGAAGTTCATCGTGCCGAGGACGAGTCGGCTGACCTTGAGTCCCGTGCGTCCGAGCTGCGTGTACTCCATGGTCCACAAGCCAACGGCTTGGAGTGGGCTCCAGGCAAGTGGGGAGGGGGTTCAGTCGCGGGGGAACTTCGAGGTGTCGATGGTCAGGTCCAGGAAGGTGTGGGTCAGATCGACGGGATCACCGAAGTCGATCCGGGACTCGGTGCGGTACTCGCCGTCCTTGGGCTCGGTGAAGACATGGCAGCGACCGGTATAAGGGTCGGCGATGACATAGACGGGGACCCCGGCCTGCGCGTACGCGGCCTTCTTGGGGCCGTAGTCGTTGGCTCCCGTACCGCGTGAGATGACCTCGGCGACGAATTCCACGTCCTCGTGGCGCCAGCCCCGCTCGGCGTCCCGCTCAGCCCCGTCGCGCAGCTTCATCACATCGGGGCAGAAGCCGTTCTGGTGGCCGGGGAAGTCGATACGGACGTCCGTGGCCACCGTGACATCCCTGCCGAACCTGTCCTCCAGCGCATGGATGATCCGGCGCGCGATCTCCCCGTGCGTGAAACGCTGCGGCACCATATGGACGGCCCCCTCGACGACCTCGACCTTGAATCCCTCGGGGACCATCCGCTCCACCAGCTCGAACCACGCGTCGAGGCGCTGTGCGTTTTCGTCGGCCATATCGATCCTGTCGGACTCTGCGACGGTCATCGTGGCGCTCCTCCCCGGCCCGCCCCGCGAACGGGCGCAGCCGCGCAGTCCAACGATAGGCATAAAGCGTGGACACGGGCAGTGAGCGGCGCCCATAGTGCCGGACATGCCGACCCGACCCGCCGCCCCGGACCAGCCGACCGACCCCGTGCAGCCCCCCGCCCCCATGGCACCCGTCGACCCCACCCCCTCCCTCCTCCCCCTCCTCCACGTCCACCTCGGTGACACCCTCCTCGGTGTCTATCTCCACGGCTCCGCCGTGGTCGCCGGGCTGCGGCCCGACAGTGATGTCGATCTGCTGGTGGTCGTCGAGCGGTCGCTGAGCGCGGGGCGGCGCGCGGCGCTGGTGCGGGCGGTGGGGGAGGTGTCCGGCGCGGTCGGGGACAGGGGGCGGCGGCCGGTCGAGCTGATCGTCGTGACGCGCGCCGCCATCGACCCCTGGCGGTACCCGCCGGTCTGCGACTTCCTCTACGGGGAGTGGCTGAGGAAGGAGTACGGACGCGGATACGTCCCCGGCCCGGAACCCATGCCCGACCTCGCGCCCCTCCTCACCATGGCCCGCGCCGCCGACACCCCCCTGTACGGACCGTCGGCGCGCACCCTGCTGCCCGTCGTACCGCACGCCGATCTGCGGCGGGCGATCGTCGCCGGGGTGCCGGAGCTGCTGGCCGAGCTGGCGACGGACACCCGGAATGTGCTGCTGACCCTGGCCCGGATCTGGACGACCCTGGTCACCGGGGACATCAGGAGCAAGGACGCGGCGGCCGGATGGGCGGCCGAACGGCTCCCCGCCCGGCACCGGCCGGTGCTGGAGTGGGCGCGGCGGGGGTATCTGGGTGAGGGGGTGGGTGCCGCGCCCGGTGGGGTGGAGGAGTGCGCGGCGGCGCTCGTCGGGCAGATCCGGGCTCAGGGTGTGTAGGGGGCGCCCAGGTCCCAGCCCTGGTACAGGGCCTCCGCGAAGGCCGCCGCGATCTTGTGTTCGCCCTCGGGGTTGGGGTGGGTGCCGTCGTAGGTGTCGGTGTGGAGGTCGTAGGCGGGCGGGGGTGCGGCGAGGAGAAGCGGGGAGCGGGGTTCGTCCAGGTCGGCGACGGCCTTGGCGAGGAGTTCGTTGAAGGCGGCGACCTCGGTGGCGAAGTGGTCGTCGGCGGCGGCCCGGATGTTCGGTATCACCGGGAGGACGACCATGCCGATCCCGGGCCGGGTCTCCCTGGCCCCGGCGACGAACGCCCGGACGTTCGCGGCGGTCTGCCCGGCGTCCGTGTAGAAACCCAGGTCGATCAGGCCCAGGGAGACAAGCAGGACATCGGCCTTGGCGGCGCGGGCCGCGGCCCCGATCACCGGCGCCATGTGCAGCCAGCCCTCGCCCCACCCGGCGAGATGCCGGCGCGGGAAGTCCGGCTCGGCGTAGGCGTACGACACGGGGGCGTCGGCGGTCTTGTCGTAGAGCGTCTCCCTCGGGCCGACCAGCGTGAACGGGCCTCCGTAGGTGGCGCACAGATGCCGCCACAGCCGGTAGCGCCAGGTGTGGTCGCCCGCGCTGCCGATGGTCATCGAGTCGCCTACCGGCATCAACCTGAGCATCCGCTCATGATGAGGGATGGGTGGGGGAGGGGGACGGGCCGGGGTGGAACAGCGGTGCCGCGAACCCGGCCACCCCACCGGGAGCGGGCGGGCGTACGGGTGTGCGGGCCGGAACGGGCGTACGGGATGGCAGTCTTGGGGCATGCGCCGATCCCTGGTCCCCCTCGCCGCCACCGCACTGCTCACCGGCGGGCTGCTCGCTCTGCCGTCGACCGCCTCCGCCGCCGACGGTGACGAGGGGTTCACCATCGAGGACCCGCGGATCACCGAGTCCAGCGGTCTCGCCGCGTCCCGTCAGCACCCGGGGATCTACTGGACGCACAACGACAGCGACGACGGCGCCTTCCTCTACGCCGTCGACAGCGCCACCGGCGAGACGGTCGCCACCCTCACCCTCACCGGCGTCGGCACCCCGAGGGACGTCGAGGCGATCTCGATCGGCCCCGGCAACCAGATCTATGTCGGCGACATCGGCGACAACCTCGGCGGCACCTGGGACCACGTCTGGATCTATCAGCTCCCCGAGCCGGCGGAACTCACCGACCGGACGGTCCGCGCCACCCAGTACGTCGTCCAGTACGAGGACGGCGCCCGGGACGCCGAGTCCCTGGTGGTGCACCCGGAGACCGGGCGGGTCTACGTCGTCGACAAGAACGCCGAGGGCGGTCATCTCTACGAGGGACCCGCCGAGCTGTCGCCGTCCGGCACCAATGTGTTCAAGCCGATCGCCGCCGTCCCGGATCTGGAGGCCACCGACGCCACCCTCTCCCCCGACGCCCGGTATCTCGTCGTCCGCAGCTACTTCGGGGCCGTCGCCTACACCTGGAACGGCGGGCAGCTCAAGCGCCTGGAGCGGCTGAGCGTGCCGACCGGCTTCGTCCAGGGCGAGTCCGTCACCTACACCGCCGACGGGAACCGGCTGATGTACGGGGCCGAGGGCGAGGGCAGCAAGGTCCTGCCCGAGGACCCGCCGGGGGACGGGGGCGGTGGGTCCGCCGACTCGGCGGCCGGGGCCGAGGACTCGGGGAGCGGGGCCGGTGACGGGCGCGATCTGTCCGTCGGGGCCGGGGCGCTGGGCGCGGCGGTGGTGGCGCTGCTGGTGCTGGGGGCGCGGCGCAGGAGGCGGCGGGGTTAGGTCTTCTTGCGTCGGGCGCGGACGGCGCGGGTGATGCCGTAGCCCAGCAGCCAGGGCAGGACGGTGATGCCGCCGATGTAGACGGTGACGAAGCCGGTGATGTCGTCCCAGTTGGTGCCGGGGCCGTCGGCGCGGGGGAGGGCGATGATGACCAGGCCCACCGTGACCGGCAGCAGGGGCGGCAGGACGGACCAGAGGCGGGGTGCCCGGCCCGGCCGGCGGGCGCACCAGACGCCGGTGGCGGCCATCAGGAACGGTCCGAAGGGGATCCACAGCAGCAGGGGGACGAGGAAGAGGACCGTCCAGTCGTCGCCGAAGCCGAACATCATGGGCGGTGCCCTCCCCCTGCGGTGCGCGCGTGTGCCGGTGCGCCGGGGAGGACGCGGGGGGTGAGAGGGGTGGTTCCCGGCCGGGGTCAGGGGGTGCCGGTGGTGTCCGGGGCGCAGGTGGGGTCGGGGTTCTCGGGGGGCCGGGAGGGGCGGCCGTCGGAGGACCCTCTGCGGGCCACTTCCGCCTCCAGGCCGTCGAGGAGGCGCTGGAGGCCGAATTCGAAGTGGTCGAAGTTCGAGCCCCAGGTGTTGTCGTCGAGGGAGGCCATGAGGGGGAACCGGCCGCTGTCGAGGACCTCGGTGAGGATCGGGACCTGGGCCTCCCAGAACTCCATGTCGGTGAGCCCGGTGCGGCGCTCGACCTCCGCCTGGTGGACCTTGGTGCGGGCGGCGCCGACGACATAGCTGTCCACCAGGACGATCGTCGAGACCAACTCGCGGTCGGGCAGGCCCATCGGGCGGATCCGGGAGAGCACCTTCTCCATGCCGTCGAGCGCGCTCGGGCCGAGGATCGGCCGGGACTGGTTGACATGGAGCAGCCAGGGGTGGCGGCGGTAGAGGGCGAGGGTGGCGCGGCCCATGGCCTCCAGGGCGGAGCGCCAGCCGCCGTCGCCGAGGTCGGCGGGGTTCTCGGAGGGGCGCTGGACGCGGTCCAGCATCAGATCGAGCAGCTCGGCCTTGCCGGGGACGTACCGGTACAACGACATGGCGCCGGTGCCGAGTTCCGCGGCGACCCGGCGCATCGAGAGCGCCTCCAGACCGTCCGCGTCCGCGACCCCGACGGCCGCCTCCACGATCCGGTCGAGGGAGAGACCGGGTTTGGGGCCGCGGGTGGGGCGGCGGCCGACGTCCCAGAGCAGTTCGAGGGTGCGGACGATGTCCCCGGCGCCGCTGGTCTCCGTGCCACCGGGTGCCGTGCCACCGGGTGCCGGGGAGCCGGGTGCCGGGGAGGCGGACCCCCGGGTGCCCGGCCTTCTGGTCCCGGAGCCCTCGGAATCCGCACCCTCGGAATCCGCCCCGCCGGGGCCCTTCGTGCCGGGGCCGCCGCCCTCGCTGCCGTGGGCGTCGACCTTCTTCCTGCTCGTCATGGCACCACTTTAAAGGGCTGGTGGGCGGCCCGGAGTAAAAATTGAGTACGCTGTACGCGCAATCGGGTACGCTGTACTCGGTTAGTCGGTGAGCGGCAGGGCTCGTCGCAGGGAGAGGCCCCCAGGGGCCGTCGAGGGGGAAGGCACATGGACGACGGATTCGCGGTACAGGCCCGGGGCCTGGAGAAGCGCTACGGCGAGAAGCGCGCGCTGGACGGCTTCGATCTCGCCGTCCGGGAAGGCACCGTGCACGGACTGCTCGGGCCGAACGGCGCCGGGAAGACCACCGCCGTACGCATCCTGTCCACGCTGATCAAGCTGGACGGCGGGCGGGCCGCGGTCGCCGGTCTCGACGTGGCGACCAGGGCGCGCGAGGTTCGCGCCCGGATCGGGCTGACCGGCCAGTACGCGGCGGTGGACGAGGTGCTCACGGGCCGGCAGAACCTGGAGATGTTCGGCCGTCTGTTCCATCTCGGCGGGCGGCGCGCCAAGAGCCGGGCGGCCGAGCTGCTGGAGCAGTTCGACCTCACGGAGGCCGCCGACAAGGGCGCCGGGGGCTACAGCGGCGGTATGCGCCGACGGCTGGACCTGGCGGCGTCGATGATCCTCGCCCCGGCGGTCCTCTTTCTGGACGAGCCGACGACCGGCCTCGACCCGCGCAGCCGCGGCGAGGTCTGGGAGTCGGTGCGCGCGCTGGTCGCGGGCGGTACGACCGTCCTGCTGACCACCCAGTATCTGGAGGAGGCCGACAAGCTCGCCTCCCGGATCACCGTCATCGACCAGGGCCGGGCCATCGCCGACGACACCCCGGACGGACTGAAGAACCTGATCGGCGGCGACCGGATCGAGGTGGTCCTCGCCGAGCGCTCCGACATCGCGCGCGCGGTGAAGGTCGTCGCTCGGGTCTCGGACGGCGAACCGGAGTCCGACGAGACGGAGTTGCGGGTGCACGCCCCGGTCACCGACCGGGTGGCGGCGCTCACCGAGGTCGCCCGGATCCTCCAGGACGAGGGTGTCACGGTCGAGGACATCGGGCTGCGCAGGCCCAGCCTCGACGATGTCTTCCTGCGCCTGACCGGACACCGGGTGGAGAAGGAGACGGCCGCCGCATGAGCACCAGCACCCTCGATCTGAAGACCACGGACGCGCCGCCCGCGCGCGGCGGCACGTACTGGCTCCTCGCCGACGTCTGGAACATCGTCCGGCGCGGACTGACCCACTACCAGCGCCAGCCGGTGAACATCGCCTGGCAACTGGGCTTCCCGATCCTCTCCGTCCTCCTCTACGGCTATGTCTTCGGCAGCGCGATGACCGTGCCGGGCGGCGGGGACTACAAGGACTTCCTGATGCCCGGCATGTTCGTGATGACCATGGCCTTCGGGTTCATCAACACGGCGACGGTCGTCGTCTACGACTCCACCAAGGGCGTCATCGACCGGTTCCGCTCGATGCCGATGTCGTCGTCGGCGGTGGTCGCGGGGCGGGGGGTGACCGATCTGCTGGTGGCCTGCGCCGAGTTGGCGATCATGATGCTGACCGCGATGGCGATGGGCTGGCGCCCGGACGGCGGCTGGGGCTTCCTGGCGGCCTTCGGACTGCTGCTGTGGCTGCGGTTCGCGCTGATCTGGGTCGGGGTCTGGCTGGGCCTGATCGTGCCCAACCCGGAGGCGGCGGGCGGTCTCTTCGCGGTGGCCTTCCCGCTCACCATGATCTCCAGCATCTTCGTCGCCCCGCAGTTGATGCCGGACTGGCTGGGCTGGGTGGCCGCGTGGAACCCGATCTCCTCGACGGCGGCGGCGACCCGCGATCTGTTCGGCACGCCGGTCGGGGGCGGTGACTCCTGGATCGAGCAGAACGCCCTGCTGATGTCCGGACTGTGGCCGCTGATCCTGACGGCGGTCTTCCTGCCGCTGGCGGTGCGGCGCTTCCAGCGGTTGAGCAGGTAGCCGGCAGGCAGACCGGGAGGGCCGAGGAGAGCCGTCGGGTGAGTGGGTGCGGCACGGATGTGTTCGATGCGGTGAGCTGGGTCGATGTGCGGTGACGTGCCGCGATGTCCCGAAAACCGCCTGGAATATGTCCCGAATGCACCCACTCAACTGAATGTATTCACTCGTCCACTCGATCGAGTGATGGGCGCTCACGGTCCGTGATCGCTGTGGGATGGTGACCCCCCGAAGAGAGAGGGGAGGTCACATGCCCGCAGGTGGACGGCCGACCGTGCGCAGTCGGCGATTGGGTACGGCGCTCAGGCAGTACCGCTATGCCGCCAGTTTCGACCAGCCGCAGGCCGCCGAGGTCATCGCGGCGAGCCAGGCCCGGGTCAGCCGTCTGGAGAGCGGGCATGTCACGGCCCGGGTGATCGAGGTACGGCTGCTCCTGGACGCGTACGGCGTCGACGACCCGGACGTGCGCACCAAACTGGAGGAGCTGGCGAAGCACTCCAAGAGCCGCGGCTGGTGGCTGGAACACGCCGCTCATCTGCGCCCGGACTACGTCGACCACATCGCGCTGGAGGACGATGCCACCTATATCCGCGAGTGGCAACCGGTGCTGGTGCCGGGGCTGTTGCAGACACCGCAGTACGCGGAGGCGGTGATCTCGGCGGGGCCCGACTATGTGGCGCCGGAGGTGATCGCCCAGTTGGTGAAGGTGCGCAGGGGGCGGCAGGCGAAGATCGGGGAGGGCGGGGCGTCGTACACCGCGATCATCTGGGAGGCGGTGATCGCGCATCCGCTGGTGAGTGTCGAGGTCCATCGCGAGCAGCTCGCCGCGATCCTGGAGGTCGGCCGGCGCAAGAACGTGACGGTGCAGGTGCTGCCGTTCAGCGCGGGGGCGCTTGCGGCGGCGAGTTCCGCGTTCTCGTCGTTCAGTTTCGACAACGAACCCGCCGCCGAGGCCGTCACGATGGAGAACCTCCGGGGCACGTCCGTCCTCGAAGCTCCCGAAGACCTCGCAGCTTACGGCAATACGTTCGACCTACTACGATCAGCAGCGTTGACGCCGGACGCCAGCTCGAAGTACCTGCGGGCCATAGTGCGGACCCTCAAGGAAGACGCATCGTGACGGACGTAGTGGGCCCCTTCCGGAAGTCGTCGTACTCCGGACAGCAGGGCAACTGCGTCGAAGTCGCCCCCACCGCCCCCCAAGGCCGGACCGTCCGCGACAGCAAAGACCCCGAGGGGCCGTGGGTGACGGTTTCGCGGGATGGGTGGGAGGCGTTCGTGCGGCAGTTCGGGTGGGAGTTCGAGGGTTTCGGCCGTGGGGCGGGCTGAGTTCCGGAGCCCGGTTTTGTTTTGTCATATTCACTTGGCATATTCACTCGTTCGGCTGATGTGAGGGCCGATCGCGTGTAAAGGGCGCACTCGCCCAACTACCGTCCGTCATATGGTTAGTTCGCCACACGATGCGATGCATCGGATCTTCCGGGACGACCCGGGACTGTTCGCCAGGCTCCTGCCGAGGGCCGGTATCGCCTTCCCCGAGTACTACTCGATCGATCCGCTGGACACCGACCTCACCGAGATCCGGCCGATGGAGCGCCGCGTGGACAGCCTGTTCCGGGTGCGGGCCGCCTCCGACGAGGGGGGTTTCCTCCTCGCGGTCGAGGCACAGGGGAAGAAGGACCCGGACAAGCGCAACAGTTGGACCTACTACTTGGCCTACTTGTATGCCAAGTACCGTCTGCCGCCCGTGCTGGTGGTCCTGTGCCGGGACAAGCAGACAGCCGTATGGGCGATGGAGCCCATCCGGATCGGTCCCGGCTTTCACACCAGCATGCATGTGTATCCGATGGTCCTCGGGCCCGGGAATCTGTCCGCGATCACGGATCCCGCCGAGGTGGCGGCGGATGTCCCGCTTGCCGTGTTCGCGGCGTTCGCCCACGCCAAGGACCCGGGGCTGCCTGCCATACTGGAGGCGCTGGCGGCCGGGATGCAGGCCAGCTCGGAGGCCGATGCGGCGCCCGGTGAGGGGCTGAGCATCGATATGTGGGCGGAGTACGTCGAAATTGGTCTGGGCACGGGCTCGGACCGCGACCTCTGGAGGCAGTTGATGCGCAAGTACACCCCCAACTTCCCCGGCAGCGGCACGCTCCTGGAGGAGACCTGGCTGGAGGGGCGGGCGAAGGGGCAGGAGGAAGGCCGCGTCAAGGGTCGCGTCGAAGGGCGTCTCGAAGGGCGTACGGAGGACATCCTCCGTATCCTCGCCGCCCGTGACATCGACATCCCCGCCCCGGTCCGCGAGCGCATCGCCGCCGGTGCCGAACTGGACGTCCTGGACCGCTGGTTCGACCGCGCGCTGACCGTGACGGACGCCGAGGAGCTGTTCGTGGAGGGTGACGGCGAGCAGGGCTAGGCAGGATGGGTGCGCGAAGGGCGCCCGGCGGAGTGGTTGTTCCGCCGGGCGCCCTTCGGGTGTTCGCGTGTACCGAGGTCGGATCAGAGCTGCTCGATGACGTAGTCCACGCACTTCGTCAGGGCCTCGACGTCCGACGGCTCGATGGCCGGGAACATCGCCACGCGCAACTGGTTGCGGCCGAGCTTGCGGTAGGGCTCGGTGTCGACGATGCCGTTGGCGCGCAGGACCTTGGCGACGGCGGCGGCGTCCACCTCGTCGCTGAAGTCGATCGTGCCGATGACCTGGGAGCGCTTGGCGGGGTCGGTGACGAAGGGGCTGGCGAACTTCACGTCCTCCGCCCAGCCGTAGAGCGTCCGCGCGGAGGTGGCCGTACGGCGTACCGACCAGTCCAGGCCGCCCTGGCCGTTCAGCCACTCCAACTGCTCGTTGAGGAGGAAGAGGGTGGCGAGTGCCGGGGTGTTGTACGTCTGGTTCTTGCGGGAGTTGTCGATCGCCGTCGGCAGCGAGAAGAACTCCGGGACGTGCCGGCCCGAGGCGTGGACGCGCTCCGCGCGCTCGATCGCCGCCGGGGAGAAGACGCCGATCCACAGTCCGCCGTCGGAGGCGAAGGACTTCTGCGGAGCGAAGTAGTAGACGTCGGTCTCGGCGATGTCGACCGGGAGGCCGCCCGCGCCGGAAGTGGCGTCGACCAGGACGAGTGCGCCCTCGTCGGCGCCCGCGACCCGCTCGATGGGCATCGCGACACCGGTCGAGGTCTCGTTGTGGGTGAAGGCGTAGACGTCGACACCGGCCGATGCCGCCGCCTCCGGGTGGGTGCCGGGGTCGGCGGTGATGACCTCCGGGTCCGCCAGCCACGGCGCCAGCTTGGCCGCCTTCGCGAACTTCGAGCTGAACTCGCCGAAGCTCAGGTGCTGCGACTTGTTCTCGATCAGGCCGTGGGTCGCGATGTCCCAGAACGCGGTGGAGCCGCCGTTGCCGAGGATCACCTCGTAGCCTTCGGGGAGCTGGAACAGCTCGCTGATACCTTCGCGCACCGTGCCGACCAGGTTCTTGACCGGGGCCTGGCGGTGGGAGGTGCCCAGCAGAGAGGTACCGGTGGCGGCGAGGGCGTCCAGCGCCTCGACACGCACCTTGGAGGGGCCAGCGCCGAATCGACCGTCGGCGGGCTTGATGTCAGCGGGAATCTGGATGTCGGCCACGACCCGCAGGCTATCGGGTGGGTGAAACCGGGCGGAAACATGTCCGTCGGATGAGACGAGGGCGGGTCGGGGGCGGGGTCGGCCCGCTTCGGCGGGTCATGGTCGGCGGGTCACGCTTCAGTGGGTCATGGTTCAGTGGGTCATGGTTCAGCGGGTCACGGTTCGGCGGGTCATGGTTCAGGAGGTGGGGCTCTCCTTCTCCCCGTCCTCCGTCGCCGCCCTGCTCGCCAGGCGCTCGTATCGCTGGCGGGCCGCCTGGGGGGTGCCCAGGCCGAGTCCGAAGGCGATCTCCTGCCAGGTCATCCCGCGGCCCCGGGCCATCTGGAGGAGGCCGGTCTCCAGTTCGTCCAGCTCGCCCCGTACGAGGGGGACGAGGCTCAGCGCGGCGGTGATGTCCGGACGGTCGACCTCCGGTTCCCCCTCCTCCCGCAGTGCGGCCCCGCTGAGCAGGAACGACACCAGCCGGACGGCTTCGTGCGGGGCGAGGAAGGTGGGGTGGGTCTGGCGGGCCCGCTGGGTGTCGGTGGCGGCGTGGCGCTCGGCGATCCGCAGGAGGGAGGCGTAGACGCGCTGGGCGCGGGCTTGTTCGGGGTGGGGTGGGGTGAAGGGGTCGTCGGTCATGGGACCAGCGTGCGCGAGGGCGTGTATGGATGTCAACGAAATATGTTGAATGACTTGTTCAATGAAGGTGTGACAAATGACGAGCCCCTGTGGACAACTCGACGTCACTGTCCGTCACCGCGTGCATCCTGGAGCCATGACGACGGATCACACGGATCTCGAAGCACAACTGCGTACGGCTGTCCGGGGCGAGGTCGATTTCGGTGCCGGGGCCCGCGCGCTGGTCACCATGGACGCCTCCAACTACCGGCGCGTCCCGCTGGGGGTGGCGGCGCCCCGGGACGCCGACGACGTGGCGGCGGTGCTGGAGGTGTGCCGGGCGCGCGGTGTGCCGGTCGTCCCGCGCGGCGGGGGTACGTCGATCGCCGGGCAGGCCACCGGCACGGGCGTGGTGCTGGACTTCACCCGGCACATGAACCGCCTGGTCGCCCTGGACCCGGCGGCCCGTACCGCCGTGGTGCAGCCGGGGCTGGTCCTGGACCGGCTCCAGGAGGCCGCCGCCCCGCACGGACTGCGCTTCGGACCGGACCCGTCCACCCACAGCCGCTGCACCCTCGGCGGAATGATCGCCAACAACTCCTGCGGCGCCCACTCGGTGGCATGGGGGACGACGGCGGACAGCGTGCGGGAGCTGAGTGTGCTCACCGCGCGCGGCCGGACCCTGCGGCTGGGGCAGAAGTGGGCCGGGGCGCCGGACGGGCTGCGCGCGCTGGTCGAGCGGGCGGCCGAGGCCGAGCGGCTCCGTACCGGCTTTCCCGACCTGCCCCGCCGTATCTCGGGCTACGCCCTCGACGCGCTGCTCCCGGAGCGGGGCGCGGATGTCGCCCGTTCGTTCTGCGGCTCCGAGGGCACCCTGGGGGTGCTCACCGAGGCGGTGGTGAGCCTGGTGGAGACGCCGCCCGCCCGAGCCCTGGCGGTGCTGGGGTACGGGGACGAGAGCGCCGCCGCCGAAGCGGCCCCCGGTCTGCTGCCGTACGGGCCGCTGACGGTGGAGGGGATGGCCGCCGACCTGGTGCGGTCGGGCCGGCCGGTGGCGGGGCTGCCGCGCGGCGGGGCGTGGCTGTTCGTGGAGACCGGCGGGGGTACGGCGGCCGAGGCCCGCGCGGCGGCGGACGGGATCGTCCGGGCCGCCGATGCCCTCGACGCCCGGGTGATCACCGACCCGGCCGGGCAGCGCGCCCTGTGGCGCCTGCGCGAGGACGCGGCGGGTACGGCGACGAGGATGCCGGACGGCACGGAGGCCTGGCCCGGCTGGGAGGACTGCGCGGTCCCGCCCGCCCGCCTCGGCCCCTACCTGCGCGACTTCCGCGCCCTGCTGGCCGCCCACGCGCTGCGCGGCACCCCGTACGGCCACTTCGGCGACGGCTGCGTCCATGTCCGGATCGACTTCGACCTGCTGACCGCGCCGGGCGTCGCCCGCTTCCGCGCCTTCTCCGAGGAACTGGCCGCGCTGGTCGTCGCGCACGGCGGCTCGCTCTCCGGGGAGCACGGCGACGGACAGGCCCGCGCGGAGCTGCTCCCGTTGATGTACGGGCCGGAGATGGTGACCCTCTTCGAGCGGGTCAAGGGCGTCTGGGACCCGGACGACCTGCTCAACCCGGGGATCCTGGTCCGGCCCGCCCCGCTCACCGCCCATCTGCGGTTCGCGCCGCTGCCCCGCGAGCCGGTCGAGGTGGCCTTCGGCTATCCGGCCGACGGCGGTGACTTCTCGGCCGCCGTCCGCCGCTGCGTGGGCGTCGCCAAGTGCCGGACGACGACGGCCACCGGGCCCGCCGTGATGTGCCCGTCCTTCCGGGCGACCGGCGAGGAGGCGCACTCGACGCGCGGGCGGGCCCGGCTGCTGCACGAGATGCTCGCCGGAGAGGTGGTGACGGACGGCTGGCGCTCCACCGAGGTACGGGACGCCCTCGATCTGTGCCTCTCCTGCAAGGGGTGCCGCTCGGACTGCCCGGTCGGCGTCGACATGGCCACCTACAAGGCGGAGTTCCTGCACCACCACTACGCCGGGCGGCGCAGGCCCGCCGCCCACTACACGCTGGGGCGGCTCCCGTTCTGGCTGCGCTGGACCGCCCGGACCCGGACGGCGCGGCTGGTCAACGCCCTCGCCGCGCTGCCGCCGCTGGCCCGGCTCGGCAAGCGGCTGGCGGGGGTCGACGGCGACCGGGCGGTTCCCCGTCTGGCGCGGCGCACCTTCAGCCAGTGGTGGGAGGCGCGGCGCGGGCGGAGCCGGGCCCGGTCGGGCGCCGAGCTGGTCATCCTCTGGCCGGACACCTTCACCGAGCACCTCTCCCCGTCCGTCGGCGAGGCGGCCGTGCGGGTCCTGGAGGCCGCCGGGCTGCGGGTCGCGCTCCCGCCGACCGTCCACTTCAAGCGCCCGCCCATCGGCGACGGCATCTCGGTCGCCCTCGACCCGATGACCCTGCTGCGCGGCCGGGGCCGCGTCTGCTGCGGGCTCACCTATATCTCCACCGGCCAGCTCGACCGCGCCCGCGCGGTGCTCCGCCGCACCCTCGACCTGATGGAACCGGTGCTGGAGACCCACGCCCCGGTCGTCGTCCTGGAGCCGAGCTGCGCCGCCGCGCTCCGCACCGACCTGCCCGAGCTGCTCCCCGACGACCCCAGAGCGGCGCGGCTGGCCGCCCGGGTCCGCACCTTCGCCCAGACCCTGGAGGAGCACGCCCCGCACTGGACACCGCCCCGCCTCGACCGCCCGGTGGCCGGCCAGACCCACTGCCACCAGCACGCGGTCCTGGGCGACGCGGCCGAACGACGGCTCCGCGCGGCGGCCGGACTCACCGGCGACCTGTCCGGCGGCTGCTGCGGCCTGGCCGGGAACTTCGGCTTCGAACGGGGGCACGCCGAGGTCTCCCGGGCCTGCGCGGAGGAGCAGCTCCTGCCGTCGCTGCGGGCGGCTCCGCCGGGGGAGACGGTGGTCCTGGCGGACGGCTACTCCTGCCGGACGCAGATGGAGCAGTTTGCAGGGGTGCTGGGACGGCATCTGGCGGAGGTGCTGGCGGAGGAACTGGCCCGGAGGCCGGACCCCGGGGAGGAGTGAGGAGCGTGACACTCACGTCAGTGGCATACCCGGTTCACACGCCTGACGTAGTCCACTACCCTGGACCGAAAAGTCCATGGCAATGAACATTCCCCGCCGCTCCCCGACGGCCAACCACCGCCCACCCCAAGCCTTTTGGAACGCCCTGTGACCACCCCAGCCACCCCCGACGCCACCGCATCCACCGTCCCTTCCCCCTCCCCCGGTCCCTCCCACCCCTCCCGTCCGGCGTCGCCGGCACGCGGCCCGCGCCGCCGGGGCTCACTGGGGCCGGTCGGGCTGGTGCTGGCGGGCGGGCTGTCGGTGCAGTTCGGCGGGGCGCTGGCGGTGACCCTGATGCCCCGGGCCGGGGCGCTCGGGATCGTCACCCTGCGACTGGCGGTGGCGGCGATCGTGCTGCTGCTCGTCTGCCGCCCCAAGGTGCGCGGATACGTCCGCGCCGACTGGGTCACGGTGATCGTCTTCGGGCTCACCATGGCCGGGATGAACGGCCTCTTCTACCAGGCCGTGCACCGCATCCCGCTGGGCCCGGCGGTCACCCTGGAGGTGCTGGGCCCGCTCGCCCTCTCCGTCATCGCCTCCCGCAGAGCGATCAACTTCGTCTGGGCGGGCCTGGCCCTCGCGGGGGTGTTCCTGCTGGGCGGGGGCGGCTTCGACACCCTCGACCCGGTCGGCGTTGCCTTCGCGCTGGGGGCGGGGGTGATGTGGGCGGCGTACATCGTCTTCAGCGCGAAGACCGGACGCCGGTTCCCGCAGGCGGACGGGCTCGCCCTGGCGATGGCGGTGGCGGCGGTGCTGTTCCTGCCGCTGGGCATCGCCGAGTCCGGTACGAAGCTGCTGGAGCCGGAGATCCTGCTGCTCGGCGGCGCGGTGGCGCTGCTGTCCTCCGTCCTGCCCTACACCCTCGAACTCCTCGCCCTGCGCCGCCTGCCGGCCCCGACCTTCGCCATCCTGATGAGCCTGGAGCCCGCCATCGCGGCGACGGCCGGTTTCCTGGTCCTGGACCAGGCCCTCGCCGCGACGGAGGCGGCGGCCATCGCCCTGGTCATCGCGGCGAGCATGGGGGCGGTGCGGACGCAGGTGGGGCGGGGAGGAGGGGGCAAGGCCGGAGGAAGCGCCGCCAGGAGCGCGGCCGGGAGGGCTGCCGGGAGAGCTGCCGGGAAGGGGAGACGGAAGCGGCTCGCCGACGACTAGAGTCGGCACCGTTGACCGGTGGGACCGCCGTGGACGCGAAGGGAACGCCAGTATGGGTTTGGAGCACACCGAGGGGGCCGGTGACCGGCCGCTGATCCCCCGCCCGGAGCGGACTCCCGACGCCCTGCGCGCGGCCTGTGCCGTCGTCGCCCCGCAGCTCCTTCCCGCCTACGACAAGGCCAAGGACCAGGCACTCGCGGAAGCGGTGGAACACGGCTCGCTCGCCCCCGTGCACGCGTGCCTCCGGCACTGGTCGGCGCTGATCGAGATCGAGCGGCACCCCCGGACGGCGAAGGAATACCACCGGGCCGAGTATCTGGCCCAGCTCGCCACCTCGCCGGAAGAGGCCCGTGGGCACCTGGCCGACGCGGCCGGGATCTACCGTGACGCCGTGCAGGCGGTGCGGGAGGCGTGACCTGGGCGTGGGAGTACGTCCCGGACGAGGAGACCGTGGCCTCCGGCGCACCGCCGGCCTTCCTGGCGGAGGTCGGGAAGAAGGCCGACGAACTGGTCCGGGCCGCGGAGGCACTCCATCTGCACGGCCCGTCCTGGCAGGGCGCGGACGAGGGCGCCAGACACGCGTTCGTCGCCGGGGGCTTCTTCGTCTACCTGGTCACACCGCGCACGGAACTGGTGAGCGTGTGGCAGATCACGCCGGATCCGCTGTGAGAACGAGCCAAGAACGAGCCCGGAAGGGGATCGGACCGTGGAGTCGGCTGCGACGATGAGAATGCTGGCGGTGGCGGCCCGCCGGGAGCCCGGCAGCGTCCCCGGTCTGCTCCCGGACGCCTTCCCCTGGGCCCGGTCTCTGCCGGAGCCGGATCTGCACGCCTTCGCCGTCGAGCTGACCGACGCCCTGAGCATCGCCGACCCGGCCGATGACAGCGCCTCCGTCGCCCAACTGCTCATCGCCTGGCGGCACACCGCGCAGGCGCACTCGGACCCGGAACTGCTGGCCGCGCTGACCCGCAGCCATGAGGAGGACCGGGGGCCGGTACCTGATCCGCGGGACGTTGTCGCGTGACCGCCGACGCGGGGCGGCGGCCACGCGACCCACGGGCCACGAAGCGGCGCTGAGCTGAGCCCGTGGCGGCGGACGGTCCCGCCCGGTCCGTGACGAGAACCCCCGCGAGGCCGCCCACACGCATATGCAGGGCTGTTTCGATCCGGCCGATCAGGGAGCCGCGGGGTGCAGAAAGCCATCAGGTCGAGTCGGGCTGCGTCAGCCCCGCTGCCCCCAGCGGCGGCGCGACTCGCAGCCGTCGTGGCTCAACGGGGAAGCGGGGGGAGCCGGTTGGCGAAGGTGCATAGCGGTATCACCTCCATGCGTGGCTGAGGGGCGTTGTGCGGATGCGCGCAGGCGCAAAGGCCCCCGGGGAAGAAAATCAGGCACGCGTGCTTGATTTGGGCGGGCCCCGCTGCCACCCTCGTCCCCATGGCCGACCCGACGCCCGTCATCGATGATCTGCGCGCGGAGAGTGAGCAACTCGACCTGCTTGTGGGTGAGTTGGGGGAGGGGCGGTGGGCGTTGCCCACTCCCGCCCCGCGCTGGACCGTCGCCCATCAGATCGCGCACCTCGCCTGGACCGACCGGGCCGCGTTGCTCGCCGTGACGGATCATGACGGGTTCCGGGGGCTGGTGGAGAGGGCCCTTGCCGCGCCGGACTCCTTTGTGGACGCCGGGGCCGAGGAAGGGGCCGCGCTGCCGCCCGCGGAGTTGCTGGCGCGCTGGCGGGAGGGGCGGGCCGCGCTCGACCGGGCCCTGCGGGCGGCCCCGCCCGGTGCCCGATTCCCCTGGTACGGGCCGCCGATGTCCGCCGCCTCCCTGGCCACCGCCCGGATCATGGAGACCTGGGCGCACGGCCAGGACATCGCCGACGCGCTCGGTGTCGTCCGCGAGCCCACCGACCGGCTGCGGCATGTGGCGTGGATCGGCGTCCGCACCCGGGACTTCGCCTTCGGGACGCATGGGCTGGCGGCCCCGGCGGAGGAGTTCCGGGTGGAGCTGACCGCCCCGTCCGGGGAGCTGTGGGTCCACGGGCCCGAAGGCGCCGCCCAGCGGGTCAGCGGGCCCGCGCTCGACTTCTGCCTGCTCGTCACCCGGCGCGCCCACCGCGACGACCTCGATGTCCGGGCCGACGGGCGGGACGCCGACACCTGGCTGGACATCGCGCAGACCTTCGCCGGACCCCCCGGCGCCGGGCGCCCGGCGAGGACGAGGGGAGGGGATCACCAGTGAGCACGCCAGCCACTCCGCCCCCGGTCACTCCGACCCCGGTCACCCCGCCCTCGGCCACCCCGCCCCCGGTCCCTCCGGCACCCCTGCGGATCGGCAACGCCTCCGGGTTCTACGGCGACCGCTTCGACGCCCTGCGCGAGATGCTCACCGGCGGTCCGCTCGACATCCTCACCGGCGACTATCTCGCCGAGCTGACCATGCTGATCCTCGCCCGGGACCGGCTCAAGGACCCCGGCGCCGGATACGCCCGCACCTTTCTGCGGCAACTGGAGGACACCCTCGGCATCGCCCGGGAGCGGGGCGTCCGGATCGTCACCAACGCCGGAGGGCTCAACCCGGCGGGGCTCGCGGACGCCGTGCGGAAGCTGGCCGACCGGCTCGGTGTGCCGGTGCGGGTCGCGTATGTCGAGGGGGACGACCTCATCGCGTCCGCCCACCCCGGCACGCTTGTCACTCCCGCAGACCCCGGCCCGCCTGTCACGCACCCCCACCCCCGCCCGCCTGTCACGCACCCCCACCCCGGCCCGCCTCTCACGCACCCCCACCCCGGCACCCTCGCCGCCCACGCCTACCTCGGGGGGTTCGGGATCGCCGCCTGTCTGCGGGAGGGTGCCGACATCGTGGTGACGGGGAGGGTGACCGATGCCGCGCTGGTGACCGGGCCCGCCGCCGCGCACTTCGGGTGGGGGCCGGGGGACTTCGACCGGCTCGCGGGAGCGGTCGTCGCCGGGCATGTGCTGGAGTGCGGGACGCAGGCCACCGGCGGGAACTACGCGTTCTTCGCGGAGGGGGACGTCCGGCGGCCCGGGTTCCCGGTCGCGGAGATCCACGCCGACGGGTCCAGCGTCATCACCAAGCACCCCGGCACCGGCGGTTTCGTCGACATCGGGACGGTCACCGCGCAGCTCCTCTACGAGACGGGCGGCGCCCGCTACCCCGGGCCGGATGTCACCGCGCGACTGGACACCGTACGGCTCGTGCCGGACGGGGTGGACCGGGTGCGGATCGAAGGGGTGCGGGGCGAGGCCCCGCCGCCGACGCTCAAGGTCGGGATCAACCGGCTCGGCGGATTCCGCAACGAGGTCGTCTTCGTGCTCACCGGGCTGGATGTCGAGGCCAAGGCGGAGCTGGTGCGGGGGCAGGTGGAGGAGGCCATGGGCGAGGACCGGCCCGCCGGGGTGCGGTGGGAACTGGTCCGTACCGACCGGGCCGACGCCGGGACCGAGGAGACGGCGAGCGCGCTGCTGCGGCTCGTCGTGCGCGACCCGGACGAGCGGAAGGTCGGGCGGGTGCTCAGCGGGGCGGCGGTGGAGCTGGCGCTCGGCAGTTACCCCGGGTTCCATGTGCTGGCCCCGCCGGGGAAGGGCGCCCCCTACGGGGTGTTCGCGGCGGAGTACGTGCCGCAGGGCGCGGTCGGGCAGGTGGCCGTGGTCCCGGACGGGCGCCGGGTGGAGATCGCACCGGCCGCCGACACCCTCGTACTCGATGCCGTGCCGGAGCCGGGGGTGCCCGAGCCGTTGCCCGGTGGGCCGACCCGGCGGGCGGCCCTCGGGCTGGTGGCCGGGGCGCGGAGCGGGGACAAGGGCGGGGACGCCAATGTCGGGGTGTGGGTGCGCAGCGAGGACGCCTGGCGGTGGCTGGTTCATGAGCTGACGGTGGAGCGGTTCCGGGAGTTGCTGCCGGAGACGCGGGGGCTGCCCGTCACCCGGCATGTGCTGCCCCGGCTGTGGGCGGTGAACTTCGTCGTGGAGGGGATTCTCGGCGAAGGGGTCGCCGCGCAGGCCCGGTTCGATCCGCAGGCCAAGGGGCTGGGGGAATGGCTGCGCTCCCGGTACCTGGACATCCCGGAGGCCCTGCTGTGAACGCCCCTCCCCCCGACCCCCGTTGCATGGATGCGGAGCCCACCCCATGACCGTTCTGCGCACCGCCCTCGACCCCGACGGCCCCGACTACCGGGCCCACCGCGCCGCCATGCTCGACAAGCTCGCCGAACTGGCGGGCGAACACGCCAAGGCGCTGGCGGGGGGCGGCGAGAAGTATGTGCGGCGGCACCGGGAGCGCGGGAAGCTGCTCGCGCGGGAGCGGATCGAGCTGCTGCTCGACCCCGACACCCCGTTCCTGGAGCTGTCGCCGCTGGCGGCCTGGGGGAGCGAGTACGCGGTCGGCGCGTCGCTGGTCACCGGGATCGGGGTGGTCGAGGGCGTGGAGTGCCTGATCACCGCCAACGATCCGACCGTGCGCGGCGGCGCCAGCAACCCCTGGAGCCTGAAGAAGGCCCTGCGTGCGAATGACATCGCGCTCGCCAACCAACTGCCCGTCATCAGCCTGGTGGAGTCGGGCGGCGCCGATCTGCCGTCGCAGAAGGAGATCTTCATCCCCGGCGGGGCCATCTTCCGGGACCTCACCCGGCTCTCCGCCGCCGGGATCCCGACCGTCGCCGTCGTCTTCGGGAACTCGACCGCCGGGGGCGCCTACATCCCCGGGATGTCCGATCACGTGATCATGGTGAAGGAACGGGCCAAGGTGTTCCTGGGGGGCCCGCCGCTGGTCAAGATGGCGACCGGCGAGGAGAGTGACGACGAGTCGCTCGGCGGCGCCGGGATGCACGCCCGCACCTCCGGACTCGCCGACCACTTCGCCGTGGACGAACCCGACGCCCTGCGCCAGGCCCGCCGGGTCGTCGCCCGCCTCCACCACCGCAAGGCGTACGAGGACCCGGGCCCGGCCGAGCCACCCACGTACGACCCCGAGGAACTCCTCGGCATCGTCCCCGGCGACCTCCGGATCCCCTTCGACCCGCGCGAGGTGATCGCCCGGATCGTGGACGGCTCCGACTTCGACGAGTTCAAGCCGCTCTACGGGACGAGCCTGGTCACCGGGTGGGCGGCCCTGCACGGCTACCCCGTCGGCATCCTCGCCAACGCGCAGGGCGTCCTCTTCAGCGCCGAGTCGCAGAAGGCCGCCCAGTTCATCCAGCTCGCCAACCAGCGGGACATCCCGCTGGTCTTCCTCCACAACACCACCGGCTACATGGTCGGCAAGGAGTACGAGCAGGGCGGCATCATCAAGCACGGCGCGATGATGATCAACGCGGTCAGCAACAGCCGCGTCCCGCATCTGTCCGTGCTCCTGGGCGCCTCGTACGGGGCCGGGCACTACGGGATGTGCGGGCGGGCCTACGACCCCCGGTTCCTGTTCGCCTGGCCGAGCGCCAAGTCCGCCGTCATGGGGCCGCAGCAGCTCGCCGGGGTCCTGTCCATCGTCGCCCGCCAGTCGGCCGCCGCGAAGGGGCAGCCGTACGACGAGGAGGCGGACGCGGCGCTGCGCGCGATGGTGGAGCGGCAGATCGAATCGGAGTCGCTGCCCCTGTTCCTGTCGGGACGGCTGTACGACGACGGGGTCATCGACCCGCGCGACACCCGTACCGTCCTCGGCCTGTGCCTGTCCGCCGTGCACACCGCGCCCTACGAGGGCGTGCGCGGCGGCTTCGGCGTCTTCCGGATGTGAGGCACATGATGAGCAGGAACACGGTGAGTATGAACACGGTTTCCTCGGTGCTGGTCGCCAACCGGGGGGAGATCGCCGTCCGGATCTTCCGCACCTGCCGCGAGCTGGGCATCCGGACGGTCGCGGTGTACTCGGACGCCGACGCGGACGCCCTGCACACCCGGGAGGCCGACGAAGCCGTACGGCTGCCGGGGGCCGCGCCCGGTGACACCTATCTGCGCGGTGATCTGATCGTCGCGGCGGCGCTGGCGGCCGGTGCCGACGCCGTGCACCCGGGCTACGGATTCCTCTCCGAGAACCCGGACTTCGCGCGGGCGGTCCTGGACGCGGGGCTGACCTGGGTCGGGCCGCCGCCGGAGGCCATCGCGGCGATGGCGTCCAAGACCCGCGCCAAGGAACTGCTGGGGCTCGCCCCGCTCGGCGAGGGCGAGGTCACCGAGGCCGATCTGCCGGTGCTGGTGAAGGCGGCGGCGGGTGGCGGCGGGCGCGGGATGCGGATCGTGCGCGAACGGGCCGCACTGGGCGCGGCGCTGGAGGCGGCCCGCGCGGAGGCGGCGAGCGCGTTCGGCGACGGCGAGGTGTTCGTGGAGCCGTACATCGAGCGGGGCCGCCATGTCGAGGTGCAGCTCCTCGCGGACACCCACGGCACGGTGTGGACGCTCGGCACCCGCGACTGCTCGCTCCAGCGCCGCCACCAGAAGGTGATCGAGGAGGCTCCGGCGCCGGGCCTCGGCCCGGATCTCACCGCCGAGCTGTACGCGCTGGCCGAGCGCGCCGCCCGCCGGGTCGGGTACGTCGGTGCCGGGACGGTGGAGTTCCTGGTCGCCGACGGGCGGGCGCACTTCCTGGAGATGAACACCCGCCTCCAGGTCGAGCACCCCGTCACCGAGGCGGTGTTCGGCCTGGACCTGGTCGCCGAGCAGCTCCGGATCGCCGAGGGCCAGGCCCTGCCGCCCGAGCCGCCGCCCGCGCGCGGGCACGCCGTCGAGGCCCGCCTCTACGCCGAGGACCCGGCCCGCGACTGGACCCCCGGGACCGGCACCCTGCACCGCCTCGCCGTGCCCGACGCGGTCCGCCTGGACACGGGGTACGCGGACGGCGACGCCATCCCCGTCCACTACGACCCCCTGCTCGCCAAGGCCGTCGCCCACGCCCCGACCCGCGCGGAGGCGCTGCGCAGGCTGGCCGGTGCCCTGGACCGGGCCGAGATCCACGGCCCGACCACCAACCGCGACCTCCTCGTCCGCTCCCTGCGCCACCCGGAGTTCACGGCCGCCCGCATGGACACCGGCTTCTACGACCGTCACCTCCCCGGCCTCACCACCCCCGCCCCCGACCCCCACGCCCCCCTCGCCGCCGCCCTCGCCGACGCCCACGGCCGCTCCCGCTTCGGCGCCTTCCGCAACCTCCCCTCCCCACCGCGCACCAAGCGCTATCTGATGGTGGGCGAGGAGCACGAGGCCGCCTACCGCCCGACCCGGGACGGCGGCTGGGAGGCGGAGGGCGTACGGGTGGTGTCGGTGGACGCGGGGAGGGTGGTGCTGGAGGTGGCGGGGGTGCGCCGTACGTACGCCGTCGCCCGCTACGGCGACCGGATCCACGTCAACAACACCGTCCTGACCGCGCTGCCCCGCTTTCCCGACCCCACCACCCCCCAGCACGCCCCGGGTTCCCTGCTGGCCCCGATGCCGGGGACGGTGATCCGCGTCGCCGAGGGCCTGACCGAGGGGGCCCCGGTGAAGGCCGGCGACCCGCTCCTGTGGCTGGAGGCGATGAAGATGGAACACCGGATCACGGCCCCCGTGACGGGGACTCTGGACGCCCTGCACGTCACGACGGGACAGCAGGTGCGGATGGACATGCTGCTGGCGGTGGTGCAGCCGACGCCTTGAGGGCGCTGGGGACAACCCCTCTGGGGGAGGAACTGCGCGAGCGAGCGACCACAGCCGACCCGCACCCGGAAGGAATGAGATGCCGACCCTCACCGAACCCGAAGAACACCGCACCCTCCGCGCCGCCGTGGCCGCCCTCGGCACCCGCCACGGCCCCGCCCACAACCGGGAGGCCCTCTGGTCCGAGGCCGGGAAACTCGGCTACCTCGGCGTCAACCTCCCGGAAGCCTACGGAGGCGGCGGCGGGGGCATTTCCGAACTCTCCATCGTCCTCGAAGAACTCGGCACCGCGGGCGCCCCCCTCCTCATGCTGGTCGTCTCCCCGGCGATCTGCGGCACGGTCATCGCCCGTTTCGGCACCGAGGCCCAGAAGCGGGCCTGGCTCCCGGGGCTGGCCGACGGTTCGAAGACGATGGCGTTCGGGATCACGGAACCCGACGCCGGGTCCAACTCCCACCGCATCACCACCACCGCCCGCCGCGAAGGCGACACCCACGGCACCGGGGACACCCACGGCACGGGCGACACCCACGGCACCGGCGGCACCCACGGCACTGGCAGCACAGCCGCCACCGGCGACTGGATCCTCACCGGCCGCAAGGTCTTCATCTCCGGCGTCGACCTCGCCGACGCCGTCCTGATCGTCGGCCGGACGGAGGACGCCCGCACGGGCCGTCTCAAGCCCTGCCTCTTCATCGTCCCGACCGACGCCCCCGGCCTCACCCGGCACCCCATCGACATGGAACTCCAGGCCGCGGAGAAGCAGTTCGAGCTGGTCCTGGACGAGGTACGGCTGCCGCCGCAGGCGCTGGTCGGCGACGAGGACGCCGGGCTGCTCCAGCTCTTCGCCGGGCTGAACCCGGAGCGGATCATGACCGCCGCGTTCGCGATCGGCATGGGCCGGTACGCGCTCGCCAAGGCCGTCGACTATGCCCGTGAACGGACCGTCTGGAACGCCCCGATCGGCGCCCACCAGGCCATCGCCCACCCCCTCGCCCAGGCGCACATCGAACTGGAGCTGGCCCGGCTGATGATGCAGCGCGCGGCGGCGCTGTACGACGCGGGCGACGACGCGGGCGCGGGGGAGGCGGCGAACATGGCGAAGTACGCGGCCGGGGAGGCATGTGTGAAGGCGGTCGACCAGGCCGTGCACACCCTCGGCGGCAACGGCCTGACCCGTGAGTTCGGGCTGGCCAAGCTGATCACGGCGGCGCGGGTGGCCCGGATCGCGCCGGTCAGCCGGGAGATGATCCTCAACTACGTCTCCCATCAGAGCCTGGGCCTGCCGAAGTCGTATTGACCGGGGGATGCGCGTCGGGCGTGCTCCGTGCCCATCCCGGACCCCTTCACGGACGTGGGCCCGTCACCGGTCCACCTCGGCCCACACGGCCTTCCCGAAGGGCCGGTCCTCGACGCCCCACCGCGTCGCGAGCGCCGCGACGATGTGCAGTCCGCGCCCGCGCGCCCGTTCACCGGATGCGGTGCGCAGCCGCGGGTGCCGCCGTCTGGGGTCATGGACCTCGACGCGTACGCACGTGGGCGTGGTGCGGACGGCCACGAGGAGCGAGTCACCGGGCTCGGTGCCGTACCGGTAGGCGTTCGTCACCAACTCGGACACCACGAGCAGCACGTCGTCGCGGGTGTCGTCGCCGAGGGGCGGGTCTTCCTTCGCGAGCAGCTCGCGCACATATGTGCGGGCCTGCCCCGCCGCCTTCCCGTCGGTCGGGAACGCGGCTTGAGTCGAGGGGCCGGGTGGCCGCGCGTTCCCCTGCCCTAATGAGTCCGGCTGCATGTGTGCCATGCAAACTCCTACGGCCAAGGTGCCACTCGGCGCAGTGTGTTGCAGCGCCAATCGATGGCACGATCACATTTCGTGAAACGAGAGTGCACTAGCAGTAGTTGATGTGCAAGCCTCTCAAGGGTGAAGTGAGAATTTGCAGATGCCCGCGATAGGGGCAGTTCACGGGAGGTCCACATCAGGTGACATCGTTGGAGGGGAAGCGTCAGACTGGCGTGCAGAACTCAGGAGGGGAGCCCAAGTTGAGCGGACCGACCGTGCGGAGACGCAGGCTCGGTAAGAAGTTGCGCGCCTTGCGCGACGCCCAGCGGTTCACCCTTGAGGACGTGGCCGAGAAGAGCCACGGCGTCTTCACCGTGGCCAAACTGTCCCGGCTGGAGACGGCCCGGAGCGCGGCCAAGGCCGCTGACGTGGAGGCTCTGCTCGACCTCTACGGAGCCGAGAACGCCGAACTGCGCGGCGCCTTGCTGTCCCTCGCCCGCGAGGGCGCGCAGCGCGGATGGTGGCATAGCTACCGAGGCGTTCTGTCACCTGTGTACGAGGATCTGATCAGCCTTGAACATGAGGCGTCGTCGGTTCGGTCGTGGCAGATGGGGGTCATTCCCGGCCTGCTTCAGACCGCCGAGTACGCGCGGGAGATCATCACGGCGACCGCCATGTCCGCGCCGGTCGAGAACCTGATCGACCCGCTGGTCGAGGTGCGTCTTGCCCGCCAGGTGGTCCTGACCCGCGAGACGCCGGTCGAGCTGTGCGCGATCATCGCTGAGGGCGCCCTGCGGGCCAGGTGCCTCGGTGAGGGCGTCATGCGCGACCAGTTGTCGCGGCTGCTGGAGCGGTCTCGACGGCCGAACGTCACGGTCCAGATCCTCCCGTTGGACGCCCCGCCACACGCCGGGCAGATGGGCAGCTACTCGATCCTTTCGTTCGAGGAGCAGACCGATCTCGATGTTGTGCATGTGGAGTCGCTGGCCTCAGCCCTGTATGTCGAGGAAGCCGAGCACGTGGGCGTCTACCGGGACGCCTTCGAGCGGCTGCGCACTGTCGCGCTGTCGCCCGAGCTGTCCGCAGAACGCATCACACAGATAAGGGAAGAGACGGAATGAACACCATCCAGAACGCGTCGGCACTGCCTGTGACGTGGTGGAAGTCGTCGGCGTCCGGTGCGCAGTCCGACTGCGTCGAGTGCGCTGTCGTCGATCCCGGGCGTATCGCCCTGCGGGACAGCAAGAACCCTACGGGGCCCGCCCTGTTGCTCACCCGCACCCAGTTCTCCGGTCTGGTGACCGGCATCAAGTCGGGTGCGTTCGAACAGCGTTAGAGCGTCATGCGCGTGTCGAGTGCCTCCCCCGGCGGCCCCTGCGCCGGTGGGGGAGGCACTGCTCTTCCAGCAGCGGCCTCGGGCTCATTCAAGGACCCGAGGACCCAAGTACCCGAGGACCTGACGGAGCCGGAGGAACAGCCATGACCCTGATCACCCGTACCCGCGACCGAGCCGTCGAGACCCTCGCCCTGGACTCCCCGGGCACCCGCAACGCCCTGTCCGCGCCCTTGGTCGCCGCCCTCGCGGACGCCCTCGCCGACTGCGGGCGGGACGACGACGTACGGGCCGTCGTCCTCACCCACACCGGCACCACCTTCAGCGCGGGCGCCGATCTGCGCAACCCGCCCGCGCCCGAGGCGCTGGTCGCGCTGCTGCGGGCGATCGTGGAGCTGCCGAAGCCCGTCGTCGCCCGGGTCACCGGCCATGTCCGCGCGGGCGGCCTCGGACTGCTCGCCGCCTGCGACATCGCCGTGGCCTCGCCCGCGGCCAGCTTCGCCTTCACCGAGGTGCGGATCGGGGTCGCGCCCGCCGTGATCTCCCTCCCCCTCCTCCCGCGCACCGACCCGCGCGCCCTCGCCCGTTACTGCCTCACCGGGGAGCGCTTCGACGCCGCCGAGGCGGCCCGGATCGGCCTGGTGACGGCGGCTGGGGACGACGAGCGCGAGGTGGACGCCGTCCTCGCCCCCGTCCTCGACGGGTTGCGGGCGTCCGCCCCACAGGCCCTGGCGGAGACGAAACGGCTGCTCACGGCTAAGGTGCTGGAGTCCTTCGACCGGGACGCGGAGACCCTGACCGCGCTCTCGGCCCGGCTGTTCGCCTCGCCCCAGGCCCGCGAGGGGATGACGGCCTTCCTGGCACGGCGGGATCCGTCCTGGACGCGATGAGAACGGACGACGACGGACCGACCGGGGCCGGCACGGAGGTGAGCGGCGAGTGAGCGCCACACACGACAGCGCCACACAGGACACGGGCGACCGCGTGGCGGGTCCCGACGTGGTTCCGGCCGACCGGACGGGTGACCGCACGGCCGACCGGGCGCCCAAGCAGGACCGCAGCAGGCTCACCCGGCAGCGGCTGCTGGAGGCGGCTGTGGCCTGTCTCGCCGAGTACGGCTGGGCGGGCTCCACGGTCTCCGTCGTCGCCGAGCGCGCCGGGGTGTCGCGGGGCGCGGCCCAGCACCACTTCCCGACCCGTGAGGACCTGTTCACGGCGGCCGTCGAGTACGTCGCCGAGGAACGCTCCCTCGCCCTGCGCGCCCTCTTCCCCGAGGGCGCCTGCGGTGACCGCCGGGCCGTGGTCGCCGCCCTCGTCGACCTCTACACCGGCCCCCTCTTCCGCGCCGCCCTCCACCTCTGGGTCGCCGCCTCCGACGAGGAGCAACTGCGCACCCGGGTCACCGAGCTGGAGGCCCGCGTCGGCCGCGAGACCCACCGCATCGCCGTCGACCTCCTCACCGCCGACGAGACCCGCCCCGGCGTCCGCGAGACCGTCCAGGGCCTCCTGGACATGGCCCGCGGGCTCGGCCTCGCCAACCTCCTCACGGACGACGCCCCGCGCCGCGAGCGGGTGGTGGCCCAGTGGGCGGACATCGTGGCCCGCGCGCTGGACTGACCCGGCGCTCGCGCGCTTCCCGGCCCGGCTGTGTCCATGGCCACACCCATTGGGGCAAGGGAGCGGCCCGGTGGGGCACATGACCCGGTCCCCGGCGGGAAACCCGGCCGGCGCGCATTACGTTCCGCAGCAGACACTCCTCCGCACGCCCCGGCGAACGCGGGAACGCGGACGAACGCGGGAACGCGGGAGCCCGGGAACGGACGGCCGAAGGCCCGGAGGAGCCAGCGGAAAGGAACGACCATGCAGCTCAAGAAGACGCTGGCCGCAACCGGCCTGGCCGGCATGATGGCCGCGGGGGCCCTGATGGCGGGCGCGGCCCCGGCGTCCGCGGCGGCGAACTACCACGTCGGCACCCACTGGGCCCCCACCTGGGACGGCGCCAAGGCGTCCTGCCAGTCACGGGCGAACTCCTACAACGCCACCTTCCCGTCCTCCGTCTGGTACTACTGCGCGCAGGGTGCCGGGTACTGGGACAGCCGCCAGAAGACCTGGTACTCCAGCTACAACCTGTGGATGCGCGTCGGGTAGTCCGCCCCGGTCAGGGCGCCAGCCGCCGGATCGTCCAGGTGCCCGCGGGAGCCGCCTCGTACCGCAGCCGGTCGTGGAGCCGGTTCTCGCGGCCCTGCCAGAACTCCACCGTCAGCGGGGTCACCCGGAAGCCGCCCCAGTGCGGGGGCACCGGGACCTGCTCGCCCTCGGGGTAGCGGGCGTTCAGCTCGGCGTAGGCGGTGTCGAGGGCGGCCCGGCCGTCGACCGGCGTCGACTGGGCGCTGGCCCAGGCGCCGAGCTGGGAGCCGTGCGGCCGGGTGCGGAAGTACGCGGCGGTCTCGTCGCGCCCGGTGCGCCGGGCCGTGCCCGTGACGATGACCTGCCGGGCCATCGGATGCCAGGGGAACAGCAGCGAGACGTACGGGTTCTCCGCCAGGTCACGGGCCTTGCGGGAGCCGTAGTTGGTGTAGAAGACGAAGCCGTCCTCGTCGAAGTGCTTCAGCAGGACCGTACGCGAGCTGGGGCGGCCCGCGGCGTCGGCCGTGGACACCACCATCGCGTTCGGCTCGAACAGCCCGGCCTCGGTCGCCGTCTGCCGGAACCACCGGGCGAACTGCTCCACCGGCGTCGCCGCCAGCTCGTCCTCGGCCAGGCCCGTGGCCCGGTACTGCCGGCGCATCGCGGCGGGATCGAGATCAGGGTCGGTCACGCGGTCATCCTGCCCCATCGCCCCCACGGGCCCGCCCGCCCGCACGGTGTCCTTGGTCACGGCCTGGCACTGAGTGCCGCCCCCTCTCCCCAAAGGTGGCACTCGGGGATATCGTTCTCCTGCCCGTCCGGTGGGATGACCCCCGGCCGCACGGGGCATGACCCCAGGACCTGTTCGAAGACTCGAAGACGCCACCATTCGAAGACGCGAAGCACCGGGTCGCCCAGGACCGCGAGTCCCAGAGCCGGACCGTGGAACCACCGGACGGCCGTCGTCCCGTACCCGCGTACCTCCACCGGGGGCGGAGCCGCATCCCGTACACGCCCTCGCACCGCCCGTACACATCATCGGTACATATGTACAAACCCGTACATGTCCGTACACATCTGAGGAGCCGCCTGATGTCCGATTTCGTACCCGGACTCGAAGGAGTCGTCGCGTTCGAGACGGAGATCGCCGAACCGGACAAGGAGGGCGGTGCCCTCCGGTACCGCGGTGTCGACATCGAGGACCTGGTCGGCCAGGTCTCCTTCGGCAACGTCTGGGGCCTGCTCGTCGACGGGGCCTTCGACCCCGGGCTGCCGCCCGCCGAGCCGTTCCCCATCCCCGTGCACTCCGGTGACATCCGGGTCGACGTCCAGTCCGCGCTGGCCATGCTCGCCCCGGTGTGGGGCCTGAAACCGCTGCTCGACATCGATGCCGCCCAGGCCCGCGAGGACCTCGCCCGCGCCGCCGTGATGGCCCTGTCCTACGTCGCCCAGTCGGCCCGCGGGCAGGGCCTGCCCATGGTGCCGCAGCGGGAGATCGACAAGGCGCGGTCCGTGGTCGAGCGGTTCATGATCCGCTGGCGCGGCGAGCCCGACCCCCGCCATGTGGCCGCCGTCGACGCCTACTGGACCTCCGCCGCCGAGCACGGCATGAACGCCTCCACCTTCACCGCCCGCGTCATCGCCTCCACCGGCGCCGACGTGGCCGCCGCCCTCTCCGGCGCGGTCGGCGCCATGTCCGGCCCGCTGCACGGCGGCGCCCCCTCCCGCGTCCTGCACATGATCGAGGAGATCGAGCGCACCGGGGACGCCGACGCCTATGTCCGCCGGACCCTGGACCGGGGCGAGCGCCTGATGGGCTTCGGGCACCGGGTGTACCGCGCCGAGGACCCGCGCGCCCGCGTCCTGCGCCGTACCGCCCGTGAGCTGGGCGCCCCGCGCTTCGAGGTCGCCGAGGCGCTGGAGAAGGCGGCCCTGGCCGAGCTGCACAGCCGCCGCCCGGACCGGGTGCTGGCGACGAACGTGGAGTTCTGGGCGGCGATCGTGCTGGACTTCGCGGAGGTCCCGGCGCACATGTTCACCTCGATGTTCAGTTGCGCCCGCACGGCCGGGTGGTCCGCGCACATCCTGGAGCAGAAGCGCACGGGACGCCTGGTGCGCCCCTCGGCCCGCTACACCGGGCCCGGCGTCCGCGACCCCCGGGAGATCGAGGGCTGGTCGGGTATCGCCGACCGAGGCGGCATCGGCGGCCGGTCCGGTGTCACCGACTGACCCGCCTTTTCCGACGGACCACGCAGACGACCCGCGAGTCGGGTTCCTCCGGAGAGGAGCCGGCCGGACGTTACCGGCGACTCGCGGGTCGGGTGACTGCTGGGATTGGGCCGGCTGCGCGCTTCGGTCACGCGCTGGTCCGGCACCGCACAGAGTGTGGTGGCGAGCCGCTAGCCCGCAGCCACCTCACGCGTCCGGTTCTCATACATCTGCCGAACCACCTCCCTTCTCGTGTGCTCGCCACCCTAGGAACCACCCCGCCCGCCGATCAACTGTTTTTTCCTTTCCCCACCGGGACCTGTGGGACGGCCGCTTGATCATCTAGCGTCGGAACCATGACCGACAGGCCCGCCCCCGACCCCGACCCCGGCTCCGCCCCTGACCGCCTCCCCGGGCCCGCACCCAGGACGGACGTCCCCCGGCGGGCCGTCTCCAGCGGGTCGACGTTCGAGGAGCGCATCGGCTACGCCCGTGCCGTCGTGGACGGCGACCGGGTGCACGTCTCCGGCACCACCGGCTACGACTACGCCACCATGACGATCTCCGACGACGTGGTCACCCAGGCCGAGCAGTGCCTGCGCAACATCGGCACCGCGCTCGCGGAGGCGGGCTGCGGGTTCGAGGACGTCGTCCGCGTGCGCTACCTGCTCCCGGCCCGGGAGGACTTCGAGCCCTGCTGGCCCGTGCTGCGCGCGGTCTTCGGCCGGGTGCGCCCGGCCGCCACGATGATGGTGTGCGGCCTCGCCGACCCCCGGATGCGGATCGAGATCGAGGTGGACGCCCGCCGCGGCCCCGTCCGCGAGCTGCGGCTCGTACCGGCGTCCGGGGACACCGGGCTGGAGCAGTGGCGCGCGGTGCACAACACCGTCGTCCCGTCGGCCGCGCTCACTCCGGCGGAGGTACGGGAGCGGGCGGAACGGTACCGGCTGGTCAACGCCACCCTCGGCGGCGTACCGGTGGGCTGCTCCACCGTCCGCCCGCCGACCCCCGACGGCGTGGTGACCGTCATTGCCCGCACCCTGCCCACCCACCGGGGACGCGGGATCGGACAGGCCCTGTGGGCCGACGGCCTGGCCCACGCGCGCGGGCTGTCCGCCCGGGAGATCAGGACGGTCGTGGCGGCCGGCAGCGCCGACGGACTGCGCTTCGCGCTCGCCCGCGGCTTCACCGAGAGCGAACGTTTCGTGCCGTCCGGGGAGCGCGCCGAGTGGGTCGACCTGCGGCGGACCGGCGCCGCGCCATGATCCGTGCGACAGGGGTCTCCGGCCTACAACGATTCCCCGCAATCTTGTGGGAACCAGATGTGTGCTGCATCACGTTCGAGTTGAATGATGGCCAGTGAGCGAACCGACGCGCCGTCCGTGCGGACGCCGACGTGCAGGGGGTCTACATGAGTGCTTCCCGGCGTAGTGGGGCCACGGACGAGATCGGCCCGGACGGCCCCCAGGGCTCGGGCTCCGGAGCGGACGGCCCCCAGGGCTCCGGCTCGGGCTCCGGCGCGGGCCAGGACCCCGGTTCCGGCGGTCCCGGCGGCACCCGGGGCCCGGATCTGCTCGCCGCCCTCCTGGACGGCATGGACGCGGCGCTGTGCGCGTTCGACGCGGACGGGGTGATCACCCACTGGAACCGCGAGGCGGAGCGGATCCTCGGCTGGAGCGCCGCCGAGGCGGTCGGCCGCCGGGGACTGGCCGGCTGGGCGGTGCGCGCGGCGGACGCCGAGGAGGTCGAGGGCCGGCTGCTGTCCGCCATGCACGCCCCCGGACGCCAGGTCCACGAGTTCGCGCTGCTCACCAAGGACGGCGGCCGGGTCCTGGTGCGCACCCAGTCCGCCGCCGTGCGCGGCCCCGACGGCAAGCCCGCCGGGGTGTACTGCGCCTTCAGCGAGGTGCACGCGCAGATAGACCTGGAGCGGTCCATCGCCCTCAGCGAGGCCCTCTTCGAGGACGCGAGCTGGGGGGTCGTCCTGGTCGATGTCGACCTGCGCCCCGCCGTCGTCAACGGACACGCCGCCCGCGCGCTGGGCAGCGGCCGTACCAGCCTGCTGGGCCGCCCCCTGGGCGAACTCCTCGCCACCGGCGTGGAGGAACTGGAGAGCGCCTTCACCCATGTCCTGGCCGAGGGCGCGCCCCCCGCGCCCGCCGAGATCTGGGTGACCGTACGCACCCCCGAGGGCGAGCGGCGGCGCTGCTGGCGCAGCGGCTTCCTGCGGCTGGCCTCCCCGCTCGCGGAGGAGCCGGTACCGCTCGGGGTGGGCTGGCTGTTCCAGGACGTCACCGAGGCCAAGCAGGGCGAGCAGGAGGCCGCGCTGCTGCGCTTCCGCGCCAATCAGCTCCACCGCGCGGCCCGCGCCGCCGCCGAGTGCGAGGACCCGGCGGAGGCGGCCACCGTCCATCTGGACTTCGCGCTGGCCGGTTTCGCCGACCACGCCCTGATCGACCGGGTGGCGGGCGGCCCCCTGGCCGACGGTACGGGGGCGGCGGCCTCCGGCCCGGTCCGGCTGGTGCGGGTCGCCGAGACGCCCGCCGGGACGCCGGGCCCCAGCCGGTTCGGCGGCCGGGCCGGGCTGCCCGCCCGCTACGCCCCCGGGCATCCGGCGCTCCAGTGCGTGGAGCGGGCGGGGTCGGTGCGGGCCGGTGCCGGGTCCATACCCGCCGAGCAGGCCCGCGCCTGGGCACTGTCCCGGCAGTGGCCCGAGGACTCCGTCCACGCCCTGTGCGCGGTACTGCGCAGCCGGGGCCGCACCCTGGGCGTCGTCACCTTCCTGCGCGGCCCCGGCCGCACCCAGTTCGCACGCACCGACAGCAGCTACGCCGAGGACGTGGCGGTCCGCATAGCGACGGCACTGGACCTTTCGGAGGCGACGGGAGCGGGGTAGCGCTGCCGCGCGGGGCGGGGCGGGGCGGGGTGGGGCCGGCCACTGTTCCCGGGGTCCCGGGATCGGCCACTGTTCCGGGGGCCGGTTCCCGGGGTACCCGGGGCGGGCGGCGCCCCGGGGTTGCCGGGCCCGCCCGGAAAAGGGCCCGGCAACCCCGGGTCCGGTCGGCGGGTACGGGCGCGTCCGGTCAGCGGTAGCGGCGGGTACGGGCGCCTCCGGTCGGTGGTAGCGGCCGGTACCGGCGGATCCGGTCGGCGGGTCCGCCAGGACCGGTCGGCGGTACCGGCAGGGACGGTCAGCGGTACCGGCAGGACCGGTCGACCGCTGTCGGCGACGGACCCCTCAGTGCCGGTAGAAGATCCGGTCCCCGTACTCCCGCATGATCCGCCCGTTCCACTCATGCCCGCCGTCCACATTGCCGGAGCGGAGCATCGGCGGTTCGATGCCGCGGTCGGCGAGGGAACCGGTGGCGGTGGCCATGACCGCCTGGAGCAGGGCCGAGGTGACCACGGTGGACGCGGGCGCGAACGGCGCCGGAACGCTCTCCAGGGTCAGCTCGGCGTCCCCGACCGGGATCTTCGAGTCGAGCACGATGTCGCAGTGGTCCTTGAGATACGTCCCGGAGACATGCCGCGACGAGGTCTCCCCGGCGTACGCCACCGAGGTCACCCCGATCACCCGCACCCCCAGCGCGCGGGCGTTCAGCGCCATCTCGACGGGCAGCGCGTTGCGCCCGGACAGCGAGATGATGATCAGTACGTCGCCGGACCGCAGCGGCGAGGAGTCCAGCACCGCGGCGGCCAGCCCGTCCACCCGCTCCAGCGCCGAGCCGAGTGTGGCGGGCATCACATCGACCCCGACCACGCCCGGTACCGTCAGCAGATTCATCAGGGCGAGTCCACCCGCCCGATAGACGATGTCCTGCGCGGCGAGCGAGGAGTGACCGGCGCCGAACGCGAACAGCCGCCCGCCCTCGGCGACGGTGTCGGCGATGAGGGTCCCGGCGGCCGTGATCGCCTCCGCGTCCTCGTCCCGGACCTGTCGCAGCAGGTCGATCGCGGCGTCGAAAAATTGGTCGGCCAGCTTGCCGTCGCTCATGCAGAGCCCCTTCGCCCTCGCAGTGCCTGACCCTGTGTCGCGGATCACCGTGCGGTCTGGACCAACGCGCTGTCAATACGGCGAGTGGCCCGGTGCGCGTACGGTGGTGGCGGTCGCGGGGTCCCCGGTACGGCCCCGTTCCGCCGGCCCGGCACGCTTGTCAGTGGTATGCGTCAGAATTGGGTCCAGGGCCAGCGCACGCTCCGGAGAGCCGTCGAGCCTCCGGCAGATCTCATCGAGGGGCACGTATGTCCGGACTGATCGATACGACGGAGATGTATCTCCGCACCATCCTCGAACTGGAAGAGGAAGGTGTGGTCCCCATGCGCGCCCGGATCGCCGAGCGGCTCGACCAGAGCGGCCCGACGGTCAGCCAGACGGTGGCGCGGATGGAGCGCGACGGCCTGGTGTCCGTGGCGAGCGACCGCCATCTGGAGCTGACCGAGGAGGGCCGCCGCCTCGCCACCCGGGTGATGCGCAAGCACCGGCTCGCCGAGTGCCTGCTGGTCGACGTCATCGGGCTGGAGTGGGAGCAGGTCCACGCCGAGGCGTGCCGCTGGGAGCATGTGATGAGCGAGGCGGTGGAGCGCCGGGTGCTGGAGCTGCTCCGCCACCCCACCGAGTCGCCGTACGGCAACCCGATCCCGGGCCTGGAGGAGCTGGGCGAGAAGGACGGCGCCGACCCCTTCCTGGACGAGGGCATGGTCTCGCTGGCCGACCTCGACCCGGGCATGGAGGGCAAGACGGTCGTGGTCCGCCGCATCGGCGAGCCCATCCAGACGGACGCGCAGCTCATGTACACCCTGCGCCGCGCCGGAGTGCAGCCCGGCTCGGTGGTGAGTGTCACGGAGTCCGCGGGCGGGGTGCTGGTCGGCAGCGGCGGCGAGGCGGCGGAGCTGGAGTCGGACGTCGCGTCGCATGTCTTCGTGGCCAAGCGGTGAGCCGGAGCCGCAGCCCCGGCCGGAGGACCGAAGGACCCACCGGCCGCAACTCCGGCGCATCAACTCGCCCGCACCGGACGGCAGTTGAACCCACCCCCGCCGTACACCTTCATCGTTGCGTCAAATCCCGGTCCGGCCGGGCCCGAACAGCAGCGCCGGGGCGGATCCCGTGTCACGCTGTCGCGAGAGGCATATGACCGGCAGGGGGTGGGCGGATGTGCCGCAGACACACAGAGGCCCCGGCGCCGTGTGGCGCCGGGGCCTGTCCTCCCCGGTGTCGACCCGGAGCCCCGAGCTCTCAGGGTCGTCCCCCACGGACCGATTTCCCCGAGCGGTCCGCCTCCCGCAAAAGGTCTCCCCGGGCCCGCGGCGATCATTCCTGGCGAGGGGTCACTCGTACGAGGGGTGTTGCCCGCGCAAGCGCCACTTTCGAATGCGCATTCGATAATGTGCACGGGGGGACGGCCACTCGCCCCTGACCCGGTGACGGACATCGGCCCGAAACAGGAGAGCGGTACTACGGCAGACAGGACGCGGCGGACAGGACCGCGCCCCTCCGAGTGATCCGGCGGAGCGGGCGGGCGGGCCGAGCGGAGCTTGGGGGGTACCAAGAGCAATGGCGCGGCGCATCGACGTAACCGGAACGGACGGGGTACGGCTGGCGGCCTGGGAGTTCGGCGACCCGCAGAAGCCGGGGGGCCGGGACCGCTCCGCCACCGAGCACGGCACCGGTGCGCCGGGGGTGCTGTTGCTCCACGGCCTGATGGGCAGGGCCTCGCACTGGTCCGCCACCGCCCGCTGGCTCTCCGAACGGCATCGCGCGGTGGCGCTCGACCAGCGGGGCCATGGCCGGAGCGCGAAGCCGCCGGGCGCCGCGTTCACCCGTGAGGCGTACGTCGAGGACGCCGAGGCGGCGCTGGAGCAGCTCGGGCTCGCGCCGGTCGTGCTCGTCGGCCATGCGATGGGGGCGCTCACCGGGTGGCAGTTGGCCGCGAAGCGGCCGGATCTGGTGCGCGGGCTGATCATCTGCGACATGCGGGCGTCCGCGCTGGGCGCCGCGTCGCAGCGCGAGTGGGCCGACTGGTTCCGCTCCTGGCCCCTGCCGTTCGCGACGCTCGCGGACGTACGGAAGTGGTTCGGTGAGGACGACCCCTGGGTGGAGCGGCCGAGCGCGGCGCGCGGGGAGTTCTACGCCGAGGTCATGCAGGAGTCCGCGGACGGCTGGCGCCCGGTCTTCGAACCGGAGCAGATGCTGAAGACCCGCGAGACCTGGGTCTACGACGCCCACTGGGACGATCTGTCCTCCGTCCGCTGCCCCACCCTGGTCGTCCGGGGCCTGGACGGCGAGCTGGGGCGGGCCGAGGCCCAGGAAATGGTCCGTGTCCTCCCCCACGGGGAGTACGCGGAGGTCCCCGACGCCGGACACCTCGTCCACTACGACCAGCCCCGCGCCTGGCGAGCAGCGATCGAACCCTTCCTGGACCGCATGGGATGACGCTCCGCTCACGCAGCTCCTCCCCCAGGGGGTATCCCCAGCACCCTTGAAGGCGGGGTGTGCGCCAGGGCTTTCAGGGGCGCGGGGAACTGCGCGACCAACCACAACGAACCCGCACCCGGCACTACGCCCTCACCCCCACCCCCCCAGGGGCGCGAGGAACTGCGCGACAAGCCACATCCGCCCCGCACCCGCCCCCGTGCCGACACCCCCCAGGGGCGCGGGGAACTGCGCGCCCAGCCCCCACCCACCCGCACCCGACCCTCAACCCCCGACCCTCAACCCCCGCTCCCCTCACCCCTTACTCACCGCCATCAAAATCTCCGGCAGCTTCCCCGCCGCCCGAGGCGCGGCCAGCCGCAACCCCAGCCACCCCACCGCAACCCCATACGCCACCCCCACCGGCAAGACCACCCACGCCCACCCGACGTCCCCCACCCGCACCACCACCGTCAACGCGATCACCGGCGCACACAACACCGCCGCCGCCACCATCCCCCCGAAGATGGACAGGAACGCCAGCCCACTCTGCCCCGGAGCAACGTTCTTGTACCCCTCCTGAGGAATCGAGTACGGATACCGAGCGGAGCTCCACGCACCGGTCGCCAGCATCGCCCCCAGCAGCGCGAACGACAGCCCCAGCGCCTCCGGCAGCCGCTCCCAGTCGTCCAGCATCGCCGTCGTCACCACCGTGACGAGCGCGGTGTACGGCAGCGTGATCACCAGCAGCGCCAGCGCCCGCCCCCGCAGCTCCACATACGCGTCCCGCCGCGACGAGATGGTCATCGCCACGATCCAGAACGCGGACGTGTCCTGCCCGAACTGGTTGTACATCTGGATCCCGAGCATCCCCGCGGCGAAGCACGCGAAGTAGATCGACCCGGTCCCCTGCATCGCGTTGAACACCGGCACGATCAGCCCGATCGCCAGCGAGGTCACCCACGCCGCCTTGGTCTTCGGATCCCGCCACACATACCGCAGGCTGCGCTCCATCACCGTCCCGGTCCGCCCGCCCGGCAGCAGCCGCGCGAGCCCGCCCGCCGACGACCGCTCCCGTACGGCCTTCTCGCCCGCCGTGCGGAGCGTGGAGCCGTCCGGCGAGGTCATCAGCCGGTCCAGATGCCGCGCCCAGACCGCCACCAGCACCCCCACCGCCGCCGCGCTCAGCGCGAGCTGCGCCGCGGCCGTGCCGTACGCCCCCCGGCTCGTCGCGTCGACCGCGCCCACCGCCGTCGCCGGCGGGATCCAGCGCAGCACCTCGGCCGCCGGATCGAGCTGCCCCAGCCCGGAACTGCCCAGCCGCTGCACCCCGAAGTTGACGAGCTGCGCCCCGACCGCGATCACCAGCCCGCTCAGCACCGCCAGATCACGGCCCTTGCGGCTGCTCAGCAGCCGGATGTTCGCGGCGGCGACGGCCCGCGCCAGCGCCACGCACACCAGCAGCCCCAGCCCGATCGCGACCACCGCGACGGCATACGCCGCCGGACCGTGGGCCACCGCGATCACCGACCCGATGAACAGCAGCAGCGTGAACACCGGCCCGATCCCCACCAGCGAGGCCACCAGCAGCGCCCGCACCAGCGGCCGGGCCCGCAGCGGCAGCATCACCAGCCGCGTCGGGTCGAGCGTCTCGTCGCCGCCCGGGAAGAACAGCGGCATCACCGCCCAGCCCAGCCCCAGCACGGCCGCCAGCAGCACGACCACGGCATCGGCGTGCTCGTGCCCGCGCAGCGCGATCAGCCCGAGCAACTGGAGCACCGCGAACAGCAGCACCACGACCGCCGACGAGATGAACGCGAACCGCCGCCCGCCGGACTGCCGCAGCCCATTGCGCAGCAGGGAGAGTTTCAGACGGACGAAGGTGGACGTCAGTGTGGTCCGCGCGGTCACCGGGCCCCGCCGCCCAGCCAGTCCAGCTCGGAGCCGGTGTCACGGGCACCCGCGCCGACCAGTTCCAGAAACGCCTGCTGAAGCGTCGGGGCGTTCCCGCGCACCTCGGCCAGCGGCCCGCGCGCCCGGATCCGCCCGGCCGCCATCACCGCCACCCAGTCGCACAGCGACTCCACCAGCTCCATCACATGCGAGGAGAAGACCACGGTGGCGCCGGAGGCGGTGTAGCGCTCCAGGACGCCCCGGATGGTCTGGGCCGACACCGGGTCGACGCCCTCGAAGGGCTCGTCCAGGAACAGCACCTCGGGGTTGTGCAGCAGCGCGGCGGCCAGGCCGATCTTCTTGCGCATGCCGGTCGAGTAGTCCACGACGAGCTTGTGCTGCGCCCCGGCGAGATCGAGCACGTCCAGCAACTGGGTGGCCCGCTTGTCGACCTCGTCGCCGGGCAGTCCGCGCAGGCGCCCGGTGTAGGCGAGCAGCTCCCGCCCCGACAGCCGCTCGAACAGCCGCAGCCCCTCGGGCAGCACCCCGATCCGCGCCTTGACCTCCACCGGGTCCCGCCAGACGTCGTGCCCGACGATCTCGACGGATCCCTGATCGGGCCGGAGCAGCCCGGTCACCATCGACAGCGTGGTGGTCTTCCCGGCCCCGTTCGGCCCCACCAGTCCGATGAACTTCCCCGCGGGCAGATCGAGATCGATCCCCCCAACGGCCACCTGATCCCCGAACCGCTTCCAGAGACCGACAATACGTACAGCAGAGGTCATGGATGCACCCTACGTGTACTTATCTGACCCTTAAGGGGCGCGGGGGCCTGCGCGACCAGCCACAACACAGGGAAAGCCGCAAACAACCACCAACCAGGCAAACGAGAGGCGACCATCCCCAAAGGGACAGTCGCCTCGGACGATCACCCACGCACCCGCAGTGCGCGCCCCGTTACCGATCCCTCCCGCACGCATACGCCAGCGCCGAGATCAACTCCTCCGCATCCGGCAGCCACCGATTCGCCGGAGTCGGCCGGCAGGCCCACTGCACGGCACCCCGCGACCCGAACCGCGTCGGCGGAGCCGCCACATAGCCGCCCTCGCCCAGCGTGATCAGATCCAGCGACGACGGCAGCCAGCCCAGCTTGCGCACCAGGTCGGGGATCTTCACCGCGCCGCCCGGCAGCACGAAGAACCGCATCCGCCGGTCCGGCGTCAGCGTCACCGGCCCGAGCGTCAGCTCCATCCGCTCCATCCGCGCCAGCGCCAGGAACCCGGCCGTCTCCGGGACGGAGATCGCGTCGAAGGTCCGCCCGGTCGGCAGCAGGATCGACGCGGTGGGCTGTTTCTGCCACATCCGCCGGGCGACGGTCGCGCTGCCGGTGGCCTGGGACGCCCAGTCGGGGCGCGCGGGGTGCGCACCGGGCGCATCGCAGGCCGGGTCGGCGCACGAGCAGCGCTGCATCCCGTCGACTGCTTCCAGCCAGGTGCCGGGGAACACATCCCAATGGCGCTCCTCGGCATACCGTACGGCTGTCTCCAGCAGGGATTCCCCGCGCTGCTGCGGGATTTGGGCGGCTTCGGGGCCCGCGATCGTCTCTTCCACGCTCAACACAACTACCAGGCTAATCGCGGGTTACGGCCGTTGCGCGCGCCGGGGAGGGGCATCGCTCCGGCGTCCGGGGCGCATGGGTGCACAGGTGGGGGCGCGCGGGAGGATCCGCAATGGGCGCTGGGTAGCCAGTGGTGGGGGCGTCATCCGCTTTTACTGCTGCAATCCTCGCATGCCTCGCATTAGCGGTATGTCCGCTGGGCACTGATCTTCACAGCCGGAAATTTTCGGCATCTTCCCGTGGACAGACGGACGAGAGACCGGCGCGAGACGGGCTGGATGCGAAGAGATCCGGTCAGAAAGTCACGTCAACCAGGTGCGAGGGCAAGCACCGTTGTCGCCAGAAAGCAGGGGGTAGGCCCATGGCCGCTAGGCCACTCGTCGCGCGGCAGCCCAATGAACGGCTGCAAGCGCTCATCCAGGAAGCGGGCTGCTCGAACGCAGGGCTCGCCCGCCGGGTCAACATGTGCGGCGCCGAGCACGGACTCGATCTGCGCTACGACAAGACATCCGTGGCCCGCTGGCTGCGCGGACAGCAACCGCGGGGCCGCGCCCCCGCGATCATCGCCGAGGCACTCGGCCGCAAACTCGCCCGTACGGTCACGATCGACGAGATCGGCATGGCCAACGGGAAGAACCTCGCCTCGGGGGTCGGACTCCAGTTCTCGCCGACAGTACTGGGAGCCATCGAGCAGGTCTGCGAGCTGTGGCGCAGTGATGTGGGGCGCCGGGACTTCCTGTCCGGTTCCTCCGTCGCCGCCTCCGCGCTGGTCGAACCCAGCCGGGACTGGCTGATCTCCACCCCGGACACCCAGGTCGCCCGTTCCGCGGGCCCCCGCGTGGGCCAGTCCGACGTCGCCGCCGTACGGGCCATGACCCAGGCCCTCGTCGATCTCGACCACCAGTACGGGAGCGGGCATGTGCGCCCGGTCGTCGTGCACTACCTCAACAGCGTGGTCTCCGGGCTGCTGGCCGGGTCCTACCGGGAGGCCGTCGGCCGGGAACTGTTCGCCGCGGTCGCCCGGTTGACCGAACTCGCCGGGTACATGGCCGTCGACACCGGCCAGCCGGGCCTCGCCCAGCGCTACTACATCCAGGCACTGCGCCTCGCCCAGGCCGCGGGCGACCGCGGGTACGGCGGGTACGTACTGGCCGCGTCCATGAGCCATCTCGCCGCGCAGCTCGGAAACCCGCGCGAGATCTCCCAGTTGGCGCGCGCCGCGCAGGAAGGGGCGCGGGGGCAGGTCACCCCGCGCGCGGAGGCGATGTTCCACGCCGCCGAGGCGCGCGGGCACGCGCTGCTCGGGGACGCGCGCTCCGCGCAGAACGCCGCCGGGCGGGCGGTCAGCGCCCTGGACCGGGCCGAACCGGAGTCCGGGGACGACCCGGTGTGGATCGCCCACTTCGACGAGGCTTACCTCGCCGACGAGTTGGCGCACTGCCACCGCGACCTCGGCCAGGCCGACGCGGCGGCCCGCTGCGCCCAGGAGTCCCTGGACCGGCACCCCGTGGGCCGGGCGCGCAGGCGGGCCATCGGCTATGTCCTGCTGGCCACCGCCCAGGTGCAGAAACGGGAGATCGAGGAGGCCTGCACCACCGGGATGAAGGCGGTGGAACTGCTCGGTTCGCTGCGCTCCAACCGGGGCGCCGAGTATCTGGAGGACTTCCAGCAGCGGCTGGAGCCGTACCGGGAGGAGCCGGTGGTCCGGGAGTTCGGGGCGCGGCTGGATCTCCAGCAGGCGGCGTGAACGCTCCCGGCGCGCCGGGTGAACCGATGGGTAACACCGGCCGGACGAGCGGGAGGTGACGTCAGCGGCACACGACGGGCCGGTCGCGTAACGCCGGTCACAGGGCGCGGCGTCCCGCCCTGTGCTGCGTGGCACCGGGCTCCGGGGACCCGGTAGCGTGAGCCGACGATCCCGAAGGTCCCCCATTCGTAGGAGTCCCGGTGACGCAGAGTGGACAGGGCGAGGAGCCCTCGGCGCGGCCCGCGCGCGAAGGCATCGTGCTGCCCTCCGACGGCGGTGAGCCCCTGCTGCCGGGCACGCTGCACCAGCCGGGCGGTCCCGCGCCGGTACCGCCCGGCGGGGGCGCGATACCTCCCTCGGCGCCCCCGGGCGCCCCGTCCTGGGACCAGCAGCCGTGGGGCCCGGACCGGCCGGGCGTCCCCCCGGCCGACCAGCCCTGGCAGACGCCGCCGGCCGCGACCGGCGAACCCTGGGGCACCCCCGCCCCGCCGACTCCACCGCACCCGGGGCCCCTCCCACCGGAGGGCGCGCAGACGTACGGGACGGCTCCGCAGCCGTACGGCACGCCGCCCTATGACCCCGGCGGGCCCGGGTACGCGGATCAGCCTTACGCCGGTCCCGGTGGTCCCGGTGGTCCCGGTGGACCCGGTTACGGTGCTCAGCCGCCGCAGCCGCAGTCGCAGCCCGGTGGCGGTCCTGGGCTGCCCCCGGTCCCGGCGGCGCACGGGGGCGCGCTGCCGCCCGCGCACGACCCGGCGACGCACTACCTGCCCCCGGTGCGGGGCGGCGACGAGGGGGCCACGCAGTTCATCCCGCCGGTCCCCGCGGGTCCGGCCGCGCCGATCACCGACTCCGCGGCGACGCAGTTGATTCCCCCGGTTCCCCCGGTTCCGGCCGCCCCCGCCGGGGACTCCGCGGCGACGCAGTTCATCGCCCCAGTTCCCGGCGGGGACTCCGCGGCGACGCGGTATCTGCCGCCGGTCGGGCCGGGCGCGCTGCCGCCCGAGGTTCCGGCGGGCGGGGCGCCCGTACCGCGGCCCGCCGAGACCACGGCGTACCTCGGCACCGGCCCCCGGCAGCCGCAGCCGCAGGGCGGCGGGGCCGACTCCGAGGCGACGCAGTTCATCCCGCCCGTTCCCGTTCCCGTTCCCGCTCCCGGCGTGGGTGCCGGTGTTCCGGCCGGGCCGCCCGCCGAGTTCGCCGGTCTCTTCCGGGCGGAACCCGGCGACGCCCCCGCCTCCACCCAGCAGCTCCCGCGCATCGACCCGCACGCCCCGCCCCCCGGCCGCCCCGGGCACGCGTCGCCCGCCGGACCGTACGACGGCCCCGGTGGCCGCCGGAGAGCTGGCGGGCGGGACGGCAGCGGCGGCGGACGCCGGGGCGGCGGCGCCCGTACCGGCTCGAAGGTGCCGCTGTTCGCGGCCGTCGGCGTCGGGATCGCCGTCGTCGGGGTCGGCGCGGGCGCGCTGATGGGCGGCGGCGGGAGCGGCGGCGACAACGCGCCGAAGACCGTGTCGGCGACCGCGCCCGCGACTGCGGAGGAGTCGGCGCCGCCGTCCCCGTCCGCGTCCGCGGACCCGGCCGAGGCGCAGGCCGTCGAGCTGGACAAGCTGCTCGCCGACAGCGGTGCCAGCCGGACGACGGTGATCAACGCCGTCGCGGATGTGAAGGCGTGCAAGGACCTGGGCCGGGCGGCGAAGGATCTGCGGGACGCGGCGACCCAGCGCACCGGGCTGGTCACCCGGCTGTCCGGGATCTCCGTCGACCAGTTGCCCGACAACGCGGCGCTGACCACCGCGCTCACCAAGGCGTGGCAGGCGTCCGCGTCCGCCGACAACCACTACGCCTCCTGGGCCGACCAGGTCGCCGCGGACAAGAAGTCCTGCCGCAAGGGCGGCGAGGCCAAGTCCACCGACCAGACCCGGGCCGGGAACCAGGCCAGCGGCACCGCCACCGCCGAGAAGGAGAAGGCGGCGGCGCTGTGGAACTCCGTCGCGCAGCGCTACGGGCTCACCGAACGGACCCCGGCCCAGCTCTGAGGCGGGGCCGGGGTCGGGGGGCGGTGCCGGGGTCCGGGGCGGGGTCCGCTCCGGAACCGGGTCCGGAAACCGGATCCGGAAACCGGATCCGGAACCGGGTCAGACGGTGTCGGCGGTGGAGAGGGTCTGCGTCACATCGATGAAGCCCTCGCGGGCGGAGACGAGCTGGCCCTCGCGCACCACCTGGAGGGTGGCGTTGGCGTTGACCAGGCGCGGGAAACCGACCGAGCCCAGCTTGTCGGAGAACTGCCAGCGCAGCTCGGGCGTCAGCCCACCCGTGTCGATCCTCATCCCGGAGTCCAGGGCGCGGCGCACGGTGTCGGCGTTGACATCGCCGCTGCCGATGTGGTCGACGACCGCCTTGAACACGGTGTAGGCGATCCAGGTGGTCTGCACCCCCGCGTCGCCGGTGTCGATCCGGGTGTCGGTGAACGCCTGCTCGCTGATCACCTTCTTCATCGCATCCCAGCGCTGATCGGTGGCCCCGGGGTACCAGCTCGTCACATACGACCCCTCGTAGGGGCCGGAGCTGCCGCCGGAGGCGTCTATGACGGTCTGGTCGACGCTGCCGAGGACGGTGCCGGTCGCCACGTCCGGGTACTCCTCGCGGACCCGGCGGAAGGAGTCCATGAAGGTGCTGGTGCGGTCGCCGAGCGCGGGGACCACACAGCCGGGGACGGTCTCGTCGGCGGTGGCCTGCTGGAGCGCCTCGTGGGCGGCGTTGTTGTAGGCGGTGGCGTCCTCGGGGGCGCGGACATCGGTGGCGTCCGTGCTCTTCCCGGCGGTCAGGCCCGCGTTGAGCAGGGTCGGCAGCTCATCGCCGGCGATGGTGTCGGGGCGGACCAGGACGGTCGCGTCGCACTGCTTGGACAACTCGTTGCCGAGCGCGGCCAGCAGGACCGGCTGGCCGCCGTTGACCGGGTAGGAGAGCGGCGAGGTGAACTCGTCGCTGGTGGTGCCGTAGCCGCCTATGTAGGAGATCCCGGAGCCCTCCAGGATCGGGAAGAAGGAGTCGGCGTGCTGGCTGTAGGAGCCGACGACGGCGACCGCCTGCTCCTTGACCGCGCGCCGGGCGCACTTGGCGGCGCCGACGCCGCTGTTCTCGTCGTTGCAGGTCAGTACGCGCAGCTTGCGGCCGTCGAGGCCGCCGTGGGCGTTGATCCAGCGGGCATAGGCGCTGGCGAAGGCCGGCATGCCGGGTTTGTTGGTCGCGTCGGTTTCCTCCGGGGCCCAGGTCATCACGGTGATGTCGGTGGATGAGCCGTCGCCGCCGAGGCCGGGGATGGCTCCGCAGCCGACGGTGAGCGAGGCACAGGCGATCAGGGCCGCCGCCGCGCGCAGACCCGGTCGCGCGGACCGGGCCGTCGTGCGGGGCACGGCCCCGGTCGTGGAGCCGGTCGCCGGTTTCGTCCCGGGTCCCGTTGCCGGGTTCGTCCCGGGGCCGGTCGGGGGTTTCGCCCCGGGTCCGGTGGAGGGTTTCGTCCCGGGTCCGGTGGTGGGTCCGCTCGCCGGGGCGGTCGGGGACCCGGTCGCCGGACATGGGGAGGGTGCGGCGGGTGAGGCGGGAGGGAATGTGCTTCGGGGGAGGCGCCTGCCGGTCATGGTTCCGCACGATTCCGCCACATCGCTAACCGGAGCGCGACCCTTGGTCAATACCCGGTGACGCGCAGGTGAATTGCGGGGGTCGGTACGGGGTGGTGGGCGAGGAACGTACGATCGGTGACCGTGCAAGGTTCGGAGAACACTTCCCGTCGTGGCCGTCGCTCCTCCACCATGGGCGGCATGCCGCTCAACGACATGCCCTGGTGGCGCTGGCGCAGCAATGTGCGCTCGGCGCTGCACATGCTCTCCGACCCGGTGTTCCAGCGCGAGGTCTGGCTGGCCGGCACCGAGGGGTACGGGGACGTCACCGACGCCGTGTACCGCCTGGTCGAGGACACCTGGCTGGACAACTGGTCCGCCGAGAAGTACGTCGGCACGATATTCCGCGACTCGCAGGAGGCGGCGCTCGTCGACACCGCCGTGCTGCGGGTCCTGCGGATCATGCACCAGGTCGGCCCCGACGCCCCGGTCTCCTCCTACGTCGACCACGCCGCCTGGCCGGAGGCGGTCCGCGCGGCGCGCGACGCGCATGTGCGGCTGGCCGTGAGCGACGGGGACGACCCGGACGCGCCGCCACGGACCCTGGAAGTGCTGCGGATCATGACGCGCTCGGCGTGATCCCCGCCGGGCCGCCCGGCGGCACGGCTCCCGGGGGCCCGGATATGGGACCCTGTGCTGCATGAACGAGCAGCCCCCCAGCCGGGGCGCGGTACCCGCCGCCCCCGCCTCCCGTGCCGATCAGTACGTCCTCACGCTCTCCTGCCCGGACAAGCAGGGCATCGTGCACGCCGTGTCGAGCTATCTGTTCATGACCGGCTGCAACATCGAGGACAGCCAGCAGTTCGGTGACCATGACACGGGGCTGTTCTTCATGCGGGTGCACTTCTCGGCGGAGCCGCCGGTGACGGTGGACAAGCTGCGGGCGAGCTTCGCGGCGATCGGGGACTCCTTCCAGATGGACTGGCAGATCAACCGGGCCGACGAGAAGATGCGGGTCGTCCTGATGGTCAGCAGGTTCGGGCACTGCCTGAACGATCTGCTGTTCCGGGCCCGGATCGGGGCCCTGCCGGTGGAGATCGCCGCGGTGGTCTCCAACCACACCGACTTCGCCGAACTCGTGGGCTCCTACGACGTCCCCTTCCACCACATTCCGGTCACCCGGGACACCAAGGCGGAGGCGGAGGCGCGGCTGCTGGAGATCGTCCGCGAGGAGCGCGTCGAGCTGGTGGTGCTGGCGCGCTACATGCAGGTGCTGTCGGACGATCTGTGCAAGCAGCTCAATGGGCGGATCATCAACATCCACCACTCCTTCCTGCCGAGCTTCAAGGGCGCGAAGCCGTATCACCAGGCCCATGCGCGGGGTGTGAAGCTGATCGGGGCGACGGCGCACTATGTCACCGCCGACCTCGACGAGGGGCCGATCATCGAGCAGGAGGTCGAGCGGGTGGGGCACGGGGTCACCCCGGACCAGTTGGTGGCGGTGGGGCGGGATGTGGAGTGCCAGGCGCTGGCGCGGGCCGTGAAGTGGCACGCGGAACGCCGGATTCTTTTGAACGGGCGCCGGACTGTGGTGTTTGCGTAGGGGGAGGGCGTCCCTGGGGGCTGTGGTGGGTCGGGTGCGGGCCGGTGGTGGTCGGTGGGGGCTGGTCGCGCGGTTCCTCCCCCAGAGGGGGGCGGTACCCCAGTGCCCCTGGAAGCCTCTTCCCCCACTCCGCCCTACAACCGGCTCAAGCTCGCCGTGGCGAAGAGGAGTTCCTTGATGGCCGCGCGGTCGCCCAGTTGGCCCGCCACCGCCTCCTCCGGCTCCATCCGCCCCGCCGCGAGGTGACAGAACTCGACGCCGTCGAGCGCGACATGCGCCACCTCGTGCGCCGAGGAGCCCACCGCCGCCGGTGAGTCCAGCGGCACCAGCCACTCCCCACCGCCCGACCCCTCGATCTCCAGCCGCACACTGCGCCCCGGCGCCCCCGCCGCGACCAGATGCCGGGCCGCCGCCCCGTCCCCCGGCCCGGACAGCCCCGCCCGCCGCCGCGCGGCCAGCGCACTCGGCAGCATGCGCGCCGCGAGGTCGATCATGTCGTGCAGATGGCGTGGCGCGGGCGGGTCGTAGGGATAGTCGACCGCGTCCGCGATGTCCTCCGCGTGCACCCAGCACTCGAACGCCCGGTCCGTCATCGCGTCGTGCAGCGGCAGTGTGAAGTCCCCGTACGACACCGCGAGCTTCCCCGCGCCGCCGCCGGTGAACGCCACCGTCCGGACGATGCCGTGCACCTGGTCGCGCCAGGGCCCGCGCACCGACCGGGTCGGCGGGAAGTGCGACCCCTTCCAGTACGCCTCCGTACGGTCCGCCGGGCCGGGGACGCCGTCCGGCGCCGCGCCGCCCAGCGGGTCCTTCAGACCGAGGGCCACGGCGACCAGACCGTCGACGGCCATCAGATGGGCGATCACACCGGCGACCGTCGTCCGGCGGCTGGCCGGTGCCACGCCGTCGAACCAGCGCAGCCGCACCGGCGCGTGCCACTCCGCGTCCCCGAAGTCCTGGAGCAGCGCGTCCAGCCGCGCGGCCTCGGCGTCGAAGGGCTTCGCCCAAGCCGGGATCGGGATGCGCGGCGGGCGGCGGTCCAGGCAGTGGTCGAGGACGCGGGCGCGCAGCGCCGGGTCCAGGTCGAGGGTCTCCGGCGGATGCAGCAGCCCGACGGCGTCACGCAGCCGCAGTGCCTCGTCGGCGCAGGTCCCGCAGGTGCCGAGGTGCTCCTCCACGGCCCTGGCCTCCTCCGCCGAGCAGGCGGCCAGCGCCCAGGCGCCGAGCAGCGACTTCAGCACCCGGTGCCCCAGTACGGGCGGCGGGCCGGCCGCCCCGGCGCCGGGCAGCGCGGGCAGCGACCCGCCGCCGTCCTCCAGCGAGGTGCGCGGCAGCGGTATGCGGGGTGTCGGGGAGCCCGGCCGGGCGCCGGTACCGGCGTTTCCGGGGCCGCCGCCGGACGAGAACTCGTCGCCGCCCCGCTTCTCTCCGTACCCCCGGCCCTCCCGGCCGCCCTCCCGGCTCTCCTGGTCCTCCCGGCCCTCTCGGTCCTCCCGGCCCTCCCCGTCGTCCGGGCCGCCGCGTTCGTCGTACGCGCTCACGCGGCACCTCCGTACCCGGGCGGGGTGCCCGGGTTCCCGGCGTCGTGGGCGGTGGCGAGGAGTTGGAGGCCGAGGCGCAGCCGGCGGCGGGCCTCGTCCTCGGTGACCCCGAGGTCGGTCGCGGTCTGGCGGTAGTCGCGGCGCTGGAAGTAGGCCAGTTCCAGGGCGGCCCGCAGGGGTGCGGGCATCGACTGCACGATGTAGTCGGCGCGGGCGGCGACCGAGGCGCTGCGCACCGTGCGCTCCAACTCCTCGGCCTCCTCGGTGCCGCCACCGCCGTAACCGTCACCATTGCTGTCGCTGTCGCTGTCGCTGTCGTTGTCGCCTTCGGCGAGGGTGGCCGCCACGGTGGCGCGCAGCCGCTGGACGGCGAGGCGGTGGGTGAGCGTGGCCACCCAGGTGCGCAGCGGGCCCTGCCGGGGGTCGTAGGTGTCCGGGTGCTCCCAGACGTGGGCGAAGACCTCGCGGGTGAGGGAGTCGGCCGCGCGCTCGTCGTCCAGGACGCGGTGGGCCAGGCCGTGGACCAGGGAGGCGAAGCGGTCGTACAGCTCGCCGAGGGCGGCGGCCTCACCGCGGGCCAGCCGCTGCTGCATCTTGCGGTCCCAGCGCAGTGGCGTCCCCTGCTGCGCCATGCGGCCCCCTCCCCGTGCCGGTGTCCGTGCCGTGATCAGAGTGCGCCTGCCTTGCTCTCGAATGTAGTCGGCACGTCTGACAACGCACGCCCCTTTGTGGCAACGCACGCCCCCGACGGGCCAAGAGTGTCCGGCGACCTTTGGTACACCTCACGGCTTCTGTCTCGCCTACCCACCGCCCTAATGACCAGACGCATTGGCAATGCGATCGAACAGGATCGATGTCGACTGAAACAAGCCTTTATCGACTGCTTTTCGTTTTCGCGAGAGTGTTTCAGGGAACGGCGGCTGGGCAGCCGTCCGGCAGGGAAGCGCAGGTACGGCTTCCGGTTGCCCGGCGGTCCGGGGTTTCCGGCGAGCGAGAGGCATGGTGGTGGCGTTCAAGGTGACCGGTGACGAGCACGGGGACTGGACCGTGCTCCGGGTGTCGGGCGAGCTGGATCTGGTGTCCTCACCGCTGCTGCGGCAGCAGGTGCACGAGGCCGTCGCCGAGGGGCGGCACCGGGTGGTGGTCGATCTCTCCGAGGTGGTCTTCTGCGACTCCAGCGGGGTCGGCGTGCTGATCGCCACCCGCCGGCTGCTGCGCTCCTGTCGGGGGCGGCTGCGGCTGATCCTGCCCGCCGACGGGATGGACGCCGGTCCCGGCGGGGCCCATGTGAACCGGGTGATCAACGCCCTCGGTGTGCGCCGCCTCTTCGACGTCCAGCCCGATGTCAAGACCGCCGTCACCCAGGGTGACCGGTCCGGCGCCGACAGCACCGGGGCCGGGGCGCCCCGCACCCTGTCGGCCTGACCGCGCGGGACCCGGCCCGGCCGTGCCGTTGTCCCAAAATTCCCCCGGTCTTGGCACAACCGTCGTTTTCCGCTCCGCGAGCCCCCGGGACGTCGTACGCTCCAGCACGGATGCACCCCACGTGACGTAAGGCGGCCCGAAGAGACATGGTCAGCAGCGAGTACGAGCGCAGGATCGCGGCCCGATTCGCCACCTTCGACCAGGACGGCAACGGCTACATCGACCGGGAGGACTTCAGCGGCGCGGCCAAGGCGCTGCTCGCGGAGTTCACCACGGCGGCCCGCTCCGACAAGGGCCAGGCTCTGTATGTCGGCGCGGAGGCGTTCTGGCAGGGTATGGCGGGGATAGCGGACCGGGACGGCGATCAGCGCATCAGCCGCGAGGAGTTCGTGAGCAGCGCCGTCAAGCGGCTGCGCGACAACCCCGACCGGTTCGCCGAGATCGCCCGCCCCTTCCTGCACGCGGCCCTCGCGGTCGCCGACACCGACAGTGACGGCTCGGCGACGGTCGACGACACCGTGCGTGTGCTGCGCATCCTGGGCGTCAAGGACGACCTCTGCCGCACGGCCGCCGCCGCGCTGGACACGGATGGGGACGGCCGGGTCGGCGAGGAGGAGATCGTCCAGGCGTTCGCCCGCTACTTCACGGTCCCGGAGTAGGGGGGGCTCCGCTGCGGTACCGGGTGGGGGGCTTGTCTGGTACCGGGTAGGGGTTCCTGGCTAGTGCCGGGTAGGGGCCCCGCCCTTGGCTCGTGCCTGGTGGGGCCCTTGCCCCCTGCTGGACGCGAGCCCTTGCCCCATGCCGGGCGCCAGGCCCTGCGCCGTGTCGGAGGAGCCTTTGCCTCATGCCGGGCGCGAGGCCCCACCCTGTACCGAGTGGGGCTCTTGTCCCGCGCCGGGTGGGAGTCCCCGCCCCGTACCGGTCGGGGCTCTTGCCCCGTGTCAGGTGCGAGCCCGAGCCCTGTGCCGAGCGGGGGCCCTTGCCCCGTGCCCGGTGGTGGCCCTTGCCTCATGCCGGGCGCCAGCCCTCGCCCCGCCCCTGGCGGGACCCCCTGCCCTGCACCGGGCGCGAGCCCTTGCCCCTCCCCTGCCGCGAGCCGCCGTCCCGCCCCGAGCGGAACCCCCGCCCCCTTCCCAGGCGGGATCCCGCCCCGTGCCCCGTGCCACCCCCGCCCCATACCGCCCGCGCAGCCGGTACTTGAGCACCTTGCGCAGGGTCTCCCCGCGCGGCAGCGCGTCCACCACCTCCAGTCGCTCCGGCAGCTTGTGCGGTGCGAGCCCCACCCCGCGCAGATGCGCGGTCATCGCCTCCGGGGTCAGCGGATCCGCCCCCGGAGGGCCCTTCACCACCGTGCACACCAACTCACCGCGCTCGGCGTCCGGGAGGCCGACCGGGACCGGGGTCTGGACCTGGGCCGGGGTCTGGACCTGCACCTGGATCGGGATCGGTAGTGGAACTGGCCTGTACGGCCGAGGAAGAGGACTTCCGGGCCCGGCTGCGCGCCTGGCTCGCGCGCGTGCTGCCTGGTCTCCCGCCCAAGCCGTCCCCCGGCGGCTGGCCCGCCCGCCGCGCCCACGACCTCGGCTGGCAGCGCATGCTCCAGGACGCCCGGTACGCCGATGTGCACTGGGACGCCTCGCCGACCACCCAGCCGATCTTCCTGGAGGAGACCGAAACCGAGACCGCGGGCGCCCCCAATGCCGACGCCAACTTCGTCGGACTGCTCCACGCGGGCCCCACCATCGCCGCCGAGGGCACGGACGAGCAGCGCGCACGCTCGCCGGGTCCGCCGAGTTCGCCGAGATGTTCCTCGATGAGGTCCGGATCCCGGTCGCCCACCGGGTCGGTGCCGAGCACGACGGCTGGCGGGTCACCATGGTGACCCCTCTCCTTCGAACGCGCACCGCCTTCGCCGGCGAGGTCGTCGCCTGCCGCCGGGTGCTGGGCGAACTCGCCCGCGAGGCCCGCCGCAACGGCCGCTGGGACGACCCGGGGCTGCGGCGGCGGCTCGGCGCCCTGCACGCCGAGTTCCGCGCGCTGTGGCGGCTCACCCAGGAGAACGGCAGCGAGGCGGAGGCGTCCTCGCACGGGGTGCCGGGAGCGGGCGAATCGGTCTTCAAACTCCGCTACTCCCAAGCCCGCCAGGAGCTGTACGACACGGCGGCGGACGTCCTCGGCCCGGACGCCTTCGAGCGGGACCGGCCCTGGACCCTGGACCGGCTGTCCTCCCTGTCGTACACGATCGCCGCGAGCACCTCCCAGATCCAGCGCACCATCGTGGCGGAACGGATCCTGGGGCTGGGGGAGGGCCGGGGGTGAGCGGGTCGGTTCCTGGGGCGGATGGGCGTCGGGGACTGAAGGGTGGCGGAGACGGAGGGTGGTGCGTGCGGGGATGAGATCTCGGCTGACCGACGACCAGCGCGCGTTGCGCGACGGTGTACGGGGGCTCCTGGAGCGGCGGTTCGGGCGGGAGGCCCGCGGGGCGGCCGTCGCCTCGGGGCGGCTGCACCGGGAACTGTGGCGGGAGCTGGACGCGGCGGCTTCTTCGCCCTGCGGCTGCCGGAGGCGGACGGGGGTGTCGGACTCGGGCTGCCGTAGGCGGTGTTGGCCTTCGAGGAGGCGGGGCGGGTCCTGCTCCCCGGCCCGCTGATCGCGAGCGGGCTGGCAGCCGGTTCGGTACCGGGGGCGGCGACCGGGGAGACGGTCGTGGCCTCGGCCGACGGGCCGTTCGCGGAGTGGCTGGGGGAAGCGGACGGCGGGGTGGTGGGGGTGCGGAGAGGGCCGCGGCGGAGGTGCGTCGCGCCGTGGGGCCGGTGCGGTCGGTCGATCCGCTGACGCCGCTGCACCGGGTGCCGGGGAGGTCTTCGGTGGTGAGGACGCGGTGGGCGATCCCGTTGCCGTTCTGCTCACCGCCGCCGAGCAGCTCGGCAGTGCCGGGCGGACCTGTGCGATAGCGGTGGAACACGCCCGGGTGCGGGAGCAGTTCGGGCGGCCGATCGGGGCCCTCCAGGCGGTCCAGCATCTGCGCGCGGATCTGCTGGCGCGGGTCAAGACGGCCCAGGTGGCGGTTTACGCGGCGGCCGTCACCGCCGACCCGGTGGACATCGCGGCGGCCCGCCTCCTCGCCGACCGGGCCGCCGTACGCGGCGCACGCGACTGTCTCCAGGTGCACGGCGGTATGCGCTTCACCTGGGAGTCGGAGGTGCATCTGCATCTGAAACGGGCCTGGGTGCGGGAGCGCCGGGCGGGTGGCGGGGACCGCGCCGCGGAGCTGCTCGCGGCGGATCTGGTGGCGCCGGCGGGCTGAACCGGTGCCGTGATGTCGCGGATCGTGGCATCCCGGTGTCACAGAGCGTTGATATCGGGTTGTGTCCTGCGCGGGGCGCGCAACGGCCGGAACGGTCGGTCGGCTCGGGTACCTTGTGTGAGATGCGAGTGGTTCCGAGCACGAGCCATACCGGTGGGATTCCCGGGACGTCCCGGGACCGGGCCGTGCACGCCGCTGCTCGCGGGGCGGACGGGCGTCGCGCCCCCGCCGTACCGCCCCCCGCCGGGGCGGGTCGCACAGTATGGCGCACGGGTACTCCTTCACGTTGGAATATGCCTGAAGCGCTTGTTGGGGCGACGGAGCGTCAATCAAGCTGTCCCGTAACGGATTCACGTTCCGTGAACCTTGCTCAGGTCGTTGTTCTGCGCATGCAGAAAATGGCTACGATCGTGGCCCTCATGAGGCGTGAGCCTTTGTGTCCGCCGGTTCGGATGGTGTGAGCGGTGCAGGTGCTTCAAATGCAACTGGAGGTCCGGCCCGACCCCGCGGAGGTGGGGCGAGCCCGGAGGTGGGCCCGGTCGCGGCTCGCCGGTTCGGGCATACGGCCCGACGAACCGCTCGCGGAGACCCTGGTCCTGCTGGTCTCCGAACTGGTCACCAACGCCGTGGTGCACACCGGCCGTACGGCTGTGCTGAGACTGTCCCTGCCGTGCGAGGCGGCGGACGAGGTCCCGGTCCGGCTGGAGGTGGCCGACAGCAGCCCCCGGGTGCCCCTGCCCCGGCTCGCGGACGGCGAGGAGACGGGTGGGCGGGGACTCGCCCTGGTGGACGGGCTCGCCGATCGCTGGGGCTGGAGTCGCGACGGTGGCGGCAAGCGCGTGTGGTGCGAACTCGACCGCTGCGAACGGGACGAGGCCAGGCTCGCCTGCGGGGGCGGAGTGCGCTACGAGGGCTGTGAGAGCCCCGACGGGTTCGAGGGCTTCGAGGGGTTCGGCGGACTGGAAGGGCTGGCCTACGAGGCGGTCTGAGGCGGTGTGAGGCGGTGCGGGGTGCCTCGGCCGGTCCATGGCGGGTGTCGTCAGCGGGCGTTCATGGCGGGTGTTCCCGGCGGTTTTGATCCCTGGTGGGGGTGCCAGGCGGTCGGTCCCTGGTGGGGTCCCTGCTGGTTGGTTCCTGGTGGGTGGTCCCGTGTGTCTGTGCGGGGGGTCGTGCGCCTGTATGTGCTCCCATGCGCGCCCGCTGCGAAACGGGCGCAAGTAATAAACCAACGATCGGGTGTTGACGTCCCGTGTCCGTTTGATCACGCTTGTGGACAGCGATTCGCCGTGAGGGGACGGCGGGGGTTTCGGTGACGGGAGCCCTCGGCGAGTGTGGGTCGTGAATTCGGCGCCGTTCCCTCAGGGCTTCGAGGGGCTGGGGCGGGAGCGCCGGAAGCCGGACGGCGGCGCGTGGTGCCGCGCTCGGGCAGGGTCGGGTCCTTCCCGCCCGGGTGCGGTCGGCAAGGGGTGCGCGCTGCCGTCCGGCCCTTGGCCGGGCCGTAGGCCGCAGCCGGGGTGGGGGCGGCGGCCGGCCGTGATGGTGGCTGTGGCTCTCTGTTCTCGGGTCAAGCTGCGGATCCGGGGCCGATCACGGCCGGATGTTCAGAGAACGGCCGTCGGTGCCACCGGAGTTCCCGTCGCACCGGTGAACGGTTCGGGCATCGCCGACAGAGGCATCTCGGAGCGCCCGGTTTCTCCACAGGCTGTGGACAACTGCTCCGGATTCCAGTTCTGGCCCTGGAGCATCCCCATCTCGACCAGATGCAGGGCGTGCACGGGCAGCCACAGGTCCTCGATCTCCGGCGGGAAGATCTCGAAGGTCAGCGTGTCATTGGCGACCGCCGCCGCACCCTAGGCGTCGAACCACGCCGGGTGCGGATCGACAGCCCCGGCGACGGAGATCCGCAGGCGGGCCGGTCCCCGGCCGGCAGGAGCCGGATCCGGCCGGTGCGGATGAGAACGTCGCCGTCCGCTCCCCAGCGCCCCCAATTGTTCACGCGCCTGGCGATCTCGTGGAACGCGTCCGGCAGTGACTTCCGTGCCTCCCTGGGGCTTGTCTCCGTGCGTCTGACGGGTCATGAAATCTCACGGGTCGTCAGATCCTGCGAGAAGGGGCCGGGCGTGGGGAGCTTCTTGGCAGGCAAGGCCGTCCTCGTGACCGGCGCCGGGCGGGACCTCGGCCGTGCCGTGGCGCTCGGGGCGGCGGCCCAGGGGGCGCGGGTGGTCGTCAACGACCACGGTGTCGCCACCGACGGCACCGCGCCGGTGAGCGGGATCGCGGACGGCGTCGTCGAGGAGATCGAGGCGGCCGGCGGGGAGGCAGTCGCCGTCGCCGACGACATCTCGGGGTCATCTCGCTGGTCCGCAGCGCCGCCCTGGGCCTGCACAAGTACGGCGTGACCGCCAACGCCGTCCCCCCGCGGCCCGCACCCGGATATCGGCGAACGTGCCCGTGGAGCCGGCAGGGATCGGCGAACCGGAGGACGTGGCCGCGTTCGTGGTCTAGCTGCTCTCCGACCGGGCACGGGAGCAGCGGATCACCGGGCAGGTCTACACCGTCGCTGGACCCAAGATCGCCGTATGGGCGCAGCCCCGGGAGCTGTGGGCCGCCTATGCCGCGCAGGGCTCCTGGACGCCGCAGCGGATCGCCGACCTGCTGCCGGGGACGGTCGGCACGGATCCGATGCCGATGCTGGAGCGGGGGGAGCAGATGGCACGGGCGGCCCGGGAGGGGGCACGGCCGAACGTGTGAGGGGCGGGGCAGAGCGGGGCGGGGCGGGCGCTCGCGCGCGGGTGCCGGGTTCGGGGGAGCCGGAGCCGGGTCCCGCGTATGGGTGCCGGGTCCGGGGATGCCGGTTCGGGGTGGAGCCGGGTCCCGCGTGGGTGCCGGTTCTCCGTTCACGTTCACCAGGCGTATTTCGGGAGGGCATCGTGGAGTTCGGGTTCGCGCAGGAGGACGAGGCGCGTCCGTACCAGGGCGGAGCGCGACGGCGACGGTTACCGGGCACCGGGGAGGAGATCTGGACCTCCCTCGCCCATGGGGCCGACTGGTGCTTCGTCCCGGCCCGTACCGAGCCCGGCTCACGGCGCCACCACGGCCCCGGGTTCCCGCTGGTGCCCATGGACCAGCCGGGCCGGATCGAGGTCCGCCCGATCCGCCAACTGACCGGTGCCGGCGACTTCAACGAGGTCCGGTTCGACGGCGCCCACGCGCGCGGGGACCATCTCGTCGGACGCGCGGGCGACGGCTGGCGGGTCGCCATGAGCCTGCTCGGCCTCGAACGGGGCGCGTCGCCCCTCGCCCAGCAGATCGGCCTCGCTCGGGAGCCGGCGGAGGTGGTCCGCGCGGCCCTCGCCTCGGGCGCCGCCGCCGACCCCGTCCTCCGGGCACGGCTGACCCCTCAGTGGGCCGCACTGCGGACCATGCGCTGATACGCGCTGCGCACCCTCGGCGGGGCGGCCGACGCGGGCGTCCCCAGCGTCGCCAAGCTGCTGTGGGGCGGCTGGCACCAGCGGCTCGGCGAACTGGCCGTGGAGGTGCGCGGGGCACCCGCGGGCGAACGCCCCTTTACAGGGCCCCCTACAGGGCCCCCTATAGGGCCCCCGTCTCCGTCCGGAATGTCCGCCGGTAGGCCGTCGGGGTCACCCCGAGCGCGGTCTGGAGGTGCTGGCGCATGGACTGGGCGGTGCCGAAACCGGCGTCCCGGGCCACCTGGTCCACGGAGAGGCCGGTGGACTCCAGGAGATGGCGGGCGCGCTCGACGCGCTGCTGGGTGAGCCACCGGCCGGGGCTGACGCCGACCTCCTCGCGGAAGCGGCGGGTGAAGGTCCGTACCGACATGGCCTCCTGGGCCGCCATGTCCCGGAGCTGGAGCGGCTCATGGAGGCGGTCCAGCGCCCACGCGCGGGCGGCCGTCGTGGACGACTGCTGCGGATCGGGCACCGGGCGCTCGATGTACTGCGCCTGCCCGCCGTGGCGGTGCGGCGGTACGACGGTCCTGCGGGCGACTTCGTTGGCGACGGCCGTACCGTGGTCGCGGCGCACCATGTGCAGGCACAGATCGATCCCGGCCGCCACTCCCGCCGAGGTCAGCACGTCCCCGTCGTCGATGAACAGCACATCGGCGTCCACCCCGACCGCCGGGAACATCCGCTGGAAGCGGTCCGCGTCGGACCAGTGCGTGGTGGCCGGACGGCCGTCCAGGTAGCCCGCGGCGGCGAGCACATAGACCCCGGTGCAGATGGACGCGAGGCGGGTACCGGGGCGGATCAGGGCGAGGGCGGCGGTGAGCGCGGGGGTCAGCTCGCCGCGTTCGTAGACCGGTCCGAGTTCGTACGACGCCGGGACGATCACCGTGTCGGCGGTGGCCAGGGCCTGCGGGCCGTGAGGCACCTGGATGGCGAAATCGGCGTCCGTGCGGACGGGGCCCGGGGGGCGGACGGAGCAGGTGACGACCTCGTACAGCGGGCGGCCCAGCGGGTCGCGCGGGCGGCCGAAGATCCGGTGCGGGATGCCCAGCTCGAAGGGGAGCAGCCCGTCCAGCGCCAGCACGACGATCCGGTGCGGGCGGAACGGGGCACCAGGGGGCCGATACGGGGGCGGCGGCGGGGGCGCGGAAGGGGGTGTCGTCGTGCGGTCGGGGGGCATGGCCCGATCCTAGCGAAGGCTGTCCTTCGGGCCAGTGGAGCGGGATGATCGCCGGCCGGATGCTGGGGGACGTGACCCAGACAAGCGATGCCACGGCCACCGGTCCGGGCGAGGAGGAGCCCGGCGCGGCGAAGGCCACCGGTGCCGCGCAGGACGCCGGTGCGGCGCAGGACATTGGTGCCGCCCAGGGGCCCGGTTCCGTCCGGCGTCGGCGGCGGATCCACCGGGCGTGGTTCGTCGCCGCCGTCACCTTCGTGACGATCATCGGCGCCGCCGCCTTCCGCTCCCTGCCGGGCCTGCTGATCGATCCGCTGCACCAGGAGTACGGCTGGTCGCGCGGCACGATCAGCGCGGCCGTCTCCATCAACCTGGCGCTCTACGGCCTCACCGCGCCCTTCGCCGCCGCGCTGATGGACCGGTTCGGCATCCGCCGGGTCGTCGCGGTCGCCCTGGTGATCATCTCGCTCGGCTCCGGGCTCACCGTGTGGATGGAGTCGGCGTGGCAACTGCTGCTCTGCTGGGGGCTGCTGGTCGGGCTCGGCAGCGGCTCCATGGCGCTGGCCTTCGCGGCGACCGTCACCAACCGCTGGTTCACGACCCGGCGCGGTCTGGTCACCGGCATCCTGACCGCCGCCTCCGCCTCCGGGCAACTGATCTTCCTGCCGGTCCTGTCCTGGCTCGTCGAGCACCACGACTGGCGCCCGGCGGCGGTCACCGTCGCCCTTGCCGCGCTCGCCGTCGTGCCCTTCGTCTGGCTGCTGCTGCGCGACCACCCGGCCGACGTGGGCCTGAAGCCGTACGGGGCGCGGGAGTTCGTCCCGAAGCCGCCACCGGTGCCCGGGGCGGCCCGGCGGGCGGTCACCGTGCTCGTCTCGGCCGCGCGGACCGGCCCGTTCTGGCTGCTGGCGGGCTCCTTCGCGATCTGCGGGGCGTCCACCAACGGCCTGATCCAGACGCACTTCGTGCCCGCCGCCCACGACCACGGCATGCCCATCACGGCGGCGGCCTCGCTGCTCGCCGTCATCGGGGTCTTCGACGTCGTCGGAACGATCGCCTCCGGCTGGTTCACCGACCGCTTCGAGGCCCGCCGCCTGCTCGCCGTCTACTACGCCCTGCGCGGAGTCTCGCTGCTCTTCCTGCCCATGCTGCTCGCCCCGAGCGTCCACCCGCCGATGATCTTCTTCATCGTCTTCTACGGCCTCGACTGGGTCGCCACCGTGCCGCCCACCCTGGCGCTGTGCCGTGAGCACTACGGCGAGGACAGCGCCATCGTCTTCGGCTGGGTCCTGGCCGCCCACCAGGTGGGCGCCGCGCTCATCGCCTTCCTGGGGGGCGTCGCCCGCGATGTCTTCGGCTCCTACGACATGGTCTGGTACGCGTCGGGCGCGCTGTGCGCGGCGGCGGCGCTCATGGTGCTGGTCATCCGGCGCCGGGGCGTGACGGACGCGGTCCTGGCCTGAGCCCCGGGAGGGCCCGCGGGCACGGTCGGGTCGTGGTCCTGGCCTGAGTCCCGGGGGAGGTCCCCGTGGTTCCCTGCCGGGTCCCCCGGAGGGCCCGTGGACCCGACCTAGGACCCGGCACCTAGGGCCGCAGCCCGTTACGCCGGCCGGCGCGGGCGCCTACCGTCGCAGCCATGGACACGACCGGGATCCTCGACGAGGCACTGCAACGGCTGCACCGCACCGGCCCCGAGCGGCTCGGCTGGCTCAGCAACCACGCGCCGATGGCCGTGGAGGCCCTCGCCGCGCACGGACAGGCGGGCGCGGTCCACCGCTGGCTCGACCGCTACGCCGACAAGCTGGAGGACCCGCCCGCGCGCGTGGAGCCCGTCACCGGCGCCAACTGGCGGGAAGCGCTGGGCGACATCCGCCGCGCCGCCGACTGGACCGACCACTTCGACCGGGAACTCGCCGACCGGCCCTGGCGCGAGGTGCTCATCACCTGGTGGCCCCGGCTGCTGCCCGGTCTGTACGGCGGCGCCACCCACCCCGTGATCCGGGTCGGCCACGCCGTCCGCACCCTGCTCACCACCGAGGACACCGCGCCCCGCCGCGCCGAACTGGCCCACGCCCTCGCCTACTGGGCCGCCCGCCACCACCCCGTGGAGGGTCTCGCCCCCCTCCCGGGCGGGGCGAGCGCCCTGGCCGCGCTGGACGCCGTACGGCCGATCGGGGTGCAGCACGGCGGGTTCGACGTACGGCTGGGCCGGGTGACCGGTGTGCCCGGGTGGGCGGCGACCGTGACGGACCCGGACGAGGCCCGGCTCCGGCTGACCGAACTGGTCCGGGCGGCCACCCACCGGTACGCCACCCATGGCCACGGTGAGCCGACGATGCTGGTCCACGCGGCCACCGCCCCCAACGCCGTCCTGCGCACCCTGCCCGCGCTGCCCCGCGCCCTGTGGGTGCCGAGCCTGCGGGCCGCCTGGACGGCCTCGGCGGCGGTCACGGCGATGTACGGTCCCGCCGCGCCGGCCGACTGGACCCCGCCCGGCACCTTCACCGCCGAGGAGGTCTTCGAGCGGGCTCTCGCGCACGGCGACGAGCATGTCATCAAGCTGACGGACACCGCCCTGGACGTGGGCGACGAACGCGCGCTGACGGCGGCGCTGCGGTCGGTGGAGATGAGCGTGCCGTTGGGGGGCTGATCTCCCAGGTCGGCGTTTGGCGGAACCTGCCCCGGTGGAACAGCGGCGGCTCCGCCTCCGGCGCCCCCGGGCCCGTCCCCAGGGCCTCCACCCGCCCGGCCACGATCAGATGGTCGCCGCCCGGGTGGACGGAGTGCACCGCGCAGTCGATCCACGCGAGCGCGCCCCCAAGGCGCGGGGAGCCCGAGAACGGTCACGCCGGTCGCGAAGTTCCCGAGCACCCGCCGGAACTCGGCGCCCTCACTCCGGCTCCTGTGCGGGCGGGCCCGTCGGCCGGTGGGCCGTCGTCCCGCGGGGTCATCGCACAGCTCGCGAGCAGGGCGTCCCGTACGCGGGTGAGGCGGTCGATCTCGGCGTTCAGCGCGGCCAGGCGGCGCTGCACCACCAGCCCGGCCTTGGTGCGCGGGGCCGGGGCGGTCGGCGGCGGGGGGACGCAGCGGACCGGCGGGTCGGCCGCCAGCAGCGGCAGCCGGTCGGCCAGGGCGCGGACGTCCTCCACGGTGAGCCCATGGGCCAGCAGATCCCGGATGACCCGCAGCAGGGCGAGTTCGTCGGGCCCGTAGTGCCGCTGCCCGGAATGCGTGCGGCGCGGGGGTGGCAGCAGTCCGCGCTGCTCGTAGAACCGCAGTGCCCTGGGTGTCGTTCCGACGGCCGCCGCCGCGTCGCCGATCCGCATGGTCGATCCCTCCTCCGTGACCTCGGCCGCCCACCGGTCGCCCCTGCCCGGCGAGCGACACCGCCCGGCGTCAGGGGGACGACTTCGGCAGTTCCACGACGACCGTGCCGAAATGCCGTCCGTCGATCATCTCCCGCAACGCGCGCGGGGCCCCGTCCATGCCCGGAACCCGGGTCAGGGGGACCCGGATCCGGCCGGACCGCAGCCAGCCGGCCAGCCGCCCGGCCCACTCCGCCTCCATCTCCGGGTGATCGACACCGGTGTACCCCCGGACCGTCATCCCCTTCACGATCACTTGGAACGCGTCGATCTCGGACGGGGCGGCGGCCCCCGAACCGTCCGCCGCGAACTGCCCCGACAGGGCCCCCACCAGCGCGAACCGGGCACCCCGCCGGGCCGCCGCCACCGCCGCGGTGAGCTGGGGGCCGCCCACGTTGTCGAGCAGGACGTCGATGCCGTCCGGGGCGGCCTCCGCCAGGCGCGCCCCGAAGGCCCCGGGTTCCTCGCCGGCCGCCGCCCCGCGCCAGGAACCGGCCGTCACCACGGCGTCGTAGCCCAACTCCTCCACCAGCCGCCCGGCCTTGGCCGGAGAACCGGTGGTGCCGATCACCCGTGCGGCGCCCAGCAGCCGCGCGATCTGCCCCGCCAGCGACCCCACGCCACCGGCTGCCCCGGTGACCAGCACGACATCCCCCTCGCGGACCCGTGCCAGCCGGGTCAGCGCCCCATAGGCGGTGGACCCGGAGGCGAGCCCGGCCACCGGGTCGGGATGCGCCGGGTCGACGACCACACAGTCCGCCTCCGGGACGACGGCGTACTCGCGCCAGCCCAGCGGATGGGAGACCAGGGTGCCGGGGCGCACCGCACTGCCCGCGGGCGCCTCGGCCACCTCGCCGAGAGCGGGCCCGAAGAGCGTGTCACCGGGCCGCAGTGTGGGTACGGGGGTGTCCTTCGCGTCCCCGCCCAGCAGCGTGCGCAGACCGCCGAACACCAGGAACTGGTGATTGCGTACGAGGATCTCGCCCGGGGCGGGCTCGGGCAGCGGGACCTCGGTGATGGTGAGGTCGGTCGGCTCGGGCAGTCCGCTGGGCACGGTGGCGAGCCGTACCTCGCGGCCGGTACGGGAGGGGCGCGTGGTCATGGGTGGGCTCCTGTGGAGGGGTGGGGAGGGGTGGGGAAGGAGAGGCGATGCCCGGCGAAGGGCCGCGTTCGGAATGGGCCGACGCTAGCCCCTGACCCACACGTCAGGGTCAAGTCCCCTCCACGGGCGGCGGGTCGGCGGACGCCTTCGCCAGCCGCTCGATGAGCTGTTCCCGCAGGTCAGGGATGATGGCATTGAGGGATTCGGGGCGGTGGAGGGTGAGATGCCGGCTCGTTGCCGGTGGGTGCCCAGTGCGAGAGGCGTACGCCCAGCTCCTGGAGGGCGTAGAGCGGGCGGCCCTGGTGTCCTGACTGGCCAGCCGTTCCTGGGCGGCGGCGCCGTCCGCGCCGGTCTCGGCGAACCCGGAGGCGAAGGCGTCGGCGAACCGCACCTCGGCCTGGGCGAGTTCGGGCACCAGGGGAAGGGGGTCGGAGACCAGCAGGGCGGCGAGGCCGACCGGTTCGGGCAGATCGGTGACGGAAAGGGAGCAGGGGAGGGGAAGGTGCGGAGAGGGGGAGGTGCGGTGACGGGGGCGGGGTGGCCTACCCCGGGGGTGCCCTACCCGTGGTGGCCCTACCCCACCACTCGGGACACCCGGAGCCCCTTCTGGCCAGCGATCGACCGGGCGATCTTCTGGGCGTCGAGACCGACTTCGCGGATGGTTCCGCTGAGGGGAAGGGAGAAGCCGGTGAAGTAGAGGCCGGGGGCGTTGGCGGGGGTGCGGGGGCCGTGGGTGACGGGGCCGCCCCGGTCGTCCAGGACGTCCAGGTGACCGACCAGCCGCTCCAGGGCGCCGGTGTAGCCGGTGGCGGCGACGACGGTGTCCGGGGTGATCCGGCTGCCGTCGGCGAGCAGGACATCGGCGCCGTCGAACTCCGTCACGGCGGCGACCACCTCGACCCGGCCCGTGCGGACGGCGTCGATGATGCCGACGTCCTGTACCGGGATCGCGCCCTCGCGCACCCGGCTGTAGAGGCCGGTATCGGGACGGGGCAGACCCCGGGCCGCGAGGTCGGGGACGCTGACCCGGGCGAGCACGCGGGCGAGCCGGTCGACCAGGCCGACGGGCAGCCGTCGGACCCAAAGGCCGGTGTACTGGGCGGCCCAGCCGGCGGTGGAGCGGCGGACGATGTGCGGCGCGGTGCGCACCGAGAGCCGGACCCGGGCGGCGCCGCCCTCCACCAGGTCGACGGCGATCTCGGCACCGGTGTTGCCGACCCCGACGACGAGGACGTCGTGCCCGGCGTAGGGGGCGGGGGCGCGGTAGGCGGCGGCGTGCAGCAGGTCGCCGGTGAAGGAGTCGCGGCCGGGCCAGTCGGGGAGGCGGGGCGTGTGGTTGAGGCCGGTGGCGACGACGACGGCGGCGCCGGTCAGTTCCCGCCCGCCGGTGGCGCGCAGCAGCCAGCCGGTGCCGTCGGGGGCGGGTTCGACGCGGGAGACCTCGACGCCGGTGACGATCTCCAGTTCGTGGTGTTCGGCGTACTTCTCCAGGTAGCGCACGACGTTGTCGCGCGAGACCCAGCGGCCGAACCGGCGGGGCATCGGCAGGTCCGGCAGGGCGGAGAGGCGGCGGGTGGTGTGCAGGTGGAGCCGTTCGTAGTGGCCGCGCCAGGAGGCGCCGACCCGGTCGGCGCGCTCCAGCACGACGGCCCGCAGTCCCCGGGAGCGCAGCGCGTGGGCGGCGGCGAGTCCGGCGGGGCCGGCGCCGATGATGTAGATGGGGTGGGTGGGGTGGCTGGGGGCGGGGGTGGGCGGGCCCTCCGGGCTGGCGGTGGGCCTTGCGGGCCTTGTGGGCTTCGTGGGTTTTGTGGGCTCGGCGGTCTTGGTGGTCTTGGTGGGTTCGGCGGGCCTGGCGTCCTGCGGGCCTTCCTCGGCCTGTTCCCGCTCCTGCTTCAGGCCCTGCTCCCGGCCTTGGCCCCGGTCCTGGTCCTTGGCCGTGTCCCTCGCCGGGTTCCTGTTCCCGGCCGTGGTCCCTTCCCGGTTCTGGGGCTGGGATGGGGTCGGGTCCGTCTCCGGCACGGTGGGCGGCGCGGGGTCGGGAGTTGCGGTCGGGGGCGCTGTGGGGTCGGCCATGGTCGGAGCGTAATCACCCCTGGGGTTGATTGGTCTCGGTCAAGACCGGAATTGATTGCGGGTTGGTCACGCATGCGTGATTTGTGAGGGAGGGGTGCTGGTTCGTTGTCCGGAAATGCCGGGTGAAAGGAGAGGGGTTGGTGCTGACGTCCTCGCGGACGGCCCGGGGATGGGCTGAATTGACGTACCGTCAGATGACGTGTGGGGGCGGGCGGATGGTCGAGACGATCTGGTTCGGCGGGGCGGAGTGGCAGGCCGTGCTGCGGATCGGGCTCGGGGTGTGGTGGCTGGAGAGCTGGCGGCGCAAGGACAAGAAGGCGTGGGCCGAGGGGGTGCCGGTGTTTCGGGTGGTGGATGGGGGAGGGGTGAGGGGTGAGGGGTGAGGGGTGAGGAATGCGGTGGGTTCGGCGCTGTTGTCGGAGGTGGGGTTACGGCCACAGCAGCTCCTTGGTCCAGCCTTCTCCCTCGTCCCGCTGCTGCTCTCTCCGGTACCGCAGGCGGACGTGGCGGCGGTCCGCGTCGCCCTGGAAGAACTCCACCTCGTCCGGGTGGAGCCGGTAGAGGGTCCAGCTCGGCGCGGGTGCGTCCGGTGTGGCCCGTGCACGCTTCCATGACTGGGCCGAGCGCAGCGCCAGTTCCGCCAGCGACCCGAGCGTCTCGCTCTGCCCGCCCGTCAGTGCCGCCGCCAGTGCGCCGGTCGACCGGGCGTGCAGATCCGCCTGGCTCTGCGCCGCCGGGGCGGCCTCCACCGGGCCCCGCACCCGCACCTGGCGGCCCAGCGCGGACCAGTAGAAACCGAGGGCGGCGTACGGAGTGGCGGCGAGCTGACGGCCCTTGCGGCTGGTGGCGTGCGTCGCGAAGGACCAGCCGTCCGGGTCCGCGCCGTGCAGCATGACGGTACGGATGTCCGGGTGTCCGTCGGCGTCCGACGTGGCCAGGGACATGGTGTGCGGCTCCGGCTGGCCCGCCGCCACGGCCTCCGCGAGCCAGGACGCGAAGAGGGGGAGCGGGGTCGCCGGGGCGGTGTCCGGGGTGAACGGGGGGAGTGTGGTGTGCTCCGGGGCCCAGACCCGGAGGGATTTCAGGAGTTCGTGGAGATCCGGGGGTTCCTGGGGATTCTGGGGTTCCTGGGGTTCGTGGGGGTTCTGGGGTTCGTGGAGATCGCGGGGCTGCATGGGGGGAGTATGCGCTGCGGGCCGCCCCCTCCACGCGCCTCCTGATCGCCCCGCGCCCCTACAGCGACCTCAGGTCCGACGACACCCACCGTTCCGGGCGCAGTGTCAGGACGACCGCCTCGCCGTGGTTCTTCCACGAGAAGTCGACGTACTCCTCCACCTTCTCCGGCGGGAGGTAGCGGGCCGACATCTCGCGGAGCTGGTCGATCGTCGCCGGGGTCTCCGCCACGACGGGGCCCTCGACGGAGACGTAGCGGACCGTGGGGGTCACTTGGTCGACCAGTAGCGAGAAGCGTCCGGCGGCCTTGATGAGCTGGTGCTTGCGGGAGTTCCGGCCGGTCAGGACCCAGAGGTCGCCGCCGGGGGTGTAGCTGTACCAGATCGGTACGGTGAGTGGGGCGCGGCCGGTGCCCGCGTCGACCGCCAGCGCGGCGATATGGGGTTCTGCGAGGAACTGTTCACGCTCTTCATGGCTCAGGGCCATCTGCGGATCGCCTCCAACGGCTCAGCGCTCGTCATTGCTTGTCGTCGTCGGCCGTCATCGGCCGTCGTCGTCGGCCACTGCCGGTAGCTGCCGGCCACTGCCGGCCACGGCTGGGCATTGCTCGTCGATGTCCTGCCGTTCACAACAGTCATCGTCCGTCAGGTGTTTCGTCCGGGGCCGGTCAGCGTGGTCCGGTTGGGTGACGGTGGCCGAAGGGCGGCGGGGACCGGGCGGGGCCTCGATCCCGCACACCTCGGCTGGCACCCGTGCCAGGACCCCGGACCCCACCCCGCCCCGGTGAGGGGAGACCCCGACCCGGTCAGGCGAAGGCCCCGGCGGCGTACCGTGACCCCGTGGCGACCGAAGACCTGGGACGAACCCTCCGACGCCTGCGCCGCCTGGCCTCCCTCACGCAGGAGGAACTGGCCGAGCGGTCAGAGGTGTCCGTCGATGTGATCCGACAGCTCGAACAGGGCCGTAAGCACTCGGCCCGGCTGCCCACCCTGCACGCGCTGGCGAACGGTCTCGGCGTGGAGCTGACCACGCTTCTGGGCGACCCGCCCGCCCTCGGCTCGACCGGGGAGAACGACGGCCCGCGGTTCGTGGCCGTGCGCCGGGCCGTCATGCCGGTGCTCTGGGGGCCCGAGCCCGAGCCGCCGGGGCCCGGCTTCTCGCCGGACACCCTGCGCGAGCGGATCGCGGACGGCTGGACGCAGTACCACTCCGCCGAGTTCGACACCGTGATGAAGGCCCTGCCGGATCTGATCGCCGACGCGCGCACGGCCGCCGCCTCGCCGGGCGACGACGACAGGGCGGCCGGGTTCGCGGCGCTGGGCAAGGCCCTGCAACTGGCCGGTCATGTGGCCGTACGGATGGGCAAGACCGATCTCGCGCTCATCAGCCTGGAGCGGGCGATACAGGCAGCGGGCCGCGCCGCCGACCCTCTGCTGACACCGATGATCGTCAACTCCGTCGCCTGGACCTACCAGCGGCAGGGGCGCCTCGACGACGCCCTCGGCATCGCCCTCCACGCCGCCGACCGCATCAGGGACGACGGGCACACCACCACCGCCGACGGCCTCAAGGTCTGGGGCGCGCTCACCATGTCCGCCGCCACGTCCGCCGCGCGCGGCAACGACTACGACCGGGCCAACGCGCTGATGGCGCACGCCGAGACCGAGGCCGCCCGGGTGGCGGGGTTGCCGCAGGGCGGCGACCACCGCATGGTCAGTGTGTTCAGCCCGGCGTCCGTGCGGATCGAGCGGGTCCGGCTGGCCGTTCAGTACGGACATCCGCAGGACGCCCTGGACCTGGCGAAGGGCATGCGGCTGGACAAGGACGTCCCGCCGTCCTGGCGCACCTGGCTCCTGCTCGACGTGGCCCGCGCCCACACCGACCTCGGCGACGCGGCGGGCGCGGTGAGGGCGCTCGCATCGCTCCGCCGGGCCGCCCCGACCTGGATGCGGCACCACACCCTCGCCGTGGCCATCGTCCGCGACCTCTGGGCGCTTCCCAACCATCCGCCGGGGCTGCGGGCGTTGGCGGAGTTCCTGGGCCTCGACGCGCAGCGGCACCCAACAACGTCGACAAACTAGGACGTCACGTCCCTGTCACTCCGCGTGTCCGGACGCTTCCATTGCGGGGCAGCAGCACGCCCCGGGCGACCGCCTCCAGCGACGGCCCGGGGCCCCACCCCCCTGCAGCAGCAAGGGAACGCCCACATGACGACGAACACCCCCAGCGCCAAAATGACCATCGAGGTCTACACCGTCACCCCCGACGGCACCGCCACCACCCCCACAACCACCGTCATCGTCCCCCACGGCTACGAACCCCCACCCGACATCCGCGGCCCCCAACTCGCCCCCTGCGCCTGCCCCCTCCACCGCCACCACCCCGTCACCGAACCCTCCCCCCTCCCCTCCTCCACCGCCATCATGCGCGCCTACGCCTCCTGGCTCCTCGACCGCACCACCCTCCCCCGCAACGCCACCACCCACCGTTTCGCACGCGACTTCCCCACCTACCTCACCGCCCTCATCCCACCCACCGAACACCTCGCCCTCTCCTTCCCTCCCGACGACATCCCCGCCACCCTCGCCCTCACCACCATCACCACCGCGCGGGGCCGACTCAATGAACCCCCACACCCCACCGAACCCACCCGAGAACTGACCCGCGTCCAACGCCTCGCCCACTCCGTCATGGCCCTCTGCGACCACTACGACACCCTCACCACACCAGCAATCCCCCACCCCTACCCACGCCCCACACCCCACCCCCCTTCAGACCCGCACCCCACCCTCAGCCACACCCCCACCCCTCCCGCCCGCAGCCGTCGCGCCACCCTGAACGCGCGGGCCGGGTCCGGCGACCAGACGTAGTCGATCAGGCCATACTCGGAGTCGCTCGCGAGGGCGATGCCCTCCTCCTCGTCCCCGAAGGAGAGCACGCACACCACCGGGCCGAAGACCCCCTCCCGTACGACCCGCATTCCGGCCCGAGCGCAGCACCCGGCCCCCTACCGCCCCGCTCACCCGCTCGTCGCGGATCGCCTCCACCCCGCTGACCCACACCGCCCGCACCCCGAGCGCCCGGGAGTCCAGGCGCGGGCCGCCGCCCGGCAGATCGTGGACCAGCGTCGCCGGGCCCGCCTCGATCCGCCCGGGGTCGAAGAGGACCGGGTCGGCGTGGTAGCCCCGCTCGATCCGGCCCCGCCCGATCCCGCCCCGCTCGATCCGGCCCCGCCCGATCCCGCCCCGCTCGATCCCGCCCCGTTCGATCCGGCCGCGGTCGCGCGGGCCGAAGAGCCGGTCGGGGTCGCCGGTGAGCATCCGCACCGCCTGCTCCAGGCCCACCAGACGCCTGCCGCGCAGGCAGTCGCCCAGGAAACGGGTCGTGTACGGGGCCCACACCTGCGGTCCAGACGCGCGCCCGCGTCCGAGTCGCCCAGCAGGACATCCTCGTGGCGCCAGGTCTCGGCGCGCAGCGCCCGGGACGCCGGGTCGTCGTCGGTCGGCATCGGCCACAGCACCGTCCGCAGGCCGTCGCGCGCGCAGATCTCCACCAGGCAGGCGAAGGGGTCCGGGGCGCCGCGCTCGCGGGCGATGTCCGCCACGACCCGGCCGGGGCAGGGCGAGCGAGAGGGCGCCGATCACCAACTCGCCCTCTTCGGACCCTTGTTGGCCGCGCTGTAGGTGGCGCCGATGACATACCGGCCGAAGTCCGCCAGGCGGCGGAACACCACCCCCGCCTCCTTCGCGTCCGCCCGGCGCGGCAGTTCCGCCCGGACCCGCGCGTCCCGCAGTCCGCCGACGCGCTCGGGGGCGGGCAGCGCGAGGATCTCGCCCCAGCCGGGGATCGGGTTCAGCGCGCAGAACGCGCCCAGGGACATGTTCATGGGCGTGAGGATCGGCATGGTGAGGGCGACGATCCGGCCGCCCGCCTCCCGGGCCCGTGCGCTCGCCAGGAACTGGCGCGGGACCGGTTCGACGGCGGCGAACCGGCCGCACACCGCATCGCCGGGTGGGACCTCCCGTACGGCTTGGGGAGGATCTTGCGGGGCGGGAGGGACCAGCGTCTGCCTCGACTGACGGTCCGTCAGGTGCGCGGGTTCGGGTGGATGTGCCCGGATCGGGCGGGTGTATCTGGAGCGGGTGTTCGGGATCATGTCTGTGTGGGGCGGTGGGTGGAGCCGGAATTGGGCGCAAAGGGGCGAAGAGGATGTGAGGGACTTGTGATATACCGCGTGCCGGGTTGTGAGCGCCGTCTCGCAGAGCTGACGCATGCGCCCCGCGCAGGGCAAACTGACAGGGGTGTTCAGGATGTCTAGGGGGACGGGCGATGGACGGGGTACCGCCGCGGGTGCCGGCACAGCGGCGTCCGGACGCGGGCGGAGCGGGATCCGGCGGACGCGCGGACGCGCACCCGGGCGGCTCGGGGAACCCGGGAGATCCGGCAGGTCCGGCAGGTCCAGGAGATCCGGGAGGTCCAGGAGATCCGGCAGGTCCGGGGGGTCCGGGAGATCGGAGAGTCCCGGGCGTTCCGGGAAGTCCGGGCGTTCCGGTGGGCTTCGGGGACCGTGGGCGGGGACCCGGTCTGCGCTTCGGGGTGCTCGGGCCGGTGCGGGCCTGGCGCGGCGGGGAACCGCTGCCCACCGGCTCCCCGCAGCAGCGGGCGCTGCTGGCCGCGCTGCTGCTGCGCGAGGGCCGGACCGCGACCGCCGCCGAGCTGATCGACGCGCTGTGGGGTGAGGAGCCCCCGCCGCAGGCGCTGGCCGCGCTGCGGACCTACGCCTCGCGGCTGCGCAAGGTCCTCGACGCGGGCGCGCTGGTCAGCGAGTCCGGCGGCTACGCGATCCGGACGGCAGGTGGCGGCACCCTCGATACGGCAGGCGGCGGCACCCTCGATCTGGCGGTCGCCCAGGAACTGGCGGGCGACGCCGAGAAGGCGCGCGGCTCCGGCGACCTGGGCCGGGCCCGGGAGGCGCTCGGCCGGGCCCTCGCCCTGTGGGACGGCGAGCCGCTGGCCGGGGTGCCCGGCCCCTACGCCGACGCCCAGCGGGTCCGCCTGGAGGAGTGGCGGCTGCAACTCCTCGAATCCCGCCTCGACATGGACCTGGAACAGGGCTGCCACGCCGAGGCGGTCTCCGAACTGACCGCGCTCACCGCCGCCCACCCCCTGCGCGAACGGCTGCGCGAACTGCTGATGCTGGCCCTGTACCGCAGCGGACGCCAGGCCGAGGCGCTCGCCGTCTACGCCGACACCCGCCGCCTGCTGCGCGAGGAACTCGGCGTCGACCCCCGGGCCGGGCTCGCGGAACTCCAGGAGCGCATCCTGCGCGCCGACCCGGCGCTCGCCGAGCCGTCGGCACCGGAGGTGCGGCCCACGGTGGCGGCGGTGCGCCCGGCACAGCTCCCGGCGACGGTCCCGGACTTCACCGGGCGCACCGGGTTCGTCCAGGAGCTGAGCGAGGTGCTCGCCTCGGCTCAGGGCCGGGTGATGGCGCTCTCCGCGGTCGCCGGGATCGGCGGCGTCGGCAAGACCACCCTCGCCGTGCACGTGGCCCACCGCTCCCGCACCGCCTTCCCCGACGGCCAGCTCTACATCGACCTCCAGGGCACCGGCCCCCGCCCGGCCGAACCGGAGGCGGTGCTGGGCGCGTTCCTGCGCGCGCTCGGCCGGGCGGACGCCGCGATCCCGGACACCCTCCCGGAGCGCGCCGCGCTCTACCGCTCCCTGCTGGACGGGCGCCGGGTGCTGGTCCTGCTGGACAACGCCCGGGACGCGGCCCAGGTCAGACCGCTGCTGCCGGGCACGGAGGGCTGCGCGGCGCTGGTCACCTCCCGGATCCGGATGGTGGACCTCGCGGGCGCGCACCTGGTCGACCTGGACGTGATGTCCCCGGACGAGGCGCTGGCCCTGTTCACGAAGATCGTCGGCGCGGAGCGGGTGCGCTCCGAGCGGGAGGCGGCGCTCGACGTGGTCGCCGCGTGCGGGTTCCTGCCGCTGGCGATCCGCATCGCCGCGTCCCGGCTGGCCGCCCGGCGCACCTGGACGGTGTCGGTGCTGGCGGCCAAGCTCGCCGACGAACGCCGCAGGCTGGACGAACTCCAGGCCGGTGACCTGGCGGTGGAGGCCACCTTCGAACTCGGCTACGGCCAGTTGGAGCCCGCCCAGGCCCGCGCCTTCCGTCTGCTGGGCCTCGCCGACGGCCCCGACATCTCCCTGGCCGCCGCCGCGGCCGTCCTCGACCTGCCCGCCCACGACACCGAGGACCTGCTGGAGTCCCTGGTGGACACGTCCCTGCTGGAGTCGGCGGCACCCGGGCGCTACCGCTTCCACGACCTCGTCCGCCTGTACGCCCGCGCCTGCGCGGAACGCGACGAACAGCCGCCCGGCGAGCGGGCGGCGGCGATGTCGCGGGTGCTGGACTTCTATCTGGCGACGGCGGCGGGGGTGTACGCGATCGAGCGGCCCGGGGACCTGCTGGTCGACCACCTCGAACCCACCGAGCACGCGGGGCTGCGCTTCGAGACCGCGGGCGCCGCCCTGGACTGGCTGTACGCCGAGGGCGAGTGCCTGCTGGCCTGCGTCCGGCAGTCGGTCGTCACCGGCAGACTGCGCCGCGCGGTCGATCTGCTGTGGGCGGCCAAGGACCTGACCGAGTCGGGCGCCAACGCCCGCCAGTACGAGGCGACGGCGGTGGCGGCCTGCGAGGCGGCGCAGACCGCCGGGGACATCCGCGCCGAGGGCCGCGCCCGCACCACGCTCACCAACGCCCTGCTCGTCTCCGGCCGGATCCAGCAGGCCGGGGAGGAGGCCCGGCTCGCCATGGAGCGCGCCGCCGAGGCCGGGGACCTCGCGGCCGGGAGCTGGGCGGCCAACGACCGGGGCCTGATCGCCCTGCACCAGCACCGCTACCGGGACGGCGAGATCTTCTTCGAGCAGGCGATCCGCGGCTACAGCACGGCCGGGAACCGGGCCGGGGAGGCCACGACCCTGTTCAACCTCTCCCGCGCCCATCTGTCCATGGGTGACATCGCCAGGGCCGTGGAGATCGCCCAGTACGGGCTGGCCCTGCTGTCTGAGCTGGGCCGGACCATGCGGCTGGCCAACGGGCACTACGCGCTGGGCATGGCGCTGACCGCCGCGGGCCGCCCGGCGGACGCGCTCGGCCAGTTCGGCGATGCCCTGACCGTCTTCGTCCACCACCGCCAGCGGCTGTGGGAGGGCACCACGCACTTCCGGATCGCCGAGGCGCACCTCGCCGCCCGCCGCCCGGCCCCCGCCGCCCAGCACGCCGAACAGTCCCTGGCCATCGGCTGCATCGGCGGCGACCGGATGCGGGGCCATGTCCTCACCCTGCTGGGCCGGGCCCTGGAGGCGCTCGGCCAGGTGGACCGCGCCCAGGTCTGCTGGCGCGAGGCACTGCGGCTGTTCGAGGAGAACGGCGCCGTCGAGGCCGACCAGGTGCGCGCCCTGCTGACCCCCGCAGCGGCGGCCTGACCGGGTCGGACACCGTCCCCCTGTAGGGGCGTTCAGCGTTCGTTTATCCCGGCCCGACATGCTCATATCCGTCGGGTCGTCGCGTCGGGGGGCAGACGGCCGGACGGGGAGCTGCGTGGGTAGTGTGCGGCTCCGGGCGTCCGCCCGGCGGTCCTTCGGGGGAATCGCCGGGCGGACGTTCGTCACAACGCCCTCGTTCTTGCAGAGGAGTACAACCGATGAGCGAGCAGAAGGCCACACCCACCACTCCGCCGGAGACCCAGGTTCCGGTTCCGCCCGCGGCGGACGAGCTGATCGTCCCCAAGGACAACCAGATGCCGTCGCCGCCCAAGGGCGACGAGCCGCTGGTCACCAAGGACAACCAGATGCCCGCCCCGCCGGCCCTGGACCTCACCCGCGACGGCAAGTAGACCACCACTTCTACGGGGACGGCCGCGGCGGCAGGGAGGGGGCGCCGCCGCGGCCCGGGTCCGGTCCGTCAAGACCCCGGCCCCGGCCACATCCTGGCGGGAACCCGCGCGCACCGCGCGGAAGGCGACCGCCCGCGGTTAGCGTGACGTGCATCCGCCGCACGGCCGCCGCCGTACATCAACGAGGAAACGAGAAACGAGGAGTCGCGCAGTGAGCCGGACCAAGAAGTTCCTCGCCGCCCTGGTGTTCGTCCTGGGCATCACGGCCGCCGCCACCGCCCCCGCCGCGGCGGACAACAGCATGCCCACCCCGCCCCGGGGCAGCGCCGGGGCTTCCCGGTAGGGAGCGGGGCGCGCCGCGAGAGTCCCGGGGAGGGGCAGCAGCCTGGCACTGGGCCGGGACGGGGTCGAGGCAGGGGCGGCCGGGCGCCGGGCGCAGTGGGTCCCGGCAGGCGCGGCAGGGCGCAGCGATTGACCCGGACAGGAGCCGCCGGGCACCGGGCCGCAGTGGGCCCGGGGAGGGGTGGCCGGGTGCCGAGCCGCAGTCGGCTTCGGTAGGGGCAGCAGGGCCCCGCCCCTGGACCGGCACCGCCCACCCGCTCCCCACCCCCACCACCCCGCACATCACCGCCGACCCGGACACCGGGGTCGCCGTCGTCACCCTGAATCGCCCCCACCGCCCCCACCGTCTCGACGCCCTCGACCACCCGACTCTCACCCGACTGGCCGCCGCCCGGCGGGAGTTCCGGCACGACGGCACCGTCCGGGCGATCGTCCTGACCGGTGTCGGGGACCGAGTCCCCTGCACCGGCATCGACCGCGCCGACACCCAAGTACCCGAGCCCGGCGCCCCGTTCATGCTGGACAACCTCTACGGGATGGTCAGCGCGTACGAGTCGATGTACCTGGCGCAGCGGATGCCGCCCGGGGAGGTGGCCCGGATGGTGCTGATGGGCGGCGCCGAGCGGATCGGGGCGCGCCGGGCGTACGAGACCGGGCCGGTGTCGGAGGTGACCGCGCCCGGCGGGGCGCTCGCGGCGGCGGTGGTCTGCGCGGAGGTCGTCGCCGGGTATCCGTCGGCGGCCGTGCAGGGGACCGTCCGGGCGGCGCAGGCGGGCGGGTTCGTGCAGGCGCGCACCGTAGTTGATCGCGCTCGGGAACCTCCCGGCCGGCCGCCGGGCGGAGCTGTTCGCCGGGCGGCGGGCCGGGGGGTTCAGGGTGCGGTGAGGGGCCGGACGCGGGGCGTCAGGCCCGGCGGGCCTCGGGTTCGGTGTCGCTGAGGACACAACGGACGAGATCATCGGCGTACTGGACGTCGAACGGCACCTGGACGGCCTTGGTCCCGCTGCCCGGGACGGTCAGCGACTCGGTCATGACGTCGACGTCCTCACCCCGGGCGTCCTCAAAGTGGACGGTGACCGAGAACGCGGTCTTGGCGCGGTTGGGATTGCGGACCTCGATGAGCGCGTACGGCTGCTCGGCGCTCGCGCAGGCCAGCACCCGCGCCACCCCGTCCTTCAGCGGTCCCGAACTTCCCCCGGTCGCCGTGGGGGTCGGGGCGGCGTTGGTGGGCCGGGTGTTGTAGCCCCCCGTGGCGGACGACGAGTCGTGGTCCTGCTTCGAGCTGCTGCAACCTCCCCCGCCCCCACCGCTCTTGCTGCCGCCGCTCTTCGACTTGCCGCCGGTGGTGGAGAATCCGGTCAGGGTCAGCATCACGAGTGCCGACACCGCGGTCAGTTTGAGTACATGTCCCCGTACATACATACGGGCACTTTAGCCAGCCCCGGTCGGCCCCACGTGCGGGTTGCCCCAACGGGGCGTAGCGTCTGCCCTGCGGGCGGGTGAAGACCCCGTCCCGCGCGGGCGGCCGTCGTCCCCGGCACCCCTTCCACGTCCGGCGCGACGGCCGTCGCACCCGCTGTCACGTACGGGCGGTCCCGGTGCCCTTCTCCGCGTCGAGGGCGTAGACGCAGCGGTCCTTGCTGCACGCGTACACGATGCCGTCCCGCACCACCGGGGAGCCGGTGATCTCGCCGCCGGTGGCGAGCTTCCAGCGCAGCCGGCCGTCGTCGGCCTTGAGGGTGTAGAGCAGCCGGTCGGTGGAGCCGAAGTGGATCCGGCCCTCGGCGACCGAGGGGGCGCCGACGATGTCGCCGCCCGCCTGGAACCGCCACTTGGGGGTGCCGGTGACGGCGTCCAGGGTGTAGAGGCCGGTGCCGCTGCCGACATGGACATGGCCGCCGGCCACCAGGACGGGTTCGGTGGCGGCCCGGGACTCGGTGGCGATCCGCCAGCGGTCGCGGCCGTCGGCGCCGTCGAGGGCGTACACCGTGCCGAGGTAGTCGGCGAGGTAGACCCCGCCGCCGGTGACGGCGGGCCCGGGGGCGAAGGCGGGCGGCGAGAGGAACACCGCCGGGGCCTCGAAGTGCCACTTCACATGGCCGCCGGCCGCCTCGATGGCGAGGACCCGGGTCCCGGCCGAGAGATAGACGTACCCGTCGGCCGCCGGGGTGAGCCGGACCGGGACGCCGCCGCAGGAGGCCGCGTCCCCGATGGGGTAGGACCAGCGCTCGTCGCCGGTTCGGGCGTCCAGGGCGCGCAGCCGGGCGTCCTGCCAGACATAGGCGGTGCCGTCGTGCAGGGCGGGCCCGGCCTCGGGGGACTCGAAGTCGGTCTGGGCGCCGCTCAGCTCCCACAGCTTCTGCCCGGTGGACGCCTCCCACGCCTGGACGCCGCCGCCGCGGGTGCCGGTCAGGAGGGTGCCGCGGTCGGCCTTCAGGGAGTACACCCACGCCTCGGTCTGGAGCCGCCACAGATCGGTGCCCCGGCGGGCGTCCAGGGCGAACAGGGTGGGCCCGTCGGAGGCGTGCACCCGGCCGTCGGCGATGGCCATGGACCAGGCCACGTCCCGGGTCTTGAAGCGGCGCCGCCCGGTCGCCACGTCCAGCGCGTGCACCTCGAAGGAGGTGACGTAGACGAGGTCGCCGTCGACGGCCGGGGTGCCCCAGACGTCGTTGGACATCCGGAACCGCCAGGGCCGCCAGCCGGTGGTGGCCGGATCGGCGGCCGGGGCGGCGGGCGCGACGGCACCGGGGGCGCCCGGTACGGCGGCGGGGGCGCCGCCGGGGGCGGGGCGGGCCCAGGAGGCGACCAGACCGGCCGAGGGCGGGGGCGCCTGGACGGCGGCGGCGCGGGCGTCGGCGACCCGGGGGCCGGGCCCGATGGGGACGGCGGCCCCGGCGAGCCGCACCGGGCCCGCGTCGGGGGCGGCGGCCGGGCCGGGCACGGGGGCGTGGGGCGCGTGCGGGGAGTGAGGGGCGTGCGGCGGGACCGGGGGCGCGTGGGGCGCGTGGGCGGGCGGGGGAGGCACCGGGGGGCGTCCCCCGGCGCTGCGCCCGCCGTGCGGGGCGGGGCGGGGGGCGGGACGGCCGCCGCGGCGGGACTCGATCAGGGTGACCGCCTTCTCGGGCAGCCAGGCCGACGCCGTACCGCTGTCGTCGGAGCCGGAGCCGAAGAGATGCGGGGCGAGCTGGGCCTGGAGGTCGGCCGGGCTGGGCCGGGCGGTGGCCTCCATCTGCATGAGGGACTCGATCAGCGGACGCAGTTCCTCGGGCAGGCCCTCCAGGTCCGGGCCCTCGCGCAGCAGCATGAAGACCGTCTCGACCGGGTTGGCGCCATGGAAGGGCGGATGGCCGGTGGCGGCGAAGACCAGGGTGGAGCCGAGCGAGAACACATCGCTGGCGCCGGTCACCGACCGGGAGTCCTTGGCCTGCTCGGGGGACATGTAGGCGGGGGTGCCGACGGCGACGTTCGTCATGGTCAGCCGGGTGTTGGAGACACCGGAGGCGATACCGAAGTCGATCACCCGGGGGCCGTCCTCGACGACCAGGACGTTGGACGGCTTGAGGTCGCGGTGGACCAGTCCGGCGCCGTGGATCGACTGGAGCGCCTCGGCGACCCCGGCGGCCAGCCAGCGCACCGCCTGCGCGGGCATCGGCCCGCAGTCGTTCACTATCTCTTCCAGCGAGGGGGCGGGCACGTACGCGGTCGCCAGCCAGGGGACGGCGGCCCGGGGATCGGCGTCGACCACGGCGGCCGTGTAGAAGCCGGACACCGCGCGGGCCGCCTCGACCTCCCGGGTGAACCGGACCCGGAAGAGCTGGTCCTCGGCGAGTTCGGTGCGCACGGTCTTGATCGCCACCCGGCGTCCGGACGCCGAGCGCGCCAGATAGACCAGCCCCATGCCGCCCGCGCCCAGCCGTCCCAGCACCTCGAACGGACCGATCCGCCGCGGATCGTGCTGCGTCAGCTGATCCACCACTTAGCCTGCCACCTCCCCGTACGAGCCGCGTCCCCGGACATGGACACGACCGAAGTGCAGCGTCTCACCACCGCACCGCCGAGGCGGTACGCACCCCGATTGTTCCTGTCCGGCGCCCAGGTTGCGAACCCGGTGACATAACGGGGTGTCTCCGGCCTTGTGCGCATATGGGAGGACCGTTGGGAGGCCCGTCGGGCGGACCGTACGCGGCGGCGGACCCGCCCGGCACCCGCCCCCCGGCCCTTCCCCCCACCCCGAATCCCCAGCTCAGCGCTCCGCGGCGGCCTCCCTGCCCCCCTTGCCGGGCGCCCGCTCCAGCAGCGCGAAGGACGCCCCCTGGTCATCGGTGACGACCCCGACGGTCCCGTACGACGTGACGAACGGCTCGGCCTGGACCCGGCCGCCGAGCCGGGTGACCCGCTCCAGGCCCGCCGCGCAGTCCGGCACCCCGAAGTGGACGAGGAAGTGCGGCGGCATGCCCTCGGCGAACACCTCGGTGACCGCCGCCCGCCCGACCTCCGGCGTGGCGCCGGGCCCGAACAGCGCGTCCGTGAAGAGTCCGCCGTAGAACGCGTTGGCCGCCCCGGTGTCCCGGGCGTACAGCTCGGCCCAGACGAACGTCCCCGGGCCCCGCCGGGTGCCGAAGCCCCGGTGCCCGCCCGCCTGCCACAGCCCGAAGACGGCCCCCTCCGGATCGGCGGCCAGCGCCCCGGTGCCCAGCCGTCCGGCGCCCAGCGGGGCGGAGACGAGTTGTCCGCCCGCGTCCCGGATCCGCCGCCCGAGCGCGGCCACGTCCGGGGTGGCGAAGTACACCGTCCAGACGGTGGGCATCCGCCCGTCCGTCTTGGGCGCGAGCCCGGCGACCGGCTCCCCGTCCAGTCGGGCCCACAGCCCCGAACCGTCGGCCCGCTCCTCGAAGGACCACCCGAAGAGCCCACCGTAGAAGCGCCTGCCCGCCGCCACGTCCGGGAGCTGGGCGTCCACCCAGCAGGGGACGCCCTCCGGGTATCCCCCCGGATACCCCTCCGCGCTCCCCCTTGCGTTCCCCTCGGCGTTCCCTCCTGCGTTCCCCTCAGCATCCACGGATCCGCTGTTTTCGGCCATACCGCCAAACTAACGGCGACCCCGACACCTCGCCCACCAGGAATGGATCCCTCCGCACCCCCGTGCACCCCATTTGCAGTCGGCCGAATAGCGCTCCGATCACCCCTCGGTAAGCTGACGGCATGACAGGACAAGTGCGTACCGTCGACGGCCGCGTGGCCGGCCGGCGTGGGCAGGCGACCCGGCAGAAGCTGCTCGACTGCCTCAGCGAGATGCTCAGCTCCTCCCCCTACCGGGACGTCAAAGTCATCGATGTCGCCCGGAAGGCGGGCACTTCACCCGCGACGTTCTACCAGTACTTTCCGGACGTCGAGGGCGCCGTTCTGGAGATCGCGGAGCAAATGGCCGCCGAGGGCGCCGGGTTGACCGAGCTGCTCGAAGGCCGCTCCTGGGTCGGCAAGGCGGGCTGGCAGACGGCCCAGGAACTCGTGGACGGATTCCTGGACTTCTGGCGCCGCAACGACGCGATCCTCAGGGTCGTCGACCTCGGCGCGGCGGAGGGCGACAAACGCTTCTACAAGCTCCGGATGAAGATCCTCAACTCGGTGAACAGCTCCCTCGCGGACGCGGTCGCCGAGCTCCAGTCCAAGGGCCGGGTCGACAAGGACGTCAATCCGGCCGCCGTCGCGGGGGCGCTGGTCGCGATGCTCGCCGCCGTCGCCTCCCACCAGAAGGGCTTCCAGTCCTGGGGTGTGAAGCAGGCGGAACTCAAGCCCAATCTCGCGCTGTTGGTCCATCTGGGGATCACGGGGAAGAAGCCGACGAAGTAACCGTCGCGCCCGTTCTCCACCCGTGTGGGCCCGCTCAGGCCGGTAGCCCCCGGTCCCGCACCACATGCTTCATCACCAGTGTCGACGTCAGCTTCTGCACCCCCGGAAGCGCGGCCAGCCGCTCGTCGTAGAGCCGCTGGTAGGCCGCGAGGTCGGCCGCGACCACCCGCAGCAGGTAATCCGGTTCGCCGAACAGCCGCTGCGCGTCCACCACGTTCGCCACCTCTCCCACCGCCCGCTCGAACTCGGCGACCGTCTCCCGGTCCTCCTGCCGCATGGACACGAAGACCAGCGCCTCGAAGCCCAGCCCCACGGCCACCGGGTCCACCACCGCCCGGTACCCGCTGATCGCCCCCGACCGCTCCAGCTCCCGCAGCCGCCGGTGGCACGGCGACACACTCAGCCGCACCCGCGCGGCCAGCTCGGTGACGGTCAGCCGCCCGTCCTGCTGAAGCTCGGCAAGAATCTTCCGGTCCAGGTCGTCCATGGGGAAGATTCTCCCCCAGAACCCTCGATCCGGAGCAAACTCCGCAACCTTTTTCCCCCGATTCCCGCCTAATGTCCCCACCATGGACTCGGGAACCCTGCTCGCCTTTCTCGCCCTGGACCTGCTGCTGGTCTGTATCCCGGGCGCGGACTGGGCCTACGCGATCTCGGCGGGCCTGCGCGACCGCTCCCCGCTCCCGGCGGTGGCGGGCCTGGTCGCCGGCTACGCCCTGCACACCGCGCTGGCGGTGGCGGGCCTCGCGGTGCTGGTCGCGGGTTCGCCGACGGCCCTGACCGCGCTGACGGTGGTGGGCGCGGGGTATCTGGTGTGGCTGGGGTGGGGGGTGCTGCGGCGGCCGGGGGTTCCTGCGCAGGGGGGTGAGCGGGGGGTGGGTGTGCGGGGGGTGAGTGTGCCGGGGGCGGCCTTTCTGCGGGGTGCGGCGATCAGCGGCCTGAACCCCAAGGGCCTGCTCCTCTACCTCTCCCTCCTCCCGCAGTTCCTGATCACGGACGGCTCGGGCGGCTGGCCCGTCCCGGCCCAGACGGCGGTGCTCGGCGCCCTGCACATGGCGTGCTGCGCGGCGGTCTATCCGACGGTGGGCCTGACGGCCCGCGCGGTGCTGGGCGCCCGCCCCTCGGCGGCCCGCGCGGTGACCCGCACCTCCGGGGCGGCGATGCTGGGCATCGGCGCGTTCCTGCTGGCGCAGGGACTGGCGACGCTGTGAGGGGCACGCCATGCCGGAGGGGCCATGGTCATGCCTGAGGGGGCCGTGGTCATGCCTGAGGGGCCATGGTCATGCCTGGCGGGGGTCATGGTCATGCCTGCGCTGCCACGCCGGTGTCTGAGCGGGCACACCGGGTGCCTGTGCGGGCACACCCCTCGCGCCCGGCGGCGCCCGGCACCCCGGACGGCCCTAGGGTCACCCCGAACTCCGTACTCAGAAATCCGTACTCCGAACGTCCCGCCCCGGGCCGGAGCCAGGCGAGCGGCGGGACCCGAGCGGCAAAGGACCTGAGATGCGCCTGGGGAAGACATCGGGCAGGACATCGGACAAGCCATCCGGCACGTCATCCGGCACGTCATCCGGCAAGACCCTGCGCAAGACCCTGACAGGACTGGGGCTCGCGGCCCTCGTCGCCACCGGCACGGTCGCGATGACCGCGCCCCCGGCGGCAGCCGCGCACCAGTACGTCTTCGACACCTACTGGTCCTCCACCCAGGCCAGGGCCGACGCGGGCTGCCAGGACTGGGCGAACAGGTACAACCAGACCAACACCGGCTTCTACTGGTGCGGCGCCGACAAGCCCCCGAGGTCGTCGGCCGGCCTGTACGGCACGCACCTGTGGGTCAGGGTGAACTGACCCCCGCCCCTCACCTCCGTACCAGCCGGAACACCCGCAGCTCCCGCTCCACCCGCTCCTGGTAGACGGCGTACGGCGGCCAGAGCCCGACCAGTGACCGCCAGGCGGTGTCCCGCTCGGCCCCGGTGAGGAGCCGGGCGGTGACCGGCACATCGGTGCCGTGCCAGGTGACGACGGCGTCCGGGTGGGCCAGCAGATTCGCGGTCCAGGCGGGATGGGGGACCCGCCCGAAGTTGGACCCGACGAGCAGCCACCCGGCCGCCCCGCCCCCCTCCGGCAGACAGGCGAGCGGAGTGCGCCGCGCCACCCCGCTGCGCGCCCCGCGCGCGGTGAGCACGAGGCTCGGCAGCATCAGCCCGCTGAGCATGACCCGCCCCCCGGTGAGCCGGTGCACCCCCCGGTCCAGCTCGGGAACGACGTAGGGCGCCACCCGGGCGAACCCCCGGGACGCGGACACCCGCTGCACCACACCACGGATCACCGCCCTCACACCGCCACCCGCCCGTCCCCCTCGGAGAGCCCGGCGGGACGCGGTCCGGTGATCCGGCACCCGCCGTCCGGGACGACCTTGCCGCGCCGGACGGCGGCCCCGGTCCCGCCGCGTCCCCCTCAGACCACCCTCCGGTCCGCGAGCGCGGCCACCTCGGTGAAGTACGCGCGGAACAACGGCTCGTCCCCGGGCGGCACCCGGAACGAGGGTGAGGTGCTGTACCGGAAGGCGGCCCGGTCGGTGCCGTAGAGCGCGGCGCCCGGATCGCGTACGGTCCCGATGAACAACTCGCCGGGCCGGTCGGGCTTCTTGTAGTGCACCAGCGCCCCGAGCCACCGCAGCGGCACCCGGAGTTCGGATCTGCCGAACCCGAAGAGTTCGAACACCCCGTGTTCCAGGCGCAGATGCAGGTAGTCGTAGTCGAACGTCAGCGGCTCCATGGCGGGAACCTAGCCCAGATCCACCCGCACCGTGAGCAACCGCGTCCCCACCACCCGCACCGCCGCGCTGTTCCCCCGGGGCAGTGTCCGCAGCCGCGCCACCGGGTCGTCGTCCGGCAGGAGATGGGCCGTGCCCTCGTACCACCGGCCCCGCAGCCGGACGCGGACGCGCGGGTCCGCCTGGATGTTGCGGACGTACTGCGAGCGGTCCCCGAACTCCGACACCAGCCAGAACGCGTCCCCCAACCGCCGACCCCCCACCGGCGTCCGCCGGGGCCGCCCCGACACCCGGCCCGTCGTCTCCAGCAGGATCTGACCGGGCATCCGGCGCGCCACCGGATTCGCCACCCGGCGCTGAAAGGCCGTCGCCGCACGGAACCTGAGGTCCGCCCACCGGGACGGAGAAGAAGACGGAGAGGAAGACGGAGACGGAGAGGAAGACGGAGACGGAGAGGAAGACGGAGACGAAGACGGCGAGGATGACATGAAGCGCTCCCTTCGTGAGGATGAACGTTCGGTCACGCACACATGGACGTATGGGCATACGGAGGCGTACCCCACGTCTCCATCCTCCCCCTCCCTCCTCCCCCTTGCTTCAATGGTCCCCGAGTGACGGGGCGAGAGCGGGGGGCCGCGCGGTATGAGGGTCGTGTCCTGGAATCTGTGGTGGCGGTTCGGCCCTTGGGAAGCCCGGCAGAAAGCCATCCTCACGACCCTCCGCGACCTGCGCCCGGACGTCGTCGGCCTCCAGGAGGTCTGGGACGGCGGAGGCGACGGGGACGGTGGCGGCAGTCTCGCCGACTGGCTGGCCGGGGAACTGGGACTGCATGCCGTCTACGCCCCCTCGCACGCGCCCGAGCGCTGGCAGCGGCGGATCGGCGATCCCGAAGTCGGCATAGGCATCGCGGTCCTCAGCCGGTGGCCGGTTCTGGAACGGGCCACACTCCCCCTGAGCGCCCCGGCCGACCTGGACGACGGCCGCCTCGCCCTCTACACCCGGCTCGCGGCCCCGCAGTACGAGGTGCCGTTCTTCACGACCCACCTCACTTCCGTGCCGCACGGATCCGCCGTCCGGATGGGGCAGGTCACCGCCCTGGCGGAGTTCGTGGCCGCGCACCGGGGGGACACGGCCTTCCCGCCGGTCGTCACCGGGGACTTCAACGCCTTCCCCGATTCCGACGAGATCCGTCTCTTCGGCGGCCAGGTGACGGCCCCTCCGGTACCGGGCCAGACCTTCTACGACGCCTGGCAGTACGCCGATCCCGGGGCCCCGTGGGCGACCTGGGACCCCGCGAACCCGTATGTCGCCCAGGGCGGTTACCCGCCCGCCCGCGTCGACTACATCCACGTCGGCCGCCCCGGCCCCGACGGCCTCGGCCGGGTCCGCGCGGTGCGGCGCGCGGCGGACGGTCCGGTGGACGGGGTGTGGCCGTCCGACCATACGGCGGTGGTGGCGGACCTCGCGGACCTCGCCGTTCAGAGGGGATGGTGAGCGGCGCATTCGCCATTCGGCGGCCTCCGGGAGTTTCGCGCCGACTTGAGGGGCGGCAGATGTCCGATGTTCAGGTCGGCAGACCCCTGTGCGGTCCGTCAGGGCTGCCGAGCCGGACCGTTCGCTTCCGCGGGTGATGGTTGATGTGCTCCGCGATGCAGAGGTCGCGGTGGCGGTAGTAGGGGCCGGCCTCCGGGGCGGCGGCGACGTGCCGTCACGGACCAAGCGCCGCGAGGCGGCTCAGCCTGTGCTCCAACAGCCCCTGGAGACCGGTCAGTAGCGCGGCGTCGGGGCCGACCCGTGACTCCCCACGAGGTGGTGGGACCCGGCCCGGCAACGGCTCCGGGGCGGGCTCCGCCTCGGCTTCCGTGACCCGCACCGGCGGAGGCACAAGAGGCATCACCGCGTACACGACCTTGCCGCCCGAGGGGTGGCGGTACGCGTCCCAGCGCTCGCTCAACAGGGTCACCAGGGGCAGGCCACGCCCGTCCTCGGCATCCGACTCGGGCGTCCGCATCCTGGGCAGGGTGCGGCAGGTGTCGTAGACCTCGACCAGCAGTCGCCCACCGGTCATGCGCAGCCGGACCGCCACGAGCGGCGGAGTCTCGCGATCCTGATACGTCACGCCGGGCTCAGTGATGCCGGTGGCCCGCACGGCGTTGGTCAGCAACTCCGAGGCGACCAGGGTCACGGACTCGCGCATGTGGGAGAGGCCCCAGTCGTCCAGCACGTTGGCGGCGAACCGCCGTCCCAACGGCACGGCCTTGGACGTGGCCGCGTGCTGGAACCAGTACGTCATTCGGTCCACCCCGCGCTCACCCCCCGGCACCGCGAGCAGGCGGACCGCCTGCGGTGCCCGCTGCCGGGCAGCAGACGATCGAGGACATACGTGATGAGGGTCAAGGTCGGTCCTTCCAGACGATCCGGGCCACGCCCAAACGCGCGGCCCACCTGCCGCGATGTGCGCACGACGGTGATGCGGATCGGCCCCGCGAGCCTGGCCGCCCATTGCAGGGCAGCGTCGACTCACAGCGACGGTCTCGTCACGGTGAGTGTCGTGCTGGTCCTCAGCATGGACTTGCAGCAGGGTCCTGTGCAACTGGTTCGTATGCATCGGATGCATTTGGGATTGAACTTGGCGATCCGACCCGGCGTGAGCCAGACTCGGCGCTGACCCGCTCATGCGCGTGAAGGGATGTGAGCGTGACCGCGAAGCCGCCGACGGTCCGCCGTCGTCGTCTGGCAGCAGAGCTGCGACGGTTGCGGAAAGCCGCCGAGCTGAGCCACGAGGAGGTGACCGAACGGACTGGCATCAGCCGCACGACGCTCTATCGCATCGAGAGCGCCCGCGTGACGCCCCAGCCGCGCACCGTGATCGCGATACTGGACACCTACCGGGTCGGCGACGCTGACCGCAGCGAGATCCTCGAACTCGCCAAGGGAGCGGATACGCCGGGGTGGTTGCGTCCCTACCACTCCGACCTGCGCGAACAGCTCACCGCCTACATCGCCTTCGAGGCCGAGGCGTCAGGGGTCCGCAACTATCAGAGCCTGTTCATACCGGGCCTGCTCCAGACCGAGCGGTACGCGCGTGCTGTGATCCCCGGTGTCTGGCCATCGGCTACCACCAAGGACATTGACCAGCACGTACAGGCGCGCATGGAACGCCAAGCGCTACTGACCAAGGACGACCCCCTCGACTTCACCGTTGTCATCGATGAGGCCGCGCTACGGCGCTGCGTCGGGGGACCCGCAGTCATGGTTGAGCAAATGCAGCGGTTGCAAGTAGTCGCCGATCAGCCGCACATCGATGTACAGATCATCCCGTACGAGGTCGGGGCGCACCCCGGAATGCAGGGGAGCTTCAGCCTGCTCAGCTTCCCGGACGCTGATGCGGACGAGATCGTGTACATCGAAGGGATGGCCCGTGATGTCTTCCTCGAATCCGAAGCCGACATCAGCCTGTACACCGACACCTTCAGCGCCCTGCGGGCGCTGGCACTCAGCCCCGACGACTCGCTCAGCCTGATCGCGACAGCGATGCAGGACCTGAGGCGAGGAGAGGAGACAGCATGAACACCGCCGTCGAACTCACCGACGCAGCCTGGCTCATAAGCTCATACAGCGGCGGCCAAGGCGAATGCGTAGAGGTCGCGTGCCTGCCCGGCGCGGTCGCCGCTCGTGACAGCAAGAACCCCACCGGCCCGGTCCTGGTGTTCGCGCGGGAGGACTGGGCAGGGTTCATCCGAGGCGTCAGTGCCGACGGGTTCCGCCCGTAGCCCACGCACCCCAAGCACCCCAGCGAATCACCGGTTCGTCAAGACGAGGCCCAAGCAGACTCGACAACTGGAGACAGCGTGGACACTTCCGACTCTCGCGCCACCGCCCGCTGGATCAAGAGCAGCTACAGCAGCGGCGAAGGCCAGTGCGTAGAGGTCGCCGCAGTTGGCTGCTCAATCGCCGCCCGGGACAGCAAGAACCCCCTCGGCCCGGTCCTGGTGTTTGCGCGGGAGGACTGGGCAGGGTTCATCCGAGGCGTCAGTGCCGGCGAGTTCCGCCCGTAGCCCACGCAGCCAAGCGCCCCGTCAATCACCGGTTCTGCAAGACGAGGCATGGGTGGATCCGGCAACTGGAGACAGCATGAACACTCCCGACCTCAGCAACGCTGCGTGGCGGACAAGCTCATACAGCAGCGGTCAGGGCGCCTGTGTAGAGGTCGCCCAGACAAGCGACGGGATCGCCACCCGCGACACCAAGCACCGCACTGGGCCGGTCCTCGTCTTCCCCTCGAAGAGTTGGGGCAGCTTCATCCGAGGTGCTGGTGCCGACGGGTTCCGCCCGTAACCCACGCACCCCAGCGCTCCCGCGAATCACCGGTTCGTCAAGACAAGGCACGAGCTGACTCGACAACTGGAGACAACATGAGCACTCCCGACTCCGTCGGCACTGCCCGCTGGATCAAGAGCAGCTACAGCAGCGGCGAAGGCGAATGCGTGGAGGTCGCGTGCCTGCCCGGCGCGGTCGCCGCCCGTGACAGCAAGAACCCCACCGGCCCGACCCTGCTGTTCTCGCGAGAGGACTGGGCCGGGTTCATCCGAGGCGTCAACGCCGACCAGTTCCGCCCGTAGCCCACGTACCCCCGCCCCGTCACCGGAGCGGGGGCCTCCGCGCGTGACACCGGCGCGACGCTTGCGCCCGCCCCCAGCGCGCCGGATTGGTGAACCCGTCATCACCCCGCCAGCGCCCGGAACCGTTCCTCCAGATCCGTGACGCGCTCGGCTCGGCGTCCCATGAGATAGACCTTGGTGCGCGTGCGCTGCACCTCGTGCACCAGCGCGAACCCTTGGGTCTCGTAGTACCTCACGAGTCTCGGGAAATGGCAGCCACGGCGAACCCATGTGCGCCCTTGCTGCGCTGCCCGGTCCACCGCCCACAGCGCCATGGCGGTTCCCGGCTTCATGGCGCGGTACGCGGGGTCGGTGACCGTGGTGTAGAGGTAGTGAGCCGGTTCGTTCAGTTCCTCTTCCGTCCAGCCCCACGGAGGGGTCTGTTCCTGAACGGTGGTGCAGCCGACGACGCGCCCCTCATCCTCTGCGAGGACCCACACGTCGTCATCTGGATTCTCCGCCTGGCGCGCGAGTTCGGCCGCGTTCTCCCGCCAGCTCGGGAGCCCGCACTCCTCCAGCCAACCGGAGCGGGCGAGGATCATCTTCTCCACGGCGGGGATGTCATCGGCTGTGGCCGGGCGCATGGCGAACACGCTGGCTCCTGAGGGTGGGAAGGGGCTAGAGGAAAGATCGAGCGGCGAAGTGAAGGTCCAGGACTTCGAGCAATTGCGCGTCTCCGTCTTCGCGGTAGGGCCCTTCGGCCAGCCGCCGGACAGCGGTCCGAAGGCCGTCGGGGTCCACCAGCTTCTCCTCGAAGAGCGGCAACCCGTCACGAGGCATCCCGGCAGCTCCGGCGGAGCCACTCGTATCCTCGAAGGATGACGACACCCGCGACCACCGGACCCGGCCCCACCGAGAACTCCCTGCGTCGCGCCCTCAAACGCGCCCGTGACGGCGTCGCCCTGGACCTCGCGGAAGCGACCACCCTGCTCCAGGCCCGCGGCCCCGCGCTGGCGGACCTCACCGCGTCCGCCGCCCGCGTCCGGGACGCCGGTCTCGAACAGCACGGCCGTCCCGGCGTCATCACCTACTCCAAGAGCGTGTTCATCCCCCTCACCCGGCTCTGCCGGGACAAGTGCCACTACTGCACCTTCGTCACCGTCCCCGGCAAGCTCCGCCGTGCGGGACACGGGATGTTCATGTCCCCGGACGAGGTGCTGGACATCGCCCGCAAGGGCGCCGCCCTCGGCTGCAAGGAAGCCCTCATCACCCTCGGCGACAAGCCCGAGGACCGCTGGCCCGAGGCGCGCGAGTGGCTCGACGCGCATGGGTATGACGACACCATCGCCTACGTCCGGGCCATCTCCATCCGGATCCTGGAGGAGACCGGGCTGCTGCCCCACCTCAACCCGGGCGTCATGAGCTGGACCGACTTCCAGCGGCTCAAGCCCGTCGCGCCCTCCATGGGCATGATGCTGGAGACGACGGCGACCCGGCTGTGGTCCGAGCCCGGGGGGCCGCACCACGGCTCGCCGGACAAGGAACCCGCCGTCCGGCTGCGGGTCCTGGAGGACGCCGGGCGCTCCTCCGTCCCCTTCACCTCCGGCCTCCTCATCGGCATCGGCGAGACCTACGAGGAGCGCGCCGAGTCGCTCTTCGCGCTGCGCAAGGTCGCCCGGACCTACCACGGCATCCAGGAACTCATCGTCCAGAACTTCCGCGCCAAGCCCGACACCGCGATGCGCGGCATGCCGGACGCGGAACTGGACGAACTCGTCGCCACCATCGCCGTCGCCCGGCATCTCATGGGCCCCGCCGCCTGCCTCCAGGCCCCGCCCAATCTCGTGGAGGGTGAGTACGAGCGGCTGATCGGCGCCGGGATCGACGACTGGGGCGGGGTCTCCCCGCTCACCATCGACCATGTCAACCCCGAGCGCCCCTGGCCGCAGATCGAGGAGCTGGCCGCGCGCTCCGGGGCCGCCGGGTTCGCGCTGCGGGAACGTCTCTGCGTCTACCCGGAGTTCGTGCGCCGCGGCGAGCCCTGGCTGGACCCCCGGCTGCGCCCGCATGTCGCCGCGCTCGCCGACCCCGCCACCGGGCTCGCCCTCCCGGACGCCACCGTCGAGGGCCGCCCCTGGCAGGAGCCCGACGAGGCGTTCACCGCCTCCGGACGCACCGATCTGCACGCCACCATCGACACCGAGGGCCGTACCGGCGACCGCCGCGAGGACTTCGACGAGGTGTACGGCGACTGGGGCGCCCTGCGCGAGGCCGCCGCCCCCGGCATGGTCCCGTCCCGCATCGACACCGACGTACGCGCCGCCCTCGCCACCGCCGCCGACGACCCCACCCGGCTCACCGACGACGAGGCGCTCGCCCTGCTGCACGCCGACGGCTCGGCGCTGGACGCGCTCTGCGGGATCGCCGACGATGTCCGCCGGGCCGCGGTCGGCGATGACGTGACCTACATCGTCACCCGCAACATCAACTTCACCAATGTCTGCTACACCGGCTGCCGCTTCTGCGCCTTCGCCCAGCGCCGCACCGACGCCGACGCCTACACCCTCTCCCTGGACCAGGTCGCCGACCGCGCCCAGCAGGCGTGGGAGGTCGGCGCGGTGGAGGTGTGCATGCAGGGCGGTATCCATCCGGATCTGCCGGGGACGGCCTACTTCGACATCGCGCGGGCTGTGAAGGAGCGCGTGCCGGGCATGCATGTGCACGCCTTCTCGCCGATGGAGGTCGTCAACGGCGCCACCCGCACCGGGATGTCGATCCGCGAGTGGCTCACCGCCGCCCAGGAGGCCGGGCTCGACTCGATCCCCGGCACCGCCGCCGAGATCCTGGACGACGAGGTCCGCTGGATCCTCACCAAGGGCAAACTCCCCGCCGCCACCTGGATCGAGGTCGTCACCACCGCCCACGAACTGGGCCTGCGCTCCTCCTCCACCATGATGTACGGGCATGTCGACCAGCCCCGCCACTGGCTCGGCCATCTGCGCACCCTGGCCGGTATCCAGCAGCGCACCGGCGGTTTCACCGAGTTCGTCACCCTCCCCTTCATCCACACCAACGCCCCCGTCTATCTCGCCGGGATCGCCCGCCCCGGCCCCACCGTCCGCGACAACCGCGCGGTCACCGCCATGGCCCGGCTCCTGCTCCACCCCTGGATCCCCAACATCCAGACGAGCTGGGTCAAACTGGGCAGCGAGGGGGCGGCGGAGATGCTCCGCTCCGGCGCCAACGACCTGGGCGGGACGCTCATGGAGGAGACCATCTCCCGGATGGCGGGCTCCTCCTACGGCTCCTACAAGTCTGTACGGGACCTGATCGCCGTGGCGGAGGCCGCCGGGCGCCCGGCCCGGCCCCGTACCACCCTCTACGGCGAGGTCCCCGAGGAGCGGCAGCACGCCGCGCGGGCCTCGGACGGCCATCTGCCGGAACTGCTGCCCCTGCTCGACTAGGGCCTGTGTGATACTGCCGTTTCGGTGAATCGATCGCTCAGTGCCTTGGGTATTCGGTCGCTCATGGGGCCGGCGTGCCGGTCGTGTTCCCCGTCCCACCCGCTCATGAGGGAGATTGCCGCGCTCCATGGCGACTGCACCTGACTCCGCGGCCCCCGACGGGGCCGGCCGTCCGCCCGCCGCTCCCGGCGGTGACGACGACCGGCCCGGCCCGGGGGCGCGTCCCGTGGCGACCGTGCAGATCGTGGACCACGCCCTCCAGGTGCTCAAGGCCCTCGCCGACGCCGACCGGCCCCGCGGGGTCCGGGAACTGAGCCGGGACCTGGAGATCAGCAAGAGTTCGGTGCAGCGCATCCTCGCCTCCCTGGAGCACGAGGGGCTGGCCGTCGCGGACGAGGGCACCCGCAAGTACGTCATCGGGCCCGCCGCCCTCACCCTCGCCTGGAAGCACACCGCCAACAGCGATCTCGTCGGCGCCGCCTCCGCGACCGCGTCCCGGATCGCGGCGCTGACCGGTGAGACCGCCTGTGTCTCCACCGTCGTCGACGGGCGCCGGGTCACCGTCTACGAGGCGGAGAGCCCTCAGCCGCTGCGGCTGATCACGGGCGTGGGCCGTCCGTACTCCCTCTTCTCCGGCGCCACCGGGCGGGTCCTGCTGTCGATGCTGCCGCCCGAGCGGCTCGCTCCGCTGGTGCGCGAGCATGCCGGTGGGGACGCCGGGGCCGAGTCCGCCGTCCTCGCCCGGATCGGGCTGGCCCGTGAGCAGGGGTTCGCGGTCAGCCGGGAGGAGTGGATCCCCGGGGGGTGCGGGGTGGCCGTGCCCATCGGGACGCAGGGGCGGATGGTGGCCACGCTCAGCATCTACGGGCCGCAGGCGCGGCTGACGGACGAGCGGACGGCGGAGCTGGTGCCGTTGCTCAGGGCCGCGGCGGCTGAGATCACTGTGCGGTGGCGTCAGCCGGTCTGACGGCTTTTCGCTTTCTTTCTTTGAGGTGCGGGCCGGTGGGAGCCGGTCGCGCAGTTCCTCCCCCAGAGGGGGGTACCCCCAGCGCCCCTAAAGGCGTTCTCCTCACCTACGTCATCAGTGGCCGGATCACGCTGCCCGATGGCGGATTCGGTGCTCCCCTTCTTCCTCAATCTTCCCCATTGACCTGTCTCCGTCGCCGTAGGTACGTTGTCCCAACCGATCTGGTCCACTGTCCCAGATTGAGGACACACCCCTTCCGGCCCCTTCGGGTCATCGTGAGAAAGAGGGATTCGTATGCTACTCGGCTGGCGTGCCCGTATTGGGCAGATACGTCCTGCTACGGCGATCGAGGGGGCCGAGGAGTGGCGTTCCGTCGCTCCGACGGGCGTGGCCTTCGCCGACGCGCGGACCATCGTGCCCAAGGTCGACGCCGAGGGGCTGCGGACGATGATGGCGCAGGTCCTGGAGGCGTCCCGGCAGCTCGCCACCGCCAAGGTCGATCTGATCGTGCAGTGCGGAGCACCCGGCACCTTCATCCCCGGCCCCGGCACCGACGAGAAGGTGACCGCCGAGATCACCGCCGAGACCGGCGTCCCGGCCATCACGATGATGCAGGCCCAGGTGGACGCCCTGCGCGCGGTCGGCGCCACCTCCGTGGCCGTCGGCTCCATCTACACCGACGAGGTCAACGAGGCCCTGCGCGCCTATCTCACCGCCGTCGGCTTCGAGGTCCCGGTGGTCGAGGGGCTCCAGATCACCGACCCCTACGAGGCCAGCGTCCATGACGCCGACAGTGCCTATCGGCTGGGGCGCAGGCTGCACCGGGCCGCGCCGGACGCCGACGCGCTGCTGATCTCCTGCGGCACCTTCCGCACCTTCGAGGTGCTGCCCTATCTGGAGATGGACACCGGGCTGCCGGTCGTCAGCAGCAACCAGGCGTCCCTGTGGCGGGCCCTGCGCCACCTCGGTCTGCGGGACGAGATCCCGGCGCTCGGGCGGCTCGGCCTGATCGCCGAGCGATGAACGCCGGTTCCGGTCCCCGCCCCCACGCCAAGGAGAACGCCCCCGTGCTCGTCGACGCCCTCCAGTTCGTCAAGCCCTCCCGCGACCGCTTCGAGGAGTGGCGGGCGGCCGGGATCACCGCGATCCACGCCACCGTCGCCATCTGGGAGGACTCCACCGAGACCATGCGCGAGGTCGGCCGCTGGCAGCGGCTGCTGGCCGAGCACGCCGATCTGCTGCGCGAGGGCCGCTCCGCCGACGACATCCGCGCCGCCGGACGGGAGGGCCGTACCGCCGTCGTCCTCGGGTTCCAGAACAGCTCGCCGTTCGAGGACGACCTCGATCTCGTCGGCGCCTTCCACCAGGCCGGGGTGCGGATCGCCCAGCTCACCTACAACACCCAGAACTCGGCGGGCGCCGGCTGCTGGGAGGGCGACGACGCCGGGTTGTCCCGCACCTACGGCCGCAATCTGATCCGCGAGATGAACCAGGTCGGCATGGTCGTCGACCTCTCGCACTGCAATGAGCGCACCACGCTGGAGGCCATCGAGGCGTCCGAGCGGCCGGTCGCCGTCACCCACGCCAACCCGCGCGCCTTCGTCGGCGAGGACGTGGAACTCGCGCTGCGCAACAAGTCCGACACCGTGCTCAAGCAGACCGCCGCGTCCGGGGGAGTGGTCGGGCTCAGCATGTATCCGAGGATCGCGCCCGACGGGGTCGACTGCACGGTGGACCGGTTCTGCGACATGGTCGCCCACACCGTCGACCTCATCGGTGTCGAGCATGTCGGCCTCGGCTCCGACTACTACGCCGGGCACGGCGACGAGGAACTCCACTGGTGGCGGCAGGGCCGCTGGAGCCGCAGCCCCATGGTCCCGATCTCCGGGCCCGTCGAGTTCCCGGAGTGGTTCGCCGCCGGGCGCGGGTACGCCCTCGTCCGGGAGCGGCTGCTCGCCCGGGGCTTCACCGCCGCCGAGGTCGAGCGGATCTCCGGCGCCAACTGGCTGGACCTCTTCGAGGACGGCTTCACCGCCGCCGCCCGGACCTGACATGCGCCGCTATGACGCCGTGATCGTCGGCGCGGGCCACAACGGGCTGGTCACCGCCGCCTATCTGGGGCGGGCGGGACTGCGGGTCGCGGTCCTGGAGTCCCGGCCGGTGGCCGGTGGGCCCTGCGGGGGGTACGAGTTCCTGCCCGGCCGCAGGCTGGCCTTCACCAACTCGCCCGGCTCGCTCAGCCCGGACGTCGTCGCCGAACTCGGCCTCGCCCGGTACGGGCTGCGGTTCGTCCGGGTCGATCCGACCGTGGTGCACCGGTTCGACGAAGGGTGTTTCGTCGGGTGGCGGGATCAGGGGCGGGTGGATGCCCAGCTCGACGCCTTCGCGCCCGGCGAGGCCGCCCGCTACCGGGGTCTGATCGGCGGTCTCGAGCGGCTGGGCGCCCGGCTCGGGGTCCGGCTGGACACCCCGCCGCCCGGGGCCGAGGTCCTGCGGAAACGTTTGTCCGACCCTGATGACCTGCGGCTGTTCGAGCTGGTCTTCGACCGGGGGCTGACGGAGCTGCTGGACGCCCATCTGCGTTCCGACCGGGCCAAGGCGCTGCTGATGCTGCTCGCGCTCAACGCCCAGCTCGTCCCGCCCTCGGAGCCGGGCAGCGGGGTCGGGCTGCTGATGCGGCCCTTCGCGCTCGCCGCCGCCGGGGGCCGGGACCCGGAGGGCGCCGAACGGGTCGCCCTGCGCGGCTCCACCGGGCTCCCGGTCGGCTCCATGAGCGCCATCGCCGATGCCCTCACCGCCGCCTGCCGCGCCCACGGCGTCGAGCTGCGCACCGGCACCCCGGCCGCCCGGGTCCTGCACAGGCCGGACGGGGTGCGGGGTGTGGTCACCCCGTCCGGCGAGGAGTTCCTCGCACCCCGGGTGATCTCCACCGTCAACCCCCATCACCTCTTCGGCGACCTGCTGGCACCGGACGCCATGGACCCCGGGATCGGGGACGCCGTCCTCGCCACCCCGATGCGCGGCTCCGCGTTCAAGGTGGTCCTGGAGGTCGACGGCCTGCCGCCGTACGCGGGACTCCCGGACGGCACCGACCCCGAGGCGGCCCGGCGCTGCCAGTTCCGCTTCGGGTCCTCGCCCGCGAGCATCGCCCAGGCCATCACGGCGGCGCTGGAGGGCCGCAGTGGCGACGAGATCCTGATGTGGGGACTCACCCCCACCCTCACCTCACCCGGTCTCACCCCCGGCACCACCCACCTGATCAGCGTCAACGCCTGGCACGCCCCCTACCGGCCGCACGACGGCCCCTGGGACGCCGGCCGCACCGACCGCTTCGGCCGCCGCTGCGTCGAACAGCTCGGCCTGCTGATGCCGGGCCTCGCCGACCGGATCGTCGCCCACCGCTTCATGAACCCGGTCGAGATGGCACGCGAACTCGGCCTCACCGGCTCCAACATCACCCACGGCGACATGCTCCCCGCCACCCTCTTCGGCACCCGCCCCCACCCCGCCCTCGCCGCCCACCGCACCCCGCTGCCCGGCCTCTACGTCGGCGGCAGCGGCACCTGGCCGGGCGGTTACGTCACCGGCATCCCCGGCCGGAACACCGCGGCGACGGTCCTGAACGACCTGCGGCACGCCAACGAACCGCCCCGCCCGTCCGGCCACCCCGTCGGCCGCTCCGGCGGCCACAGACCGCCCCCATGAGACTCCCCGAGCAAAGGCACCGTCCATGAGGCTCACACCACCACCCGGGCCGCCCGGCCCGAACCGTCCCCTCCGTACCGTCTCCCGCCGGGGCTTCGGCGTCCTGGCCGCCGGGGCGCTGCTGCTCACCGGCTGCGCCACACCGCCGGACTTCGGGCGCGACCCCGGCACCCTGGTCATCGGCGCCGAGGGCGAGATCCCCGTCCTCGATCCGCAGCGGCTGTCCGGGACCGTGGGGCTGCGGGTCGTGGACGCGCTGTTCGACCCGCTGATCCGGGAGGACCTCGGCACCGAGACCGACCGGGCGCCCGCGCTGCGGCCCGCCCTGGCCACCTCCTGGGAGGCGTCCCCCGACGCCATGACCTACACCCTCCGGCTCCGCACCGGGGTCACCTTCACCGACGGCACCCCCTTCGACGCGGACGCCGTGAAACTGAACTTCGACCGGATCACCGACGAGAAGTCCCCGGTCCACGACCCCACCGCCGCCGGGAACATGAAGTTCCTGACCCGCTGGATCGACCGGGTCGAGGTCGGCGGCCCGCACACCATCGTGCTGCGGCTCACCACCCCGTACGCCGGGCTGCCCCGGGTGCTCACCGACCGGCGGATGTCCCTGATCAGCCCGGCCGTGCTGACGGAGTACGGGCCCGACGAGGTGGGGCTCCACCCGGTCGGCACCGGGCCCTTCCGCCAGCGCGCCGCCGACCACGGCAAACGGGTCGAGCTGGCCCGCAACACCGGCTACTGGGGCGGCACCCCGCGCACCCGGTCCATCATCGTCGAGTCGGTCAGCGACCCCACCACCCTCGCCATCGCCGCCCAGACCGGCGAGGTCGACGCCATCCTCAGCGCGGGCGCCCAGCAGGTCCGCCAGCTCGCCGGGCAGGGCACCATGACCGTCCAGTACCCGGAACCCGCCAACCAGTACTTCCTGCGGCTCAACACCCGTACCGCGCCCACCGACAACGCCCTCTTCCGCCGCGCCCTCAACCACGCCGTGGACCGGCGGGCCATCGCCACCCTCACCGCCGACCAGGTCACCCCGTCGTCCGGCCCGCTGGCCCGGGGCAACGAGGCGTACCGGGAGGACGGCACCGGCGGCGACCGGTACGCCCACGACCCCGCGCTGGCCCGGCGGCTGATCGCCGAGAGCGGGGTGCCCACCCCCGTACGGCTGAAGCTGCTCGCGCCCGACAGCGGGCCCGGGTTCTCCCAGGCCACCGAGATCATGTCGCTGATCCAGCAGGACCTGAAGGCCGTCGGGGTCCGACTGGAGGTCCAGTACATGGAGTTCGCCTCCCTGGTCGCCGAGGAGGGCGGCGGCTACAAGGACGGCGTCCACGGCTCCTTCAACGGCTGGACCACCGGCGCCGACGCCGGGGACTTCCTGGAGCGGATGTTCAGCGGCGAACTGCACCCGCCGGACGGCGTGAACCGCGGCTGGTACCGCAACCCGGCCGTCGACACCCTCCTCGACCGGGCCCGCGCCGAGTCCGACGAGGCCACCCGCACCGGCCTCTACCGGCAGGCCGCCGACACCATCGCCGAGGACGCCCCCTGGGTCTTCCTCTACCAGGACCGGCTGCCCCGCCTGCTCGGCCGCACGGTCGACGGGGTCGTCGCGGCCCCCTCCGTCTACATCGACTACACCACCGTCCGCCGTGGGTGAGGAGGTTCCCGCCATGACCGCCACCAAGGCCGTTCCCGAGGCCACCGCCGTGCCCCCGGTCACCGCCGGGCTGCGGGAGCGGCTGCGCGCCGCCCGGGGCGGCAACACCACCGCGATCATCGGCGGCGCCGTCGTCGCCGGGACGGTCCTGGTGGCGCTGCTCGCCCCGTGGATCGCCCCCGCCGACCCGCTCGCCACCGACCCGGCCGCCATCGGCCTCGCCCCGTTCACCGACGGCCATCTCCTCGGCACCGACGAGGTCGGCCGGGACATCCTCAGCCGGCTGATGCACGGCAGCCGCCTCGCCCTGCTGGTCGCCGTGGTGCCCACGCTGCTCGCGCTGGTCATCGGCGGACTGCTCGGCCTGGTCTCCGGCTACGCGGGCGGCTGGCCGGACAGCGTCCTGATGCGGGTCTTCGACGTGATGTTCTCCTTCCCCGGCATCCTGCTGGCCCTCGGCATCGGGGTCGCCCTCGGCCCGGGGCTGACCTCCATGGTGATCGCCATGGTGGTGGTCACCGTCCCCGAGTTCGGCCGGATCGTCCGCGGCAGCGTGGTGTCCCTGCGGCAGGAGCAGTACGTGGAGGCCGCCGCCGTCCTCGGCTACCGGCACCGCCGGATCGCCCTGCGCCACATCGTGCCCAACCTGCTCGGCCCGCTGGTCGTCTTCGCCACCCTCCAGACCGGCCGGAACGTCATCCTCGGCGCCAGCCTCGCCTTCCTCGGCCTCGGCGCCCAGCCGCCCGCCCCCGACTGGGGCCAGATGCTCAGCGGCGGCCGTGCCCTGCTGGTCACCTCCCCGCATGTGGCGACCGTCCCCGGCCTGGTGATCGTCGTCCTGGCCATCGGGTTCAACCTGCTCGGCGACGGCGTACGCGACCGTCTCGACCCCCGCAGCCGCACCGCCCGGCGCGGCCGGTCCTGAAGTCATGAACAGCCCAGGAGTCACGCCATGCTGACCTTCACCCTGCGCCGGGCCCTCCAGATGATCCCGGTCGTCCTCGGGGTCACCATCGCCACCTTCGCGCTCGGCCAGATCATCCCCGGCGACCAGGCCACCGCCCTGCTCGGCCCCACCTCCACCGAGGAGGACCGGCAGGCCCTGCGCGCCGACCTCGGACTCGACGAGCCCGCGCTCTCCCGCTACTTCACCTACCTCGGCAACCTCCTCGGCGGCGACCTCGGCCGCTCCCTCTCCTTCGGCCGCCCGGTCTCGGAGGTGCTCTCGGACCGGTTCCTCAACACCCTGCTGCTGTCCGGCACCGCGATCGTCGTCGCCGCCCTCGCCGGGGTCGCCATCGGCACCTGGGCCGCGATGAAGCCGGGCTCCCTGCGCGACCGGGGGCTGACGGTCGGGGTCCTCTTCCTCAACTCCGTGCCCTCGTTCTGGTTCGGGCTGGTGCTGATCGTCGTCTTCTCGCTCCAGCTCCGGATGCTGCCCGCCACCGGCATGACCTCCATCGGCGGCAGCGGCGGGTTCCTCGATGTCGCCGCGCACATGGTGCTGCCGGTGCTCACCCTCGCCGCCTGGTCCCTGGCGGTGATCGCCCGGATGACCCGCTCGGCGGTCCTGGAGGTGATCGGCAACGACTATGTCCGCACCGCCCGCTCCCGGGGCATCGGCGAACTGCGGGTCGTCGTCCGCCACGTCCTGCCCAACGCCATGCCGTCCGTCGTCACCGTCATCGGCCTCCAGGCCGGGTTCCTGCTCAGCGGGGCCGTGCTCACCGAGACGGTCTTCTCCTGGCCCGGTATCGGCCTCGCCCTCCACCAGGCCATCTCCACCCGGGACATCCCCCTGGTGCAGGGCGGAATCCTGATGATCGCCGTCGCCTTCGTGCTCATCAACTTCCTGGTCGACGTGGTCCAGGCGTACTTCAACCCCAAGATCAAGCTCGCGTAGGAGGGAGAGGGAGATGGAGGAGGAGATGGAGAAGGAGACGGAGACGGAGATGGGGACGGAGAGGGGGACGGACACCGTCATGTCCGTTCTGGAAGTGGAACACCTCCGGGTCGCCTACCCGGACCGCGGCCCCGCGCGGGGCGCCCCCGCGCAGACCGTGCAGACCGTGCAGACCGTCAGGGACGTCTCCTTCCGGGTCGCCGAGGGCGAGGCCCTGGGCGTCGTCGGCGAATCCGGGTGCGGCAAGAGCCAGACCATGCTGGCCGTGCTCGGGCTGCTCGGGCACGAGGGCGCCGAGATCTCCGGCCGGATCACCTTCGACGGCCGGGACCTCACCGGGCTCGGCGCCCGCGCCCTGCGCCGGATCCGGGGCAGCGGCATCGCCCTGATCTCCCAGGACGCCCTGTCCGCGCTCAACCCCGCCATGACCATCGGCGCCCAGATGGCCGAACCCCTCGTCCGCTACGACGGCCACCGCCGCCGCGCGGCCCGCGCCCGCTGCGAGGAACTCCTCGACCTGGTCGGCATCCCCGCCCCCCGCGACCGGCTCCGCGCCTACCCGCACGAACTCTCCGGCGGTATGCGCCAGCGCGTCCTGATCGCCATGGCCGTCAGCCGCGAACCCCGGCTGCTGATCGCCGACGAACCCACCACCGCCCTGGACGTCACCATCCAGTCCCAGGTCCTCGCCCTGATCGACCGGCTCCGCCGCGAACTGCGCACCGCCCTCGTCCTGATCACCCACGACCTCGGTGTGGTCGCCGGGGTCACCGACCGCATCGCGGTGATGTACGGCGGCCGGATCGTCGAGACCGCCCCCACCACCGCCCTCTTCGACGCCCCCGGCCACCCCTACACCCGCGCCCTGATGGCCGCCGTCCCCCGCATGGACCGCCAGGTGGACCGGCTGCCCGCCATCCCGGGCTTCCCGCCCCACCCCGCCGCCCCGCCCCCCGGCTGCGCCTTCGAGCCCCGCTGCGCCACCGCCCGCCCCGCGTGCGGCGACGCCGTCCCCGAACTCCTCCACCTCACCGGGGCCCGGACCGCCCACCTGGTCCGCTGCCCCTACCCGGCGTCCGCCGCCGACGCCCCGCACCCGGCAGGAGCCCCCGCATGAGCCCGTCACCGACCGCCGCCGAGGTGACCGACGCCGTCACCGTCGAGGACCTCCAGGTCCACTTCCCGGTGCGCACCGGGGTGCTGCGCCGGGTCACCGGCACCGCCCGCGCGGTGGACGGCGTCTCCTTCACCGTCCCGGCCCGCTCCATCGTGACCGTCGTCGGGGAGAGCGGCAGCGGCAAGACCACCACCGGACGCGCCCTGGTCGGGCTCTCCCCGGTGGCCGCCGGACGCATCCTCATCGAGGGGCGCCCGCTGGCCGGACTGCGCGCCGACCGGACCCTGCCCCGGGTCGCCCAGATCGTCCACCAGGACCCGTACGCCAGTCTCAACCCCCGGATGACCATCGGGGCGATGATCCGCGAGGTCGTCCAGGTGTACCGCACGGTCCCCCGGGAACGGACCGCCGAGCGCGCCGCCGAACTCCTCGCCCAGGTCGGCCTCGCCCCCGAACTCGCCGCCCGCCACCCCCACGAACTCTCCGGCGGACAGCGCCAGCGCGCCGCCATCGCCCGCGCCCTCGCGGTCGAGCCCCGCTTCATCGTCTGCGACGAGATCGTCTCCGCGCTCGATGTCAGCGTGCAGGGCCAGATCGTCAACCTCCTCAAGGACCTGCGCCGGGACCGCGAGGTGAGCTTCCTGTTCATCTCCCACGACATGAGCGTGGTCCGGCACATCTCCGACCGGGTGGTGGTGATGTACGGCGGCCGGGTCATGGAGAGCGGCCCCTGCGCCGAGGTCTTCGCCGCCCCCTGCCACCCCTACACCCACGCCCTGCTGGCCGCCGTCCCGGTGCCCGACCCGAGGGCCCCGCTCCCCGGCGCCGGTCTGCGCGCCCGCGCCGAGCCCCCGGACCCCGCCGCCCCGCCCCCCGGCTGCCGCTTCCAGAACGCCTGCCCCTTCACCACGGACCTGTGCCGCACCGAGCCCCCACCCACCACGCAACTGCCCGCGACGCCGGGCGCCACCCCCGGCGACGCCCACACCGTCGCCTGCCACCACCACGACGACCCCGCCGTCCGCGAGGCCCTCACCGCCACCGAAGGGACCACCCCGTCATGACCCCGTCCACCCCCACCCCCACCCCACCCCGCTGGACCTCCTACACCGGGGACCGGCGTCGCGCCCCCGGTGGTACCGAGGTGCCGCTGATCGACCCGGCCACCGGGGCCCGGTGGGCCACCGCCCACCAGGATCCCGACGCCGTGGCGGAAGCGGTCGCCGCCGCCTCCGGGGCCGCCCGGGACTGGGCCGCGACGCCCCAGCACGCCCGCGCCGACCTCCTCCACCGCCTCGGCGACGTCCTCGCCGCGCACGCCGACGAACTCGCCGGCCTGGAGACCCGCGCCAACGGCAAACCCCTGACCGCCACCCGCGCCGAGGTGGCCGCCCTGGTCCGCTGGTACCGCTACTTCGCGGCCGTCGCCGAGACCCTGGAGGACCGCTCCCGCACCCTGAGCCCCACCGCCCACGCCCTGGTCCGGCAGGAGCCGTTCGGGGTGGTCGCCGCGCTGACCCCCTTCAACGGGGCGCTCTCCCTGGGCTCCTGGAAGCTGGCCCCGGCCCTCGCCGCCGGGAACACCGTCGTCCTCAAGCCGCCGCCGCACGCACCCGCCTCCTCGGTCCGGCTGGCCGAACTCGCCCGGGAGGAGGCCGGGTTCCCGCCCGGTGTGATCAGTACCGTCATCGGCGGCGCCGAGGAGGCCCGGCTGCTGACCGAGCACCCCGATGTCGCCCTGGTCACCTTCACCGGCTCGACCGCCGTCGCCCGGGACCTCGGGGCGCGGGCCGCCGCCCGGATGAAGCCCTTCGTGTGCGAGGCGGGCGGCAAGTCCGCCCATCTGGTCTTCGCCGACGCCGATCTGGACACCGCCGTCGCCGCCGCCCGCCAGGGCGCCTTCTCCGCCGCCGGGCAGACCTGCGTGGCCGGCTCCCGGCTGCTGGTCCAGGACGGGATATACGACGAGTTCCTCGCCCGCTTCACCGCCGCCGTGGACCGGCTGCGCGTCGGCGACCCGCGCGACCCCGCCACCCAGATCGGCCCCCTCGCCTCCCGCGCCGCCCTGACCCGGGTCGCGTCCTACGTCGACGACGCCGTACGGGCCGGTGCCCGGGCCCTCACCGGGGGCCGCGCGCCCGACCTCGACGGGGAGGCCAAGAACGGCTTCTGGTATCTGCCGACGGTCCTCGCGGAGGTCCGACCGGAGATGCCGGTGTGCCGGGAGGAGATCTTCGGCCCCGTCGTCACCGTCCAGCGCTTCACCGGCGAGGACGAGGCCGTGGCCGCCGCCAACTCCCTGGAGTACGGCCTCGCCGCCGGGCTGTGGACCCGCGACGCGTCCCGCGCCCACCGGGTCGCCGCCCGGCTGGAGGCCGGGGTGGTGTGGGTCAACACCTACCGCCTGCTGCACTGGTCCGTCCCCTTCGGCGGCCACAAGCAGTCCGGCCTCGGCCGGGAGAACGGCGTCGAGGCCGTCGCCGAGTTCCTGCGCACCAAGTCCGTCGTCACCGAGTACGGCACCGCCCCCGACCCCTTCGCCGGCTGACCGCGCCCGCCCACCCGAGAAAAGAGCCCGTACCGATGGAATTCCTCGTCAATATCCGGATCGCCTGGCCGCACGGCATGGACCCGGCCCAGAAGGACGCGGTGTCCGCCGCCGAGCGCGACCGGGCCGCCGAACTGGCCGCCGCCGGGCATCTCGTCCGGATGTGGCGGGTGCCCGGCCGCACCGAGAACTGGGGCCTGTGGCGGGCCGCCGACCCCACCGAACTGCACGCCATCATCTCCTCCCTCCCGGTCTGGCCCTGGATGACGGTCACCGTGCACGCCCTCGCCGTCCACCCGGTCGACCCGCTCCCCCCGGCCCCCCTGAGCACCACCGGCTGACCTCCCTTCCCTTCGTTCATCCCCGCCCACCGCCAACGACCGGGTAGAAAGAGGCGGTTGATGTGACGGGACGGCACGGGACGAGCGCGGGGGCACAGGGATGACGGGAAGCGGGCCGGGGCTGCACGACGACGGGATGCCGGTGGTGTTCCGCTCCTCGGACCGGGCGTCCACCAGCGGCCAGCGCCGCTACCTCGGCGGCACCCAGTGGCGGCTGGTGCTCGCGGTCGCGGCGGCGGTGTGCGGGGCGCTCGGCTCGCGCGGGGCGGTCGTCGCGCTGGTCCTGGTGTTCGTGGCGACCGTGTGCGTGGAGATCTGGCTGCTCACCGAACGCCCCGAGGAGGCGTGGTACGACGGCCGGGCCCTCGCCGAGTCCACCAAGACCCTGGCCTGGCGGTACGCCGTCGGCGGCGCCCCCTTCCCCGGCGGCCTCCCGCTCCCCGAGGCCCGCGAACGCTTCCACGCCCGCCTGGAGACCCTGCTGCGCGAGGCACCGCCGGTCAGTCTCGCCCCGGTCGGCTCCACCGCCGTCACCGAGGAGATGAACGCCCTGCGCGCCCTCCCCTTCGACGAGCGCCGCCGCGTCTATCTGGAGGGCCGGATCGGCGGCCAGCTCGCCTGGTACTCCCGCAAGGCCACGGCCAATGTCTCCCGGGCCCGCACCTGGCGGCTGCTGCTGATCGCGGTGGAGGGCCTCGGCCTGACCGCCGCCGTGCTCCGCCTCACCGGGGTCTACGACTTCGACCTCGCGGGCATCCTCGCCGCCGTCCTCGGCGCGGGCTCGGCCTGGTTCGCGGTCCGCCAGTACGAGACCCAGGGCCGCGCCTACACCTTCGCCGCCACCGAACTCAGTGTCATCCAGGGCCGTCTCGCGCACACCGACGAGGACACCTGGGCGCAGGAGGTCGCCGACGCGGAGGACGCCATCAGCCGCGAGCACACCATGTGGCGGGCCTCGCGGGGGGCGGGCTGACCGGTACGGGCACAGTACGATGATCCGACGCCGCCGCGGTCGCCGGGACCGTGCCCGGCGCCGTTCGGGGCCGGAGTCTCCCGGAGACTGAGGAGTTGGGTGCCGTGGCTGCTCGTCGGCTGCCCTCGTGGATCTGGATCACCGGGCTGACCGCGGGTGCCGTCACCGCCGTCGGCGCCCTCGCCGTCCAGGCCGCCGAGGGCCCGCGCCCCGTGGCCGCCCCGGACGACCCGAAACCGTCGGCGTCGGCGAGCGCCTCGCCGGGGCCCAGCGAACCGGCCTCGGTCCGGGTGCCGGACGGCTCCGGCAGCGGACGCCGGATCGTGTACGCGCTCGCCGACCGGCGGGTCTGGCTGGTCGACGCCAGCGACGCGGCCCGCCGCACCTTCACCGTCTGGCCGGGGACGGTCGACCCGGACCCCGGCACCTACACGGTCGGCGACCGCGCCGAGTCCACCACCGGCTCGGACGGCGTGGAGATCGAGAACATCGTCTACTTCGCCGCCCGGTCCGGGGTGAACGTCGCCTTCTCCAGCGCGCTGGACGGCTCCTCGCCCCCGCCGCCCGCCGCCGGCCTCCGGACCGGCGGGATCCGCATGAAGTCGGCGGACAGCGACGCCCTGTGGGCCTTCGGCACGACGGGGACGACGGTCACGGTCGTCGAGTGACTACGGTCGAGCGACTACGGCAGAGTGACTGCGGCCGAGTGACTAAGGCTGCTGCCGCCGCCGCACGGCGTCCGGCAACTGGTTGACCAGCAGCACCACCCCGCTCATCAGGAACACCCGGGTCGCCGCGTCCAGCCCGTTCCAGTCCTCCGACTGCCACATGGCGAACCACTCACCCCCGATCGCTATGAACCCGGCCCCGAACAGCAGCATCAGCATCAGCAGCCCGTACGTCGACCAGCGCCGCGCCCGCGCCAGGTCCCGGCGGGCCCAGAACCAGGTCCCGGCGATCAGCACCAGCGCGGCGACGGTCTCCCAGACGATGATCGCCACATAGGCGGCGTCCTGGAGAGCGGTGCTGGTGATCGCCCGCCACATCAGGTCCTCGTCCCCGAAGGTGGTGTCCATGGCGAGCACATGCCGGACGAACTGCTGGTTCGAATCGAAGTCGGTGATGTTCCCGAGGGCCACGAGGGCGATGTAGAGGGCCAGGGTGCCGGTGAGCGCCAGCGCGGCCAGCCACGGGGCGCGCGAGGGCGCGGCGGGTGCGGCGGTGGTGGCTGGGGTGGTGGGGGTGGAAGTGGTCATGACACGGATCTTTCCAGGGACCGGTCCCGCCATTCCATGTCGAATACAGTGCTGAGCTGTCGTAGCACGGGACGCGAGGGCAGAAGGGGGTCCGGGTGGAGACCACGTCCGGTGCCGGGTGGGGCCGCGCCGAACAGCAGGACTTCCGCAGCCGGGTGCGCGGCACGCTGCTCGGGGCGGCCGTCGGCGACGCCCTCGGCGCCCCCGTGGACCCGCTCGGCCTGGACGCGATCCGGGCCGCGTACGGTGCCGAGGGCCTGGTCGACCTGGTCCCGGCGCACGGCCGGCGCGGCGCGGTCAGCCATCTCACCCAGCTCACCCTGTTCAGCGTGGACGGGCTGATACGCGCCCAGGTCCGCCGGGACACCGGCGCCTGGCACCCGCCGACCGATCTGCACCGCGCGTATCTGCGCTGGGCGGCGACCCAGCGCGACTGGGGCCCGGACGAGCGCCGCAAGGACGACGGCTGGCTGGCCCGCGAGGAGTGGCTGTACGCCCGCCGCGCCCCGACCAGGGCCCTGCTGCTGGGCCTCGGCGACGACACCATGGGCACCCTGGACACCCCGAAGAACCCGGGGGAGACCGGCCCCGAGGCGACGGCCCGCTCCGCGCCGTTCGGCCTGCTGGTGGGCTGGGAGCCGCAACTCGTCGTCCAGCTCGCGATCGAGTGCGCCGCCCAGACCCACGGCGACCCGGTGGGGTACCTCTCCGCGGGTGCGTACGCGGTGGTCGTGCACGGGCTCGCGCGGGGCGACGGGCTGGACGCGGCGGTGCAGCGGGCGCTGTCCCTCCTCTCGGCCCGCCCCGGCCACGAACCGGTCTCCGGGGCCCTGCAACGGTCCCTCGGCGCGGTCCGCCAGGGCATCCCCACACCGGACCGGGTGACGGAGCTGGTGGCGGGGGGCACGGCGGCGGCGGTGCTGTCGGGTGCGGTGTACTGCGCGCTGGTCGCGGACGACGTCCGCCAGGGCCTGCGCCTCGCGGCGAACCACGAGGGCCCCTCGGGGGCGACCTGCGCGCTGACCGGGGGCCTGCTGGGCGCCCTGCACGGCGAGACGGCCCTCCCCCCGGCCTGGCTGGCCGAGCTGGAGGGCCGCGCGACGATCCTGGAACTCGCCGACGACTTCGCCATGGAAATGACCCAGGGCTCCGCCCTGCACACCCCTGCGGCGGCGGCGCCGGGTTGGCTGACGCGGTATCCCCGGTAGGGGTTCGATGCCGGGCGCGGCTGAGTGGGGGGTGCTCGCGCAGTTCCCCGCGCCCCTAAAAACGCGAGGGCGCTTCCTTGTCACCGCGCCTGTCCGCTCTGTGCGCGGTTCCCCGCGCCCCTGAGAACCGGCCCGTATCCCCCCCGCCGGATCAGTCCCTCACCGGGGTGCCGCCCCCCGACTGTGCCGGGACGGCAGCCGCGGCGGCGCTGTCGTCGTCGTCCGTGTTGATCCGTTCGATGATCGCGTCCCGTTCCGGTGTGTCCTCCGGCTTCAGCCAGCCGATCAGCACATACAGCACCAGCGACACCGCCAGCGGCACCGACACCTGGTACTGCAACGGCACCCCGCCCTCCACGCTCCAGTTGATCGGATAGTTCACCAGCCAGAACGCCAGCAGCCCCGCACCCCACGACCCCAGCGCCGCCGTCGGCCCCGAGCGCCGGAACTGCCGCAGCAGACCCAGCATCATCGGAATCGCGATCGGCCCCATCAGCCCGGCCACCCACTTGATGACGACCGTGATGATGTCCTTGAAGGTGGGGGAGTTGATCTGCGTCGCGACCGCCATCGACAGGGCCAGGAACGCCACCGTGGTGACCCGCGCCGCGATCAGCCCGGACCGCTCCGACCACGACCGCGCCTTCGCGGACAGCACCGGCGCCACATCCCGGGTGAAGACCGCCGCGATGGCGTTGGCGTCGGAGGAGCACATCGCCATGGTGTGGGAGAAGAAACCGACGATGACCAGCCCCAGCAGCCCGTGCGGCAGCAACTGCTCGGTCATCAGCGCGTACGAGTCGGAGCCGTCCGGTTTCTGCGACTCCACCAGCAGCGGCGACATCCACATCGGGAAGAACAGCACCAGCGGCCAGACCAGCCACAGCGCCGCCGACAGCCGCGCCGACCGCTCCGCCTCCTTGGGCGTGGGGGTGGCCATGTACCGCTGGGCCTGGTTGAGCATCCCGCCGTTGTACTCGAAGAGCTTGATGAAGAGGAACGCCAGCAGGAAGACCGTGCCGTACGGCCCCACCAGCGGTTTCTCATGGCCGTCCAGCTCCGGCCGGTCCCAGACGCCGAAGAAGCCGCCGTAGTCGCCGAGTTCCACCAGCACCGCGACGAACATCGCGAGCCCGGCGAGGAGCTGGATCACGAACTGGCCCAGCTCGGTCAGCGCGTCCGCCCACAGTCCGCCGATGGTGCAGTAGATGCCGGTCACCACACCGGTGATCAGGATGCCCTGGTTCAGGGACACACCTGTGAACACGGCGAGCAGGGTGGCGATGGCCGCCCACTTGGCCGCCACGTCCACGATCTTCAGCAGCATCCCGGACCAGGCCAGCGCCTGCTGGGTGGGCAGGTTGTACCGGTTCTTCAGATACTCCAGCGGCGAGGCCACATGCAGCCGTCCGCGCAGCCGGTTGATCCGCGGCGCGAACAGCTTCGACCCGATGGCGATCCCGAGGGCGATGGGAAAGGACCAGGTCACAAAGGAGGTGACACCGTAGGTGTAGGCGATGCCCGCGTAGCCGGTGAACATGACCGCGCTGTAGCCCGACATGTGGTGCGAGATGCCGGACAGCCACCACGGCATCTTTCCCCCGGCGGTGAAGAAGTCGCTGACGCTGTCCACCCGCTTGTGGGACCAGACGCCGATCGCGACCATGACGCCGAAGTAGCCGATGAGCACGGCCCAGTCGAGACCGTTCATGAGCCCCCTTCCACAGTTCCGTCCAGGAATCCGTCTGCTGTTCCGGCTTGTGAACGCCTCGCGACGGCCCGCTCATCGTCCAGGCGGCGACGCGGACACGACAAGGAAGCTGAGAGTCAAGGGAGCGTAAAATCGTTCGCCTTGATGACTTCAGTTCATGGACGTGAATGACATGAGGGTTAGGGCCCGGAGAGGTAGGACCCGGTGACGGAGCGGCAGCGCTACGGCTGCTCGACGCCCGGTACCCCCACCCGCAGCTCCTCCGGGCAGGGCGTCCCGCGCGGGAGCTGGTAGGGGGCGCCCAGCCGGTACGTCCCGGCCTCCGGTGCCAGCAGCACCGTCCACTTGTCGCCCAGGTCGTCCTCCGCCGCCTCCATCACACACCCGTTGACATTGTCGAACGTCCTCGGTGTGCCCTCCGGACGGTCCTCGGAGGTCTCCGTCTCCTGCGGCGGCTCCACCCCGTTGCCGTCCGCGTCGACCAGCCCCAGCCACGGCGAGTACGGCACCCGGACCAGCACCGGGCCCGGCCGGTCCACCCGGATCGTCCAGCCCTCCTGACCGGCCCGCTCCACCGTCGCCGGCGGATCCGCCAGCGGCGCCGGATCGGTCACCTCGAACAACTGCCAGTTGGCGTCGCCCCAGATCTGCGTCAGATACGGCAGCCCGCGCTGCACCAGCTCCCGCTCGCGCTCACCGCCGTCCCCGTCCGGCGCGCCCTTGGGCAGCACCACGTAGTGCACGGCCCAGCGCTTGAGCCACTCGTGGTAGTTCGCCGAGTTGAGGGTGTCGTCGTAGAAGAGCGGGTTGCGCTCCATGTCGGCCTGCCGGTTCCAGCCCCGGGCCAGGTTCACATACGGGGCCAGCGCGGACGCCTCGCGGTGCGAGCGCGCCGGGACCACCTCCACCCGGCCCCGCTCGGCGCCGACCTCCTGCAACTCGTTCACCAGCGGTGCCAGCTCCCGCGCCCAGGACGCGGCCGGGGTGGTGTTCACCACGTCGTCCACCGACTTGTAGCCGATCCACACCATGAACCCCGCCGAGGCCACCACCAGCGCGTACCAGCGGCGCGAGCGGGGCACCGTGAACGGCAGCGCCGCCACCAGCGCCATCCCCGCGAACAGCATCGGCAGCCGCGTGATGTTCGACCCGATCTGCGAACTGACCAGCCACACCAGCAGCACCGCCAGCGCGTACACCGCCGCCGTGATCCGTACGGTCTTCCACGCGGGCGGCACCGCCAGGAACACGAACACCGAGTAGAGCAGCGGCAGCGCCGCCGACCCGAACGACATCGGCTGTGTCCCGGAGAACGGGAACGCCCACGCCGACACCGCCACCACCGCGACCGGCGGCAGCCCCAGCACCCAGGCGCCCGGCCGCCGCTTCTGGAGGAACAGCGCCGCCGCCACCAGCCCCACGAAGAGCCCCGCCACCGGGGACGCCATGGTCGCCAGCGCGGCCAGCGGCGCCGCGCACAGCGCCTTCGCCACCCGCCGGTACCGCCACCGGCGCGGCCAGCAGAACACCGCCGCGACCGCGCCCAGCCCGAACAGCACCCCGAGCCCGAACGTCACCCGCCCCGAGGCCGCGTTGCACAGCAGCGCGAACACCCCCGCCAGCGACGCCGCCAGCGGATTGCGGACCTCCCGGATCCGGACCGTCATCAGCGCCAGCAGCGCCGCCGAGACCGTCCCGGCGATCATCATGGTCGTCCGCACCCCGAGCACGGACATCAGATACGGCGACACCGCGCTGTACGACACCGGGTGCATCCCGCCGTACCAGGCCAGGTTGTACGCCGAGTCCGGATGCCGCCCCGCGAACTCCGCCCACGCGTCCTGCGCCGCGAGATCCCCACCGCTGTTGGCGAACGTGAAGAACCAGACGAGATGCAGGACGGCGGCCAGCGCGGTCGAGAACAGCACCGGATGCGCCCCCGGCCACCGGCGCCACGCCCCCGTCTCCCTTATTCGGCGGGGTCCCTCTCCCGGCCGCGCGTCCCTGTCCTCGGCGCGTACCGGCTCCGCAGTGGCCACCTCAAGGCACTCCCGTGTCCCGTCTTCTCCCGGCGTCGCATGGCGGTCCCCGGTGCTTCCCGGTGATGTCCGGCGATTCCCCTTGGCTGCCGGTGGTTGTCCCACCGGCCGTGCCCCGTCCGTCCCGGCTCCACCGTGCCGTCGCCATGCCCGCCGACCTGTCCCGATTCGTGACGCTAGCAGAGACCCCGTCGGCGGGCTCCGGGGTGGGTGCCCGTCGACGGGGCCGGATCACGCGCCCGGCCGCCGCGGGCTATCCGATCCGGGTCAGCTTGTCCGTCCAGGCCGGTTCCACCAGGTCCTGCTGGAGCGCCACCGGCACCGACACCGCGCCGCCGCTGCCGTCCCCGACGGTCAGCGAACCGACCTTGGTCCCGGCCTTCGCCGTGCGCGGCAGCTCGTCCTCGGTGAAGGACAGCTCCACCTCCAGACCGGACCAGCCGGCCGCGTTCACCTCACGGGTCGCCACGACCGGCGTCCGCCCGCCGAGCCCGTCGTCCACATACCCGACGACATCGCCCTTCTTCAGCAGCGTCTGCGCGGTCAGTGCCTCCTGCGCGGCCCGGATGAGCCGGTCACCGGCGGACAGCGCGCCCTGGAGGATGGTGTTGTCGGAACCGCCCGCGGGCTGCCGCACCACCGCGCCGACGACGGTCCGGGTCTCCCCGCCGACCTCCTTGGTCGCGGCGAAGAGCAGATTGCCGAGCGCGGAGGTGGTGGTGCCGGTCTTGATCCCGACGACGCCGTTGCTGCCGACGATCTGGTTCCAGTTGGAGTGGTTGACCCCCTGGTAGTCGTCGTACGACATCATCGCGGCGACCTCGCGGAAGACCGGCATCTCCATGGCCGCCTTGCCCAGCTTCACCTGGTCCACGGCCGTCGACACCGTCGAGTCGTTCAGCCCCGAGGGGTCGGTGTACGTCGTGTTGGTCATCCCGAGGTCCTCGGCGGTGGCGTTCATCTTGTCCACGAACGCCTCGTCCGACCCGGCGTCCCAGCGGGCCAGCAGCCGGGCCACGTTGTTCGCCGATGCGATCAGGATGCTCTCCAGCGCCTCCCGCTGGGAGATCCGGTCCCCGGCGGTGACATCCACCGTCGACTCCTGACCGGCGTCCGACTCCTCCTCGGCGCGCTGGTCGATGTCGAGCATCTTCCCTTCCTCACCGCTCTTGAGCGGATGGTCGCGCAGGATGATGTACGCCGTCATGACCTTGGCGACACTGGCGATCGGTACGGGCTTCTGCTCACCGGACGACCCGAACGAACCGATGCCCTGGACATCCAGCGCGGCCTGTCCGTCCTCCGGCCACGGGATGCTCACCTCGCCGCCCTCGAAGGTGTGGCTCTCCTGCGCGGTCAGCGCGAGGGAGGGGGGCGGGACGGGGCGGACGGTCTGTACGACCGCGAACACCACGAGCAGCAGCAGGACCAGCGGGGTCCAGATCTTGACGCGGCGCACGACCGTGCGCAGAGGGGTCGCCGGGGGCGGAGGGGTGTTGGTCAGTTCGGCGAGGAGGTCGAGGGGGGGTTTGGGGGGGAGGGGCTGCTGGGTGGTGAACTCGGGGCCGACCTGAGGCGGGCCCGCCGGGGGTTCCGCGGGACGCGCTGCGGGACGTGTTGCGGGGCGTTCTGCGGGGGCTTCGAGGGGCTTGAGGGCGACGAACTTGCTGGTGCGCTCCGCCTCCGGCGTGGGGGGGAGTTTGAGCATGGCGGTGGGGTGGTCGAGGGGTTCGGGGGGTTCGGGGGCGGCCTCGGCTTCGCCTTCGGCCGGGAGGTGTTTCCCACCCGCACCGCCCGTGCGGGTCTCGTCGCCGGGTGCGGGTGGCCTCTGCGGGGCGGAATCGCCGTCGGCGGCTGCGGGTGCGGCTGCGCGTGCGGCTACGGGTGCGGGTGCGGCTGCGTCCTCGTCCTGGTCGGCGTCCTCCGGGGCCGCCGCCCCGCTGCGGGCCGCCGCGGTGAGCGTCAGGGTGGCGCCGGCGGGGGTGGGCTCGGGAGCGGGCCGCGACCTGTCGCCGCCCTCGCCGCCCTCGTCCTTGCCGTCCTCGACCCGGTCCTCCGCACCCTCCGCAGCCGCGTCGGCGTCCTCCGGTGCCCCCGGGACGGCGTCCTCCGGGGCCTCCTGAGCGCCCCCAGGGGCGTCCTGGGCATCCTCGGGGGCCTTCCCGGCGTCCCGGGGCTCCTCGGCGTCCGTGGCGGCGTCCTGGGGTTCCCCGGCAGCCCTGGCGCCGCCGACGGCGTCCTCCGGCTCCTCGGCGTCCCTGGCCGCGTCCCGGGGTTCCCCGGCGTCTCCGGCGACGCCCTCCGGCCGCCCCTCGGTGTCCCCGATGGCGTCAGCGGTCCGGTCGGTGCCCGCAGCGGCGCTGTGGGCGGCGTCCTCGGGCTCCCCGGCGTCCGGGGCCGCGTCCTGCGGTTCCCCGGCGTCCCCGGCGCGACCCTCCGGCTCCCCGGCCTCCCCGGTGGCGTCAGCGGTCCCGTCGGCGGCGTAAGTGGCGCCGTGGGTGGCGTCCTCGGGCTCCCCGGCGTCCCGGGTGGCGTCAACGGTCTCCCCGGCGGCGCCCCCAGCGCTGCCGGTGGCCTCCCTGGGCCCCCCGGCGTCCTTGGCGCCGTCAGCGCCATCCCCGGGCTCTCCGTGCTCCCGGGTCCCCCGGGGCTCCCCGGGAGCCCCAGCGCCGTCAGCCGCGTCCACCCGCTCCCCGGGATCCCCGGCGCCCCCGGCATCCCGGGCACCCCCGGCATCTCCGCCACTCTCGGCGGAGCCGGCACCCCCGCTGCTCTCGGCGGAGCCGGGTGTCACCCATGCCGCCACCGCCTCCCGCATGCGGGTCGTGTCGCTGGGGGCGGGGGCGGGGGCGGGGGTGGCTTCGGGGGCCTCCGGGGTGGTCCTCGGCGGGACCGTCAGGACGCGGGTCGTCGAGTCCGTCGTCGCTTCCTCGGGGTGGGGCCGGTCGCGGGGGACGGCCACGCGGGGATCGGGAACCGGGGCCCCGCTCCCCGACGTCGGTTCTGCCGACGACTCGCGCTGCTTCGACCTGTCGGGGGACTCGCCCGCCACCGATGCCTCCTCTGCGCCGCACGCTTGCCGCGCGCTGTCCGAACGATGTACCAGTGTCCTGTGTGAGGGCTTGGCCCCTGCGGTAGACGAGAACGACATACCTACCGGTTCCACTACAAACAGGTCACGCACCCTCGACAGACCAATGTGAGAGGGGTCACCCTGTCATTCATCCACGCGGGGAGGCATGGATGGGCAGGAGCCGCAGAACAATTCCGGAGGAGCTTCTGCTGCTGGCGCTGGACCCGACCACGGGTACCACTGCACAGCCGCAGTCGCTCGACCTCGGTCTGGCCGGAGCACAGCTAGTGGAGCTGGCGCTGGCCGGACGGATAGCCCCAGACGGGGATCGTATCGCCGTGGTCGTACCACGGCCGACAGGAGATCCGACTCTGGACTGTGCGTTGGAGCTGCTGCGCAGGCGCGGCGCTCCGGTACGTGCTGTCCACTGGATCGGCGGACCCCGGCTGGGGCTCCGTCAGACGTATCTCTCGCATCTGGAGCGGTGCGGCATGGTGCATGCCGTGGCGGGCCAGATGTGCGGGGTGCTGCCGACGACTCGCTACCAGGCGACGGACACCGACATCAGCCGGGAGATCAGGTCCCGGCTGGACTCAGCGATCCGCACCGGTGTGCCACCGGACCCGCGGACCGCGGCGCTCGCCGCGCTGGCGCACGCGGTCGGTCTCGGCAAGCACCTGTATCCGGGCAACGAGGGCCGATCCTCGCGCTCCCGGCTACGGGATCTGATCCGGCACGACCCGATGGGCGGTCTCGTCGCGCACGCGGTGATGGACGTCCAGAACGGTGTGGCGGCACAGCCGCGCCGCAACCCGGCGACGGCCGCCCGACCGGCCCCGGCGGGCAGGCAGGCGGCGGAACCCGCCCGAGGGGTCCCGGCACAGCCACGCCGGGGTTCCATGGCACGCGCCGTGGCTCACTGAGCCGCAGTCCGCAGTCACGGCGCACGCGTACGCCCCAGACCCGGTTCGGGAGCCGCTGGTCCGAGCGGGGCGGTGAGACCGCCATGGCCTCACCGCCCCGCTCGGCCGTGTCCGCGCTGCACATCCGCTGTTTCCCAGCGGTAGCAAGCACCTTGGTGGCAGTCTGCTCAACAGCAGATACGCATAGTTGCAAGTTTTTGAGAGCACGCAGCCGGAGGTGCACGTCCCGTGGCGTCCAATGTCAATCCCACCGTCAGACGACGCCGGCTGGGCCAGGAGTTGCGCCGGCTCCGCGAACTGAAGGGCATGACCGCGGAGGAGGTCGCCGAGCGGCTGCTGGTCTCCCAGTCGAAGATCAGCCGGCTGGAGAACGGGCGGCGCAGCATCAGCCAGCGCGATGTCCGCGACCTGTGCGGGGTGTACGAGGTCGAGGACATCAGGATCGTCGAATCGCTGATGCAGATGGCCAAGGACTCCCGCCAGCAGGGCTGGTGGCACTCCTTCGGCGACATCCCCTACAGCGTCTACATCGGCCTGGAGACCGACGCCGCGAGCCTGCGCGTGTACGATCCGCAGGTCGTCCCCGGGCTGCTCCAGACCCGGGGGTACGCCGAGTCGCTGATCATGGGCGCGCTGCCGGAGGCGGCGGGGGCGGACATCGACAAGCGGGTGCAGGTGCGGCTGCGGCGGCAGGAACGTATTTCTGCCGCCGAGAACCCGCTGCGGCTGTGGGCGGTGCTGGACGAGGCGGCGCTCCGCCGGGAGGTGGGCAACAAGCAGGTGATGATCGAGCAGTTGGAGCATCTGCTGGAGATGTCCCAGTTGCCGCATGTCACCGTGCAGGTCATCCCGTTCTCCATGGGCGCCCACCCGGGGGTCAGCGGCCAGTACGCGATCCTGGAGTTCCCGGACGCGGCCGACTCCAGTGTGGTCTACATCGAGGGTGTCACCAGCGATCTGTATCTGGAGAAGCCGCAGGACGTCGGCAAGTACAGCGTGATGTACGAGCATCTGCGGGCGCAGGCGCTGAATGTGGAGCAGACCCGCCAGTTCATCGCCGACACGGCGAAGCAGTACGCCCGGGAGTCGGCGGGCTGAGCCCCTGGTGAGAGGGGCGGCGGGGCAGTGTAAGGGGTGGCGCGGCCGGGAGGGAAGGATCTACCGGAATATGCCCCCCGGTCGGGTGAATGGCAGCTCCGCTCGGCGGCGTTGGCGAGTAGCGTCGATCACGCCATCCACTGACGTGGATGGCGAAAACCGTGTGCCGCACGGTGACAGCAACTCAGCAACTGCTTACCGGAGCGAAAATGGCAATCACACAGGGCGCGACGGACACCTGGGTCAAGTCGTCCTACTCCCAGGGCAATGGCGCGTGCGTCGAGATCAAGTCCCCTGTCCGGTCGGCGATGGCGGTCCGGGACTCCAAGGTCCACGACGGCCCCGTCCTCGCCTTCCCCGCGACCGCGTGGAACACGTTCGTGGGCTCGGTCAAGGCGTAGTCGCCAGGGCGTCATCGGCCCAGGCGTCATCGGCCCAGGCGTAGTCGGTCAAGGCGTAAGGGAGGATCCCTCCGATCCTCCGTCACCCCCTACGACCACAACTCAACAAGCACCACCCACGAGCCCTCTCGACCAGCCCGCCGTCCTAGCCGAGGGGGCTCGGCCTGTGCCCGAAAGCCGCCCTCCGGATTCGCGGCCGGCGTGGCTACTCCACCGGGAACGCGATGTCGCACACCGGATCCCCCGGCCCCGCCGCGTCCCAGTCGGCGAAGTACACCTCCCGGGGCGGCCCCGCCTGACGCAGCCCCCGCCCGGCGATCCACTGCTCCACCGCCTCATAGGCGGCGATGATCTGCGGGTACGCCACCTGGGCCTTGGTGATCCGGGTGTACGCGAGGCGCCGGGCCGGTTCCACCCGTACCGCCGTCTCCCAGGCCCGGCCGCGCCGCCCCGCCCAGGCCCGTGCCGCCGCCTCGTCGGCGACCGGTACGCAGGACTCGGCCGGGCCGTCGCTCTCCGTCGACACCTCGGCGTGGTAGACGACGAAGGGCGGCGCGACGATGCCGCCGCAGTCCCCGACCGCCGCCTCCGTCAGGCGTCCCAGGGACGCTCCGATCCAGGCGGGCAGCTCGTCCGCCAGGGTGTGCCGGGTCTCGGTGATCACCACCCGGGCCGCCACGTCCGCCGTCTCGATCTCGAATGTCCCGTACATCTCGGAGTTCCTCCCCGACAGTCGTCCACGGAGGTACGCGGCGAGCGTCCGCTGACCGGCGATCCTGGTCTCCACCTCGGCCCAGTACCCGTCGAGCAGCCGGGCCGCCTCGGGTCCGTCCGCCGCGACCACCGCACAGATCCGGGCGAGCGGCATGTCCAGTCGGCGCAGCAGCGCCACCAGCCGGGCCCGTTCCACCTGCTCGGCGCGGTAGTAGCGGTAGCCGGTGGCCTCGTCGACCCGGTCCGGGGACAGCAGCCCCAGTTGGTCGTAGAGGCGCAGGGCCTTGGGGGAGAGGCGGGCGCGGGCGGCGAAGGCACCGATGGTGAGCAGCCGGGTGCCGTCGCCGGCTCCGGCCGCCGGGTCGGGGTCGTCGTGCATGCCGCCATCCTCCGTCACCGGGCGCGGTCGGCCCGGTGACACAGGACGCTCGGGTCTGCCCCAGGGGCAAGGTCAACCCTGGTCGGCAGCCCGGGTCGGCAGCCTTGGCCAGCCCGGGTCGGCAGCCCGGGTAGGGCCGGATCAGCCCAGCTCGGCCTCCACGGCGGCGGTCAGTTCGGCGGACTCGGGGTCGGTCCCCGGGGCGAACCGGGCGACGACGGTGCCGTCCCGGCCGATCAGGAACTTCTCGAAGTTCCAGCGGATATCGCCGCTGTGCCCCTCGGCGTCGGCGAAGCCGGTGAGCAGGGTGTAGAGGGGGTGGCGGGCGTCCCCGTTGACGTCGATCTTCTCGGTCAGGGGGAAGGTGACGCCGTAGGTCGCGGAGCAGAACTCGGCGATCTCCTCGGCGCTGCCGGGCTCCTGCCCGGCGAACTGGTTGCAGGGCACGCCGAGCACGGTCAGCCCGCGCTCGGCGTAGCGCCGCTGGAGCCGCTCCAGCCCGGCGTACTGCGGGGTGAGACCGCACTTGGAGGCCACATTGACGATGAGCACGGGACGCCCGGCGTACCGGGCGAGGTCGGCGGGGGTGCCGTCGAGGGCGTGGATGTCGACATCGAATACGGAGTTGGCCGTCATGGGGAGAGCGTAGGCCGGGGCCGTTCTCCCCCTGGGGCAGGGGGCGCGCTACGGCGGTCGGCCCGCGTCCAGCAGGACCTGACCGGCGGCGGTCCGCTCGTAGTAGACGGAGCGCCCGGCCGGACGGCGCTCGATCAGCCCGGCGTCGCGCAGCACGCGCAGATGCCGCCCGACGGAACCGAGCGGCTGGCCGGTGAGGGCGGCGAGCTGGGTGGTGGTCATGGGGGTGGCCAGCAGGACGAGGACCCGGGCGCGGGCGGCACCGAGCAGCGCGGCGAGAGCGGCGGCGGGCGCGGGAGCCCGGCCGGGATCGTGGACGAGGGCACCGGCGCAGGGGTAGATCAGGGCGTAGGAGCCGGAGCCCGACCCGGCGGGCGACCCGGTGGGCGACCCGGTGGGCGAACCGGTGGGCGACCCGCCACCGGAGTCCGCCCCGGAGCCCGCCCGCGAACGCGACCCGGAGCCCGCTCCTGAATGCGACCCTCCCTCTCCCCCCTCTCCCCCCTCTCCCCCTCCCCCCTCCTCCCACGAGACCCAGCCGGTCTGTGGGGTGACCGGGACCAGGAGGAGCTGGGCGCCGGAGATCTCGCGGGGCGGGTACTCGTGGTGGTTGACCTGGAGGCGGCTCCCGCCGAGCCAGCGGGTGCCGGGCCGCAGGGCGTCCAGGACCCCTGCCCAGCCGCCCCGGCTCACCTGGGCGGTACGGGCGATGACATCGGCCTCCAGGATCCGTCTGCGCCGGGGCCAGGAGGGCCGTACGGCGTCCTCCCAGACGTGGGTGAGGAGGCGGGCGGCGCGGTCGGGGAGGTCGTCGCGGTCGAGGGCGGGCGGGAGGGGTCCGGCGAGGGCGACCCGCAGATGGGCGCGGGCGGCGGCGGGGTCGGTGCCGCGCACCCGGGCGAGCGCCTCCTCGAAGGTCTCCCCGTCGCGGGGGGTGGGGGTGAGGAAGTCGGCGATCCACTCCCGGCCCAGTCCGGCCCGGACCAGCAGCGCGGTCACCGGGTCGGCGGCGAGCCGGGCCCGGTGGGCGGGGAGGTGGGCGCGCAGCCACGCCTGTTCGCCGGGGTGGGCGCCGGTGGCGGAGTGCAGCAGCTTCAGGGCGGCGAAGGTCTCGGCGAGCGGGGAGAGCAGGAAGCGGCTGCGGGCGAGGGTGTCGGCGTTGACCTGCCACCACCCCATGGGACCGCCCCCTCCTCCCGCTCTTCTTCAACCGCCACGTTTCGCGTACCGGCGAAACATTATCGGCCCGCCCCGGAGCCGCCCCAGACTCCGCGCATGCCCACCACCTCCACTACCGCCACCACCTCCACCACCTACCGGGAACTGTTCCGCACGCCGGAGTTCCGGCCGCTGTTCGTGAGTACGGGGGCGCAGATCGCGGCGCAGACGTTGAGCGGTCTGGCCCTGGCGACCCTGGTCTACCGCACGACGGCCTCGCCCCTGCTCTCCTCCCTCAGCATGTTCGGCCCGTCGCTGGCGCAGATGCTGGGAGCGACGTTCTTCCTCTCGGCCGCGGACCGGCTGCCGCCGCGGGCGGCGCTGACGGCGTCCTCCCTGGCCTTCGCGGCGGGCACGGCGGTGCTGGCCCTGCCGTCCCTCCCGCTGGGGGCGGTCTTCGCGGTGATCCTGCTCCAGGGGGTGGTCGCGTCGGTGGGCGGCGGGGTCCGGTGGGGCCTGCTGAACGAGATCCTGCCCAGGGACGGCTATGTCACGGGCCGCTCGGTCTTCAACATCATGAACGGCCTGACCCAGGTCACGGGCTTCGCGACCGGCGCCGCGCTGCTGGCCCTGCTCGCCCCCCGCCCCACCCTGCTGCTGGCGGCCGGCCTCCACCTCCTCGCGGCCCTGACCGCGGCCGTCGGCCTGACCCCCCGCCATCCCCGGTCCACCGGCCGCCCCTCCCTCCGCGCGACCTGGCGCACCAACGCCCTGCTGTGGTCGTCCCGCCCCCGCCGCCTCACCTACCTCGGCCTGTGGATCCCCAACGGCCTGGTCGTCGGCTGCGAGTCCCTCTTCGTCGCCCACGACCCCGGCTCGGCGGGCACCCTCTTCGCCTGCGCGGCCCTCGGCATGCTCATCGGCGACATCTGGGTGGGCCGCTTCCTCACCCCGGCCCGCCGCGCCCGCCTGGCCCACCCCCTCCTTCTGCTCCTCGCCGCCCCCTACACCCTCTTCGTCCTCCACCCCTCCCTCCCCCTGGCCGCGGCCCTCGCCACCCTCGCCTCCACCGGCTTCGCCGCGAGCCTGATCCAGCAGGAACACCTGATGTCCCTCACCCCACCCCACCTCTCCGGCCACGCCCTGGGCCTCCACTCCGCCGGCATGCTCACCCTCCAGGGCACCGCCGCGACCCTGGCCGGCACCCTCGCCCAGCTCACCTCCCCGGCAACGGCGATCACCACGATGGCGACCCTGTCGGCGACGGTGACCGGGGGGTTGGTGGTGGCGGGGCGTTGCGGGGGAGGGGGAGGGGGAGGGAAACCGGCGAGCCCGAAGCGACTCGGGGGGAGACTCCGGGGCGAGACGACGGCCCCCGCCCCCCGCCCCCGTCAGAGGCCCTCATGATCCCGCCCCCTGTACCTATCACCTACCCCCTCCCCACCTACCCCCTCCCCACCTACCCCCTGCCCACCCACCCCCGAGCGCCCCACCGCGCGAGCAGCCCCACGCCCAGGGAGACCAGGACGGCCCCCCAGTCGATGATGTGCGGCAACCCGGGGAAGAACGCGAAGAACGCGAGCCCGGCCAGGACCCCAGCGGCAAACGCCACACCCCCGACCCGCCGTTGCCGGGCCTCCCGCGCTGGGTCCGTGTCCCGGTTCTGCTGCTCGATCATGGGCGACTCACTTCGTGATGTGATGGCACTGACTGACCCGCCGCACTCCACTGACGTAGAGCTGGGCGCATGCCTTGCCATAACGAGGCAGACGTTGGGGAGAGTTTTTCCGCAGGGGATCGATCTTGCATTCGCTGTGCGTCCTGCCCCGCGAGGTGCGGTAGACGCGGTTGTCGGTGTCGGAGTAGCTGAAGTCGATGCGCCAGTTGCAGAAGCCGCTGCTCAGCGCCGCGACGAAGCCGCAGTCGACACCGGCGTTCTGAGCTGTGATCCGCTTGCCGCTGCCCCGGACGACATGGGTGAACATGCAGCCCGTCGGGATCTTCATCGTCACCCCGCCCACGCTGTACTCGAAGGAGCGCACGGGCGTCGACCCGATCGCCCCCGCGTGAGCGCTCGTCGAGCCGGTGATGACCAGTGCCCCCGCGGCGGCGAGAGCGGAGGCGAGTCGTACCGCGTACTTCATGACCTGAGTGGCCCCTTCTGATGATTCTCCGATGAGCACTCCGGACAACTGGGGCCGGTCCGCTTCGGTTTGCACGGACTGGGCTGTTTCACCCGCGTTGATGATCAAGGCGATGGGGCGCTGACCTGGCAGGAACGTTCCCGGGCGGCGACGGGGGCGAGGGCGGCAGCGGTGCGTGCCCGCTCGTGGCTCAACTTCAGCCATGCCCAAGGCAGTTCACCCGATTCCCGTTCTCCGTCACCGGGCATGGGCCTAGAGTGACCGCACCCGGAGCGGGGGAGCGGTGAGAGGGGAGCGCCGGTGTCCGTGCGCAGACGGATCGCTCTGCTGTGCGTGCTGTTCGCGGTGCTCGGCGGGCCCTGGGCGCAGGAGGCCCGGCTGGGGCTGTACGAGGATTTCTACGACAACGCGTTGCTGCGCTGGCCCCTCGACGCGCTCTTCCTCGTCAGTTGGGACACCGTCGACGAGAGTCTCTTCGGTACGGAGTACGTCGTCGTCACCGGGGTCAGCGCCGCTCTGCTGCTCGCTCTCTTCGCGTTTCTCGCGCTGCGGTTCACCGGGCGGGGGACCACCGGGTGGGTGCGGGCGCTGGCCGTCGGGCTGCTCGCCGGACAGCTCGGCGGGTTCGTGCGCTGGGCGCTGCTCTCCTCGTTCACCGACGCCCTGGAGTTCGAGTACGGATCCGAAGGCGCCCTGCGCGGACTGCTCCGCGGCGCCGCCCTCGACTTCGGGCTCCTCTCCGGCCTCCTGCTCGCCCTGCTCACCGCCGGAACCGCGCTCCGCCGCCCGACCCGTCCGACCCGTCCGAAGAAGGGGAGCGTCGGCATGACGACTCCGATGACGGCTCCGCAACCGCACATGCCGGTCGGACGCGTGCCGGGCGATGTCACCCGGTATCTGTGCGCCGCCGCCCATGTCGACGAGGACTTCGCCGACCGGATCGTCGAGGAGGTCGTCGCCGACGAGGCCAGCGCCGCCGCGCCCTCGCCCGATGTCGACCTCGTCGCCGTCGCGCACCACAGCCTCGCCGCCCAGGAGATCCGGTACGCCCGTGATCTGCGGCTCAGCGCCGCCTGTGCCGCGGTGCTGCTCTGCGCCCCGCTGTGGGTGCTGCTGCCCGCCGCGTTCGCCGCCGTCACCGCCGCCGCCGGGCGCTCCCGGCCCAGCCTCGCCACCCGCGGCAGCCGCCAGCCCACCCCCCGGGCCCTGGCCGGTGCCGCCCTCGGCGCCGCCGTCGCGGTCTTCTGCGCCTTCCTCGCCGCCTTCGCCCTCGGCCGGCTCGATCTGCCCGGTTTCCCCGCCTGGCTGCTCGGCGGCTACGGCGCCGGACTCCCGGCCCTCCTCATCGCCCTCGCCGCGACGGCGTACGCGTACGTCACCGTCGTCCGGCACGACATCGAGACCGACCGGCGGCTGCGCGCCGGGATGACCCGGGAGCGGTTCTACCAACTGCCGCTGCCGCCGATCCCGTCCCGCCCCTGGATCGCCCGCCGGATGGATGCCCTGCGCGAGGCCCGTGACGGCAATGTCACCGTCTACAGCGGCTACACCCCGTTCAAGGGGTACTCGCAGACGGACTCGACCTGGTCTCTCGCCGTCCCGCTGCTGCCCGCCGACGAGCCCCCCGGGCACCCCTCGGACACCGCCGACGCGCCTCGCCCCTTCGCCGTCACCGAGCTGATCGACCATGTACGTGAACAACTGCGCGGGGTCGCCCGGCGGGAAGGGGGCGACGACGGCGGAGCGGCGGCGGGCGGGGAGAGCCTCCAGTCGCTCACCATCGAGGACCGGGTCTTCGCCGCCGGTACCAGCATCGCCGACGACACCCGGTTCATTCCGCCCGACCGGCTCTCCCCCGTCGCCCGGCTCACCCCCGAGGCCGTCGAGGAGATCATGCTCCACCCCACCGGCGCGGTCCGGCACTATCTCGCCGTCCATGTACCGCTGTGGGGCGGGGATGTCGTCCCCAGCGTCTTCCTGCACTTCTCCACCGCCGGACGCACCCTCCATCTGCACTGCGACAACCACGTCCTCGGCCCCGTCGCCGCCCCCTACCACCTGGTGGACCGGCTGCGCGGACCGCTCTCCAAGGACGGCGAGCGCGGGCTGCTGCTCGCCGCGATCCCCCGCACCGTCCGGGCGTTCCACCGCGCCCCCCGCGCCGCCCTGCGCCACCTCCGCTTCGAACACCGCCACAACCGCCGGATGCTGGACGAACTCACCGCCATGGGCCAGGACCCGGTCTTCGACTTCGGCGCCCGGGTCAGCGTCCGCGAACTGGGGCTCAGCCCTGACTACCACAACTACTTCCAGGTCGTGGACGCCACCCGGATCGTCGCCATGGTCCAGCGGCACACCCTCGCCGCGATCCGGGAGTTCCTCGACGCCCGCGGCTACGACGTCACCGACTTCCGCAGCCAGCAGCAGACCATCCTCAACCAGGGGCTCATCCAGCAGGGCGGCACGAGCATCATCGGCAACCAGGCCATCGGCGCCGGGGCCACCGCCACCCAGCAGGTGGGGCAGCAGGTGGGGCAGCAGCAGGCCGGACCCGCGCGGGGGGCGGGGGCCGCCGGGGTGGCAACCTCCGGTGGCGCGGGTGGGGGCAGATAGGTCACGCAAGCGCACGCCGTACACCGTGCGCCAGCCGTACATCGTGCGCCAGCCGTACATCGTGCAGATCTCCGCATCGTGCAGATCTCGTGGACAGGGAGGCCCCGCATGGGCGACGACCACGGTCCCATCGAACCGCCGGTCAACCACGGCGTGGTGATCCAGGGCGGTACCCACTACGTCGGCAACCAGGCCGTCGGCCACCGCGCCCAGGCGTTCTCCGGCACGGTGGGCTTCCAGCAGCACGGCGGCGCCGACGCCGCCCGCACCGCCGAACTCCTCGCCCTGGTCGAGCGGTTGCTGGAGGAGCACCGGGACGCCCTCGCCGACCCGGACGCCGGAACCCGCGAACTGCGCAGGCTGCGCGAGGAACTGGACGAGGAGGAGCCCCAGCCGACGGTGCTGCGCCGCGCCCTGGACCGGCTGACCGCCTTCGCCCAGCCGGTCGCGCCGCTCGCGGTGGCGGTGGGGGAGCTGTCGACCGCGGTGCGGGGGGTGCTGGGGGCCTGAGGGGCGCGGCCGGTGCGCTCCTGGCCGGCGGCCTGGCGGAGACCGGCGCCGCGTCCGTCGCCGCCCCCCCCGCTCCTCCCCCCGTTCCCCGCACCCCCCTCCCCCTCCCCCCTCCCCCCTCCTTGTCCCTGTTCACCTGGACGGGGAGGGGAAGGGCGTGGCAGGCTCGGAGAGGATGGACACAGGCAGCCGCGAAGGGCCCCCACCAGGACCTCTGTCCGGATCCCCGCCAGGGTCCCGACCAGGGTCCCGACCGGGGTCCTCACCCGGATCCCCGGCAGAACCCGATCACCCCCCTGACCTACGCGTCGCGCTGGAAGCCGTCGGGGCCGGGGCCTATGTCGTGGACGAGCAGGGCTGCATCCTGGTCGCCAACGACCACGCCCAGCGGCTGCTGCGCCGCTCCGGCGCCGAACTCGCCGGGCACGACGCCCACGATCTGCTGCACCGCGGCCCCCACGGAGAGCCCCTGCCCCGCACCCGGTGCGCGATGCGGCGGGCGTTCCACACCGGCGGGACGGCGCAGGCCGACGAGGACTGGTTCGCCCGCGGCGACGGCACCCTGCTGCGGATCTCCTGGCTGGTCACCCCCTACGCGCTCGGCGGCCCCGGCGGACGGCGGGGCACGCTGGTCGTCTTCCACCCCGCCCCCCTCCCCGCCCCGGCGCCCGGCGAGGGCGTGGAGCCCGGCGCGCTGCCGGAGCTGGAGCGGCTGGCGCTGCTCGCCGAGACGACCACGCAGCTCAGCACCACCCTCGACGCCGACGAGGCGCTGGCGCGGATGGCGGCGCTGATCGTGCCGCGCCTCGCGGACTGGGCGGTCGTCGATCTGATCACCGAGCGCGACGAGGTCTGGCGCACCGTCGTGGCGCACGCCGAGAACGGTGCCGTCGCCCGCCGCGAGGACCTCCAGGGCCCGATGCCGCCGATCCCCGAGGACTCCCCGATGCCCCTGTCCCGGGCCCTGCGCGGAGTGGCCTCCACCCTCACCGGCCCCCAGGTCCACCGGAGCGCACCGGATTCCGGCCTGGCGATCGAGCAGCGGCATCTCTTCGAGTCCACCGGCATCCACTCGGCGGCCATGGTGTCGCTGCGCAGCGCCCGTGAGGTGCTGGGCGCGGTGACGCTGGGCCGGGCCGAGAACCCGGTGGCGTTCACCCCGACCGATCTGTCCCTGCTGGAGGACATCGCCCGCCGCGCCGGGCTCGCCCTGGACAACGCCCGCCTCTATCAGCGGCAGCGGGCGGTCGCCGAGACCATGCAGAAGCATCTGCTGCCCCAGATGCCCCGCGTGCCCGACCTCGGGATGGCCGTCCGCTACCAGGCCGCCCCGGACGCCTCCCAGGTCGGCGGCGACTGGTACGACGCCTTCCGGCTCGCCGACGGCTCGACCGCGCTGGCCATCGGCGATGTCGTCGGCCACGATCTGGAGGCCGCGGCGGGCATGGCCCAGCTCCGCAACATGCTGCGCGCCTACGCCTGGTCCGCGCACGAGCCGCCCAGCCGGATCGTGGCCCGCCTGGACGAGGCGCTCCAGCACATCACCGATGTCACCATGGCGACGATGGTCTTCGCCCGCATCGAGCCCGTGGCGGCCGACGCCGTCGATGCCGATGCCGATGCCGATGCCGATGCCCATGTCGATGCCGACGGCCGCGATGACGGCCCCGGGAGCGGCGACGACGGCAACGGACCCGCCCACTGGCGCCTGTCCTGGACCAACGCCGGCCACCCCCCGCCGCTCCTGATCAGCCGCGACGGAGTCGCCGACTACCTGACCGACGGCCACGGCATCCTGCTCGGCGCCGGAGCCGACCTCCCGCGCACCGACGCCACCACGACCCTCCCGCCCGGCTCCACCCTCGTCCTCTACACCGACGGCCTCATCGAGGCCCCCGGCCACCCCCTGGACGAGGGCCTCGACCGCCTCCGCCGCCACGCCGCCGCCCTCGCCCACCGCCCCCTGGGCCCCTTCACCGACCAGCTCCTCCACCGGGTGCGCTACCCGCAGAACGACGACGACGTGGCCGTACTGGCGCTGCGGACACCGGGCCGCCGGAACCGGTGACCCGGATCACCACGGACACCCGGCCCCTCAGATCCCGAACGGCGCCGCGTACCGGATCGTCCCGCCCGGCAGCGCGTCCCCGGGGACGAGGCTCAGCGCCATCAGCGCCTCGTCGGGGACGTCGAGGGTGATCCCGATGCCGTGCGCGGAGGCGCGGGTGAAGCCGAACCGGGGGTAGTACTCCGGGTGCCCCAGCACCGTCACAAAGCGCTCCCCGCGCTCCGCCGCCGCCCGCAGCGCCGCCCGGATCGCGGCGGACCCGGCACCGCCGCGCTGATACTCCGGGAGCACCGAGCACGGGGCCAGGCACAGCGCGGGGATCTCCCCGATATGACACCGGGTCAGCAGCGCGTGCCCGACGACCCTGCCGTCCGCGTCGGTGGAGACGAGCGACAGCCCGTCGATCCAGGACGGGTCCGCCCGCAGCGCGTCGACCAGTTCCGCCTCCTCCGCCCTCCCGAAGGCCGCGCGGACGACATCCCGGATGACGGGAATGTCATCTGGGGTCTCGGGCCGGGTGGTCCAGCCGGAACCGGAGCCGGAGCCGAAGCTGGGGTCGGAGCCCGAGCCGGGGTCGGAGGCGGAGTCGGTCGTCTTCGTCATTTACGGCTGCTGCTTTCGTTTCTCGTCCGGGAACGGCCGGGGATGGTCCCCGCCCCGGCCGTTCGACTGTAGTACGGGCGCGGCGGAACACCCCGGCGGTACCGGGGCGCGGGGGCCGGGGACGAAGGCGGACCCCGGAGTTCCACCGATCGGCCTACCGCCCGACACCCTCCCCCGGCACAATCACCGGTATGACGATCACCACGGGTGGGCCGCCCCGGCGCAACGTCCCCCTCGCTCTCGTCCGTGGCTTTCTGACCGGCGGGGTGATCGGGGGCTCGCTGGCCTCGCTCGTCGTGGGCGTGATCATCGAGAAGGTGCCGCTGTTCGTCGCCGGGCTCGCCGTCCCCCTGGTCTACGGCCTGCTCCTCTACCTCCCCGGCGCCCGGCGCCGCGCCCGCGAGGCGGAGGTCCCGCCCCGTATCGCCCTCGCTGGGATCGAGAGCCGGGAGCGGGTTGGGGAGGGGGACAGCGAGGTCCCGGTCCGCTTCGATCTGACCGTCGCGCCCGACGACGCCCCCGCCTACCGCGTGGAGATCACCCATCACGTCAACCTGGTCGAGCTGCCCGACCACCGCCCCGGCGGTGTCCTGGTCGTCCAGTACCCACCGGACCGGCCCTGGCGGGTGGAGGTCGTACGGCGCCCCACACCCGAGTGGGAGGCGCGGGCCGCCGATGCCCGGATCGACTCCGCGCCCGGACCGGCGATGCTCAGCGAGCCGCCGGAGAGCGCGGCGGGCGGCTGCGCGGGCCTCCTCGCGCTGCTGCTCGGCGCCGCGCTGATCATCCTGCTGTTCCGGGCCGACCTGTTCGACGACGACGAGGCGGGCGAGGGACACCGGCCGTCCCCGGCCGTCTCCTCCTCCACCTCGACCTCCACCTCCACCTCCACCACCGTCGTGACCTCGGCGACCGGCACGGTCACCCTCGGCGAGGGGCAGTCGCTGCTGGACGAGGGCGAGTTGCGGCGGGCCATGGACTCGCTCACCGAGGCCAAGGACGGGGACGAGGCGCTCACGGTCGTCGTCCAGGAGCGGACGCTGACGGTGGTCTTCGTCCCCACCGGAGACTCGGCCGGTACGGCGGCGACACCGGGCTTCGACCCCAAGTCCCTGCCCTACGACCGGATCCCCGCCCTGGTCGAGGACGCCCGGCGCACCCTGGACACCGGGACCCCGCGGAGCTGGCAGCTCACCGCCGACCGGACCATGGGTTCCCTCACCCTCCGGGTCGCCGTGACCGGCTCCGAGGGCACGGGCCTGCTGGAGGCGGACGGCGACGGCGAGATCGTACGGCGCACACCGGCGACGGGCTGACGGGGGCGCCCGGGTCCGGATCCGGGTGGAGCCACTGCGAACACTGGGAGAGAGAAGGCGTCATGAGCTGGGACGGGTGGCAAGGCTGGCACGGCTATATCGCGCTGTGGTGCGCCCTGTGCGCCGCGGTCGCGCTCCTCGGCTACGGCCGCTCGCTCGCCGGGATGACCCGCGCCCAGCGGACGGTCCGTGCCACGGGGCGGGTCGAGCGGGTGGGCGAGCTGCGGCACGGAGCCTCCCGCCGGGACGGGGTTCCGGTGGTCGTCACCTTCCAGGACCCGGCCAGCGGGCAGGAGTTCACCGTCACCAACGACCGGGACCGCGGTGAGACGGTCACCGCCGCCTGGCCGGGCCGCACGGTCGCGCTCCGCTACCACCGCGGCCGACCGCACGCCTACCAGTTCCACTTCACCGGCGAGGTCCCCGGCGAGACCCCCGGGCCCGACCGCGGCCTCACCCTCCCGAACTGCGCCGTCTTCCTCATCTACGCCGGACTGGTGACCGGCGCGGCCATCGAGTGGGGCTGGCCCTGGGCGCTGATCGCCACCTGCGGCCCTCTCGCCCTCGGCGCGGCCATCGCGCTGCCCGACTCCCTGCGCGCCACGGAGCGGCGGCGCCGCAGGACGGCCACCCTGGTCGCCGTCCCGGGGCAGGTCGTCGCCGTGCTCCGGGACGTCTCCACGGACGGGGAGGGCAGTTCGTACACCACCTTGACCCCGGTCGTCGTCTTCACCACGCTCGACGGGACGGCCGTCACCGCGTACTGCCCGACCGGGATCCCCGACCCCGAGCACGCCCGGGGCCGGACCGTCACCGTCCACTACGATCCCGCCAACCCGGCCCACTTCACCCCGGTCCTGGCCTCCGAACAGCGCTCCCACGAGCTGGACGACGCCTTCACCGTCCTGTTCCTGCTGGCGACAGCGGCGGCGACGGTCGTCGGGGTGGTCCTGGTCCTGTAGGGGCCGCCAGGGTCGGGTGGTCCTGGGTCTGTAGGGACCGTCAGGGGCGGATGGTCCTGATTCTGTGGGCCCCGCCCCGGACAGGTCGCCCCGACCGGGGTCAGGTCGCCTCAGGCGCCGGACGGGCGACGGGCGCCGCGCCGTCCACCGGAGCCGCGCCGGGCCGCCGTACCGGCGGCGGAGCCGGAAGCGGACCCGGAGCCACGCCGGGCCGCCGTCGTACCGGCCGCGGAGCCGGACCCGGAACCGGAGCCGGAACCCCGGCCTTCCGCAGCCCCCGCTCCAGCTCCCGATCCCGCGCCCGCACCCGCTCCGGCCTGGCCCGCGCCGCCGCCCTCGCCGCGTCCGCGCCGCCGGGACCGGCGGCCGGGCTCTGCACCCGGCTGGCCCCCCGGCTGACGGCCCCCGGACTGGGGACCACCGCTCGACTGACGGCCCCCGGACTGACGGCTCCCCGACTGCCCGCCCGACCTCCGCCCGCCCGTCCGGGACGCACCGCCACCGGACTTGGCGGACTTCGCCGCCTTCGCGGGCGCCGCCTGCTGCGGTACCTCGATCGTCACCGGCACCCCCGACGGCTCGCGCGCGCCGGTGATGGTGGCGAGTTCGGTGTCACTGGAGGTGAGGTGGGTGGTGCGGGGCCGGATGCCCGCGTCCGACATCAGCCGGCTGACGTCCCGCTTCTGCTCGGGCAGGACGAGGGTGACCACACTGCCGGAGTCCCCGGCGCGGGCCGTCCGGCCGCCCCGGTGGAGGTAGTCCTTGTGGTCGGTGGGCGGATCGACGTTGACGACGAGATCGAGATCGTCGATGTGTATGCCGCGGGCGGCGACATTGGTCGCCACCAGGGCCGTGACCTGGCCGTTCTTGAACTGCTCCAGGGTGCGGTTGCGCTGCGGCTGGGAGCGTCCGCCGTGCAGGGCGGCGGCCCGGACCCCGGCGGCGAGCAGCCGCTTGGCGAGCCGGTCGGCGGACCGCTTGGTGTCCAGGAAGAGCAGGACCCGGCCGTCGCGGGCGGCGATCCGGGTGGTGACGGCCTTCTTGTCGGTCTCGTCCTGGAGGTGGAGCACATGGTGCTCCATCGTCGTCACCGCACCCGCCGACGGGTCGACGGAGTGCACCACGGGATCGGTCAGGAACTGCTGCACCAGCCGGTCGATGTTGCGGTCCAGGGTGGCCGAGAAGAGCAGCCGCTGACCGTCCTCGCGGACCTGCCGGATCAGCTTGACGATCTGCGGCAGGAACCCCATGTCGGTCATCTGGTCGGCCTCGTCCAGCACCGTGACGCGGACGTCACCGAGGACGCAGTCCCCGCGCTCGACCAGGTCGTTGAGCCGCCCCGGGCTCGCGACGACGACCTCGGCACCGCGCCGCAGCGCCGCGGCCTGCTTGGTGATCGACAGCCCGCCGACCACGGTCGCGAGCCGCAGATTCACGGCGGTCGCGTAGGGGGTGAGGGCGTCGGTGACCTGCTGGGCGAGTTCCCGGGTGGGGACGAGGACCAGGGCGAGCGGCGCCTTGGGCGCGGCGCGCAGTCCGGCAGTCCTGCCCAGCAGGGCCAGCCCGAAGGCGAGGGTCTTGCCGGAGCCGGTGCGTCCCCGGCCGAGGACATCGCGGCCCGCGAGGGAATTGGGCAGGGTGGCGGCCTGGATGGGGAAGGGGGTGGTCACGCCTTGGTCGCTGAGGGTTTTCAGCAGGCCCTCGGGCATGTCCAGAGCCGCGAAATCCTCGACCGCGGGAAGAGCGGGTGTCGTGTTCTCCGGCAACCGGAATTCCTGCGGCGCCGACGCGGTCGGGCGGGGCGACGGGGTACGCCGTTTCGACGGCGGCCTCTGGGATCTGCGGGACATACGGCTCTCTGCCTTCCTGGAAACACACAACCGGGGCCGCACCATGACGGTGCAAGCCCCGGTGAGCGAAAACGCGCCCGGCTATCAGGCGGGGAGGATGTTCTCCGCCTGCGGACCCTTCTGGCCCTGCGTGACATCGAAGGAGACCCGCTGGCCCTCCTGGAGCTCACGGAAGCCCCGCGTCGCGATGTTCGAGTAGTGGGCGAAGACGTCGGGACCGCCGCCGTCCTGCTCGATGAAGCCGAAGCCCTTTTCAGAGTTGAACCACTTGACGGTTCCCTGTGCCATGATCTTTTCCTTCTGTAGGCAGAGGCCCCATCCGGAGAAGCCGGAAAACAAATAATGCGCCTGAGGAGAAACATTCCCGTCAGGCGCACATAGGTTCATGGGTACCACAACTGCAACGCCGAAACTTTAGCACAGGCTTCTGCCCGGACCGGGGAAGCGAGTGCGGCGGGGGTGTCCGCCGTGACCCATCTCTCACCTCCCTCGTGGTGCGAACGGCAGCCGCCGCGCCGCTCCGGTCTCTCAGTGGCCGCCCCGCCCCGGCCGCCACATCGCCGTCACCGTCAGGCCCCCGAGGGCGGTGCGCGAGAGGACCCCGAAGCCGTGGTGCGCGTAGAACGGCTCATTGGCGGGGTCGGCCGTGGTGAGGAAGATCCCGTCGCGGGCCGGGACGGTGTCCACCGTGTGGGTGAGCAGTCGGCCCCCGGCGCCCCGGCCCCGCGCCTGCGGGGCGACACCGAGGAACTCCAGGGTCCACGCGCCGGGCGGTGCCTGCGGCTCGGTGACGCGCAGATAGCGCAGGGTGCGCAGCAGCGCGCGGGGGCCGCAGTGGCGCAGGGCGGCCAGGGTCCAGGCGGTCGCGGCGCGGGCGGAGGGCTCGGCGCCGGGCGGGGTGAGCACGGCGGCGGCGACGGGTATCGGTGCCGCTGTCCGCCGCGGGGCGGCGGCGGTCGGCGGGACGGGTGCCGACGCCCCCCGCCCGGCGTCGGCCAGGACCGTCCGCCGGGCGCCCGGCAGGGTCGCCTGCGTCGCCAGGGTCGCCGCGAACCAGCGCTCCCGTACCGCCGTCGAATCGCCGCAGATCCAGCGGGTGGCCGGTTCCCGGGCGAAGGCGGCGGCGAGGACGGCGGCGCACTCCCCGACCGAGGCGTTCTCGCGCGCGGGGCCGAAGGGGTCGCCGTCAGGCATCGCCGCCACCGCCACCGGCCCGCAGCGGAGCCTCCGGGACGAGATGGCACACCAGCAGCTTCAGATGGAACAGCGGCGCGAACCACACCAGCGCGAGCGGCACCGTCAGCCAGAAGAGATTGACCAGCACCACCGCCGTCCAGACCCCCACCGCCACCGGACGGGCCAGGTGGACCGGCGCGAACTCCACGGCCGCCGCCCCGGCCAGCAGCAGCGCCGCGTTGCCCAGTGTCCAGCCGAGGTCGCCCTCCAGCACCACCGTCCCCAGCACGGCGAGATGCAGCAGATGGGCCGCGACGAAGACCAGCCGGGCCCGCCGGGCGCCCGGGGCCCGCCGGTGGTACCAGCGCTTGGCCGCGTTGGTGGCGTTGGTGAGGATCCCGCCGATCAGATCCAGCCCGGCGACCAGGACGATCGTGAGCTGCACGGCGGACCAGGACTCCCGTGTCCCCGATGCCGCCGGTGACCACAGCCCGGCCACCAGCAGCGCCGCGCACAGCAGCCCGCCGCCGATCTCCACCGCCGACTCGGCCCGGGTCTTGCCGGGACCGAGGAACCGTTCGAGACGGCCCGCCAGTCCTGGTGGCGTCGGCGGTATCGCCCAGTCGACGACCGGTTCGGCGATCACCGGTTCGGCGACGGCTGGTTCAGCAACCCCCGGTTCAGCGCGCATCCCCGGCTCCTTCCGTGGAGCCGCCGCCCCACAGGCCGCGCAGCAGCAGCCACACCGGGGCCCGGTCCAACGCGCGGCCCGCCGCCAGCTCCGGCAGCGCCCACTCGTCCGCCGCCCCCAGGACGGCGGCGGTGGCCGAGGCCATCAGCGCGGTGTCGATGTCGGTGCGGACGATCCCGAGCCGCCGCCCGTCCTCGACGAGGGCGACGAACCAGCCCCGCCAGGCCGAGCCCCCGGCCCGCGCGAGCGCCGCGCCGGCGAGCGCCAGATCGTCCGGGTGGGTGGCGAGATGCCGGGTGAGCGCGTCCGCGCCGGACTCCAGCCGGGACCAGAAGGCGGCCGGATCCGGGGCGGGGGAGTACACGCCGAGGGCCGCCAGCACGCGGGCCAGCACCTCGTCCAGCACCGCGCCGAGCAGGTCCTCGCGGCCGTCGAAGTAGTGGTAGGCGGCGGTCTTCGACATGCCCGCCGCCTCGATGATCCGGTTGTACGAGGCGTCCTGCGTGCCGTACTCGGCGAAGTGCGCACGGGCCACGGCCAGGATCTCCGCCTGCCGTTCGGGCGGTAGACGGTGGAAACGGGGGAGGGGTGGGGGTGTCATGAGAATGAGTGTACGTACTGATGGGGTGTACCGCTAGTACCCTTTTCCTGTTGCGGCACCGGCACCGGCACGCGGCACGGTGCCGAGCACTACGACCAGCAGCACCAGCACCAGCGCGGCGAGCAGCGCCGGGGAGGGGAGGGAGGAGAGCGAGGAGAGCGAGGAGAAGGGGAAGGACAGGAACGCCAGGAGGGACCGGAAGGTCGGGGAGGTCGGGGAGGGCGGGGAGGGCTGGGAGCCGGGTGCGGGCATGGCGGGCCTCCGGGGCGGGAGCCGCCGTCCGGGCGGTCCGGACGGGGTGAGCCCCGACTTTCGGCGTTCCGGTGTTCGCCGACGTTCGCCGCGAACACAATGAACGCCGTCGCCAGGGCAGGGCAGGGGGGCAGGGGAGGGGGCCGGGGACATGCGGGACGGGGACGACGATGACGATCCGCCTGACGCGCACAGCGAGGCGCGTACGGTCGACGCGCTCGACGCGCTCAAGAACACCCTGCGCGAGGCGATGGCGGGCCGACGCCTCCAGGTCGGCCAGTTGGAGCGGCGGTCCGGGCTGAAGCACACCACCGTCAGCCAGGCGCTCAACGGCCGTAAGGTGCCCAGCGCCGCCACGGTCCGCGCCCTCGCCCGTGCCCTGGGGCTGCCCGCCGGTGAGCTGCTCGCCCTGCGTGAGCGCGCGCTCCGCGCCGCCGCCCCCGGCGTGGACGGCTGCCCGTACCCCGGGATGGCGGCGTTCGGCCCGGACCGGGCCGAACTCTTCTTCGGCCGGGACGAGTTGATCGCCCGGCTGGTCGGCGCGCTCGACCGGCGGGCCAGGACCGGGGGCATACAGCTCGTGATCGGCGCGTCGGGCGCCGGGAAGTCCTCGCTGCTGCGGGCCGGGCTGGTGCCCAGGCTGCTCGCCGGGGCCCTGCCCACGGAGGGGCTGCCGCCTGCCCCGGTGGTGCTCACCCCGACCGCCGCGCCGGGCGCGGTCCTGGACCGGTACCGCGACGCGCGCGACCGGGCCCCGGACGCCCATCATGTCCTCGTCGTCGACCAGTTCGAGGAACTCTTCACCGAGTGCCGTGCCGAGGCGGAGCGCCGCCGCTTCATCGACGCCCTGACCCGGCTCGCCACCCCGGGCGCCGACGGCACACCACCGGCCGCCCTGGTCGTCGTGGGACTGCGCGCGGACTTCTACGCCCCCTTCCTCGCCCACCCCGCCCTGCTGGCCGCCTCCGACGAGCCCGTCACCGTCGGCCCGATGACCCCCGCCCAGCTCCGCGAGGCCATCACCGGCCCCGCCGCCGGGGGCCGCCCCCGGCTCCGGCTCGACGGCGGCCTGGTGGAACGCCTGCTCGCCGACCTCGGCACCCCCTTGGACGGCCCCTCCGCGCCGGGCGCGGTCCGGATCGGCCCCGACGGCCACCATGGCTACGACGGCCCCCATGGCTATGACGGCTACGACGCCGGGCGGTTGCCGCTGCTCGCCCACGCGCTGCGCGCCACCTGGACCGAGCGCACCGGCGACACCCTGACCCTCAAGGGCTACGAGACCACCGGCGGCATCCTCGGCGCCGTCCAGCGCTCGGCGGACCGGGTCTGGGAACGGCTGGACGGGCCCGCCCGCGAGGAGGCGGACGCGCTGTTCCGGCGGCTGGTCCGGGTCGGCCGCAACGAGGCCGACACCCGGCGCCGGGTCACCCGGGACGCCCTGTTCGCCGCCAGCGGCAGGGCGGAGGTGCTGGCCGGGGTGGTGGACGCCTTCGTCGCCGAGCGCCTGCTGACCCAGTACCAGGACACCGTGGAGATCACCCACGAGGTGCTGCTGCGCGCCTGGCCCCGGCTGCGGGACTGGGCGCAGGAGGAACGGTCGCGCGATCTGGTCCACCAGAAGCTGGAGGACGACGCCGCCGTCTGGCACCAGCGCGACCGCGACGCGGCGCTCCTCTACCGGGGCAGTGTGCTGAAGACGGCCGAGGCCAGCGTGCCGGAACGGGGGCGGAGGGGCGGTGCGCCGGTACGGGGGCGGAGGGGCGGCGGGCCGGGACCCCTGCGGAGGAACGGCGTCCCGGACTCCTTGCGGAGCAACGGCGTGCCGGGCCCCCCGCGGAGAACACCGGGACCGCGGCGTGACCCGCTGCGGGAGCCACCCCCCGCCTCCCCCTCCTCCCCCGCCTCCCCCTCCTGGGGCCCAGATTCACCCGTCGCCCGGGACTTCCTGGCCGCCGCGGTCCGGCTGCGCCGCAGAAGCCTGGTGCTGCGGCGCGGTGCCGTCGCGCTGCTCAGCGTCCTCGCCCTGCTCGCGACCTCGGCCGCCGTGTACGCGCTGCGCCAGCGCACCGCCGCGCAGGACGAGCGGGACCGCGCGCTGGCGGCCCGTATCGCCTTCGAGGCGGACCGGGTCAGACCCGCCGACATGTCGCTGGCCGCCCAGCTCGACGCCGCCGCGCACCGGCTGGACCCGGCCGAGGACACCTGGGCCGAGGTGGTCTCCGCCGCCGCGAACCCCCTGTCCGCGCCGCTGCCCTGGCAACTGTCCCGCGAGGACCAGGTCTCCTTCGGCGCCGACAGCAGCACCCTCTACGGCTTCGAGGCGCTGCCGCTGGCCGATGACACCACCGTCGCCACCTGGCGGATCGGCGAGGAACGGCCGGGCCGGGGCCGGACCGCGACCCTGCCGGAGGACTGGCGCCCGGTGCGGTGGATGAGCGTGAGCCCGGCCGTCCCGGTGATGGCGGTCCGCGACGACCGGGGCCGTACCGGCCTGTGGGACACCCGCGCCCCGGCCCGCCCGCGCCTGCTGACCCTCCTCGACCCGGCGGTGGTCGCGGTGGAGTTCGCCCCGGACAGCGCGGTGATGGCGACGGTGGCGGATGTCGGGGGCGACGCCGAGGCGCTGTCGAACGTGGACGAGACCCGCGTCCGGGTGTGGGACATCGCCGACCCGGCCCGCCCCCGTCCGCTGACCCCGCCCTTCGGGGCGCCCGGCACCGCGATCGACACCGTCTCCCTGGCCAACGGCGGGCGGACCCTGGCGACGGGGGCGCTGCGGGAGGCGAGCGGCATCCAGCTCTGGCGTGTCGGACCCGACGGGCCGCCCGAACGGGTCGGCGAACCCTTCGGCAAGGGCGCGAACACCTTCCGGCTGCGCCCCGACGCACGGGCCGTGGCCGTCCTCGCGGGCCACCGGGCGAGCGTCTGGCGGCTGGACAACGGCCCGCCCACGGCCACCGTCCTCGGCAACCCGCCCGCGAGCGTGGGCGCCCTCGCCTACAACCGGGACGGCAGCCGCCTGGCCACCGCGTACACGGACCGCCCGGAGGTACAGCTCTGGGACGCCGGCGAGTCCTTCCTGGACGAGGTGGGCCCACCCCTGACCGGCCACACCTCCCCCGTCGCCGCGCTAGCCTTCGCCCCCGACGGCACCGCACTGGCCACCATGGACGAGGAGACCGTACGGCTGTGGCGGTTCCCGGCGACGGCTCCGGCGACGGCGGACGACTTCAGCGGGGGCGGCCCCCTCACCTACCGGCAGGACGGCGACCTGCTCCTCCTCAAGGTCCTCGGCGAGCGGCTCCAGCTCTGGGACACCTCCGCCCCCCTGCGCCCCCGTCTCCGCGCCGAACTGGACGCCCCCCACCTCGCCGACGGGGTCTTCGCCCCGGACGACCGCACCCTGATCACCTACGACGGCCTGGGTGAGGTCGCCTTCTGGGACACCAGCACCCCCGGCGCACCGCGCCGCACGGGAACGGCCTTCCGGCCGGGCAATCCGGGTGCGGGCGAGGTGACCGCCTTCGCCCTGTCCCCGGACGGCCGGCTGCTCGCCGTCGCGGTGGACGGGGGCTCGGCGACAGCCTGTGGATCTGGGACACCGCCCGCCCCGCCGGCCCGGACAACCCTCACGAGATCCCGACCGCCCAGACCGGCACGGTCGACTCCGTCGCCGTACAGCCCGGAACCGGGGTCGTGGCGACGGCCGGCGAGATCGACCAGGTGCGCCTGTGGGACCTGGAGGGCACCCGCCTGCGGCCCCGGGGCGGCCCGCTCACCGGCCATGTCCCCGACGGCCCCGTGGTGTTCGCCCCGCACGCCCCCGTACTGGCCACGGCCCCCCGGGGCGGCCCCCTGCTCCTGTGGCCCCTGGACATCGACGACGCCATCCGCCAGGTGTGCGCGGCGAGCGCGGGGGCGCTGGGGGCGGAGGAGTGGGGGTCGGTACTGCCGGAAATGGACTACGCACCGGCGTGCGACTGACCCGCCCGGCCGCCCCCCGACGACCGGCCGCGGATCGCGAAGACCGCTAGCCACCCGATAGCCGTCCGACAACCGCCCGCTAGCCATCCGATGACCACCCGATACCCGCACGACTCCCTCAACTTCCCCTGTATCAAGGTAAGTTGGCGACGGAGAAGTGAAGAGGAGCGGAATCGGCTTCGGGGGGTTGATCGAGCATGAGCGATCTATGGGTCGAGGTGGACGCGCCGCCGTCGGGGGACCTCTCCGCGCGCCGTCCGGCACCACCGGAACTGCTGCTCGCGCGGACCACCGAGATCGCCGACGCCGTGGCGACCGTCGCCGACCGGTTCCGCACCCGGATGGACGAGCGCCTGCGCCGGAGCGGCGACGCGACGGGCGGCTCCCCGGGAGACGGCCCGCCCGCGGGGGACGCGGCCCCCGGCGACACCGGCGCGGGGCGCGAGGGGTTCCGGCCCGAGGAGATCGAGCTGTCCTTCCAGTTCTCCCTCCAGGCCGAGGGCGGAGTCGTCATCAAGGCCGGGGGGTCGGCGACCTTCGAGGTCAGAGTGGTGTGGAGGGCCTAGCGTGCCCGCGAGCTTCCACCCGCTGACGGGTATCGGCCAGGTGGTCGCGCCGGGCGGCCGGGACGTGCTGGGGACGGCCTTCCTCGTGTCCGCGGACCACGCGCTCACCGCCCTGCACTGCGTGGCCCCGCTGATGCCCGCCCCCGGCGGACACCCGACCGGCCCCCCGGCCATCGCCCTGCGCTTCCCCTCCCCGGCCGCCCCGGACCTCGAACTCCCCGCCCACGTCGTCCGCTCCGACCCCCACCTGGACATCGCGGTGCTGCGCCTCGGCCACCCCGCCCCGCCCCATCTGCTCCCCGTCCCGCTCGGTACGGCGGCGAAACCGCACCAGCACTACCGGGCGGTGGGTTTCGCCGCGGCCAACTGGGGGGTGCACCGCAGCGTCGTGACCGGGACGGTCACCGGGCACACCAGAAGAGCGGAGGACGGCGCCCCGGTCGTCGCCCTCTTCTGCGACCAGGCCGCCGCGGGGCTGGCCCTCTCCGGGCTGAGCGGCGGCCCCGTGCTCGTGGGCCGCCCGGAACGGGCGGTGGGCGTGGTGCGCTGGCAGCAGCCCGACGGCACCCACCCCCATCTGGCGACCGGGGGGACCTTCTACGCCACCCCGACCAGGGACATCGCCACCAGGATGCCGGAACTCTTCCCCGGTACTCAGCGACGCCGGTCGCCGCTGCCGCTGCGTGGACCGGCCTTCTGGGTGTCCCTCTGGCTGGCCATCGTGGTCGTCGTGGCCGTCGTCGTGGCCCCGTACGTCATCTCGATGATCCGGGACCCCCGTCCGGACCGCTTCAGCGTCTCGGTCGGCGACGACATCGGTCCGGGCCGGCCGGGCGCGGGCGCGGGCGAGATCGAGGAGGACGAATCCGAGGACATCTACACGTTCCGCACCCGGGAGGACGGGGTCACGGTGCGGGTACGGATCACCGACTGCTCCAACTCCTTCGACCCGGCGCTGGAGATCGAGGGCGGGGACAGGGAGTACCGGCCGGCCGGTCTGTACTCCGACTGCGGCGGCTTCGGCGACCTCGGCGGCCAGGGCGCGTACGAGGCCGCCGTGACCCTGGGCGAGGCGGGGTCGTACCGCATCGTGGTCACCGGCCCCTGCAAACTGGTGGACCTCCCCCTGTACGACTGCACGGGAACGTACCGCCTCACGCTGACCGACTAGCCCCTCACTCCCCCTCACTCCCCCCTCACTCCCCTCACTCCTCGGCCTGGCTCCCCTCCAGCACGAGGCTGATGAGCCCGGCGGTGAGCAACGCCTGCGCCAGGATCGGTACGACGGACGCGGCGCCCATGAATCTCACCATGGTGTTCACCTCGTCGACATCGGTCAGGTCGAACGACATGACGATCACCGCGTGCACCACCAGCAGGATGCTGCCCGGCCACAGCAGCAGCCGGCTCCACCGGGGAGCGGTACGGGTGTCGCCACCGGAAGAATGGATGGTCATCGCCTTCCCTCTCTCACTTGTCTCATCCGTAGCGCCAGCAGACGACATAACTCAGCTCCGGCCAGCCCGGGAACCGATACGGGACGTATCCATCGCGTTCGCCGCACTTCTCCTCCTGCCCGTAGGAGAACCGTCCGGTGACGACGCCGTTCGCGGAGGGGCATCCGGCGCGATGGATCAGCGTCGCGCCCGACGCGAGCTGCTCGACACTCACGCACTCGCCCGCCTGGACCAGATAGCCGTGGTCGGGCATGACGGCCTCGTAGCACAGGACGACGTTGGCCACCTGCTCCCGACCGGTGTGGTACCAGAACCCGAGGATCGGCCCGTCGGGGCACACCTCGGTATCGGTCGTGTAGTACCTGCCGATCACCCGGAAGGTTCCGGTCGAGCAGGTCTGCAACGACCAGGAGTCGCCGTCCGGCCGCCCGTACACACAGTTGCCCACCTCGGCGTAGGCCGCCGTCGCCAGGTACTCGTACCGAAGGCACAGAAGCTGGTCGGAATAGGTGAGGGCCATCTCACCGGCATCCCGGCAGGAGGCACCCGACGCACCGGCCGCGTACCGCCCGAGCAGCCGATACGTACCCGCCCGGCACGGCACCGATCGATACACGCCCTCCTCGGCGGCATCGCTGAGGCAGGTGTTCACCCGGGCCGTGTGCGCATCGTCGGAGGGCACCTCGGGGGCAGGGGGTTCCTCCTCCTCGAAGGTAGGGACGACATCGTCGGCCGGGGGTTCGTCCCCCTGCTCCCCCTCTTCCCCCTTCCCCTCCGGCGGGGTCACCGGCGCCGTGAACCCGGTGATGTCGAGCGGGAGCGACGGGGTGGGCAGCGCCTCGACGGACGCTTGGCCCGCATCGCCGATGGGTGGGGTGTCGTCGCCCGTGTCCCTGCTCGCGAGGACCGTGGTGACCAGCACCCCGCAGCACAGCGGTACGAGGAGGATGCGCAGAATCGGCCTCAGCCCCGCTCCGTACGAGGCCGGAGGTCTCACCCGTACGCGCCTCAGGTCCGGTGATCGTCGCGATGGCATCGAACCGTCCCTTCACCCTGGTGGCTCCGGGGGAGGTGGCTGGTCGATTCATCCTATTCGGGCAGGGGCGCGAAGGGTAGCTCTTACCGAGCCAACTGTGGTGTTCTAGTGGGGAGTTGAGCCAGGGCCGACTGCTCTGAGGCGATGCCATGAGGCGGCCGTGGGGCATGTGCTGTTGGTGCGGCGCTTGAAACGGTGAAGGGCCGGCCCCGGAGGAAACCTCCGCGAGCCGGCCCTTCTCGTTGTGCCCCCGGCAGGATTCGAACCTGCGACACCCGCTTTGGGTGAGAGGGTGGAGGACTATGCAGCTCGCCTGGACCTTCGATAGCCGGTGGGGTGACAGGTAACTCGACTGCAGGGCACTCTGTTGACCCTCGTCGACTCCTCTATCTGGCATGGTTGTGGCACGAACCTCAGCCGACGACAGTCAGCCACGACGGCGGATGTGCCGACCTGACCACGCACATGTATGCGTCGCTGTACCCCACCCATCAAGCCACACTGCTGACTTGGGTCTGATACCAGAGCCAGACGCGAGGTGGGCGCACCTCGCGTGTTGTTGTGCCCCCAATATCCCCTCAGAAATTGGGCCGGGCGGGAGGGTCGGCGAGCCGAGGGGACGGGCTGCTGGAGGGCGTCCTGCTCGTCCAGGGCGAGGACCTTGGGACCCGCTCTGCGGGGCCGTGGTTAGCCCCGAGGGTGTTTGACAACGCCGATGGCAGCAACCTCGGCAGGCGTGGTGAGGGGCAGATCGGCAGGAATGCAGCGAGGCCCGTAGCGAGCGCAAGGTGCATCCGGCTTCGATTTCCGCCGTTTCATCATTTGAACGGCGGGTGATCGTGGCTGCCTGAAGGGGTGCCGACCGCGGTCCGCGCGCCAGGTTGCCGCTGCGAATCGAAGGCCCCATCTTCGCCGATCAGGTGAGTGATTGCTGCGTTGCGTCACAGCGATCTCCGATGGCCTGCAGCGTGCCCATGATGCGACTGTCTGGATTCCGGGCATCGGGAGGTTGTCGTTCCGCTTCAGTGTTTCGTCTTGACGTTGGCGTGCTCATTACTGTCTCTTGAATCCACTGTGCTGATCATGTGACTCTGGGGTGGGGTTATGGGGCAAATGCGGACGTGGTGTGCCGGTGTCATACGGAACGGTGCAGGTGGTCGACGCGGACTGCCGTCTGTGGTCGGCGGAGCGGGCGGATACCGAGCCCGTCTGGCCTGGGTCGTTGCACTGATCCTCCTTGTGGGGGCTCTGGCGGGTGCCCCCGTCCTGTCGGCGCAGGAGGCGGCGGCGGCACCGGCGCAGGGTCTGTCGGACTTGGAACGGGCCCAGTTGCGGGCGGTTGACACAGGTGAACCGGTGGAGGTTGTGGGGGAGCGGACCGAGAGTGAGACAGTGTTCGCGAACCCCGACGGTAAGACGTTCCTGCTGCGCAAGTCGATCGTTCCGGTGCGGGTGCAGGAGGCAGATGGTGGCTGGGCCGCTCCTGACACGACGCTGGTGACACGTGCCGATGGTTCGGTGGGGCCCAGGGCGACCACGGTCGACCTCACGTTCTCGGGTGGGGGTGACGGCGAGAGCCTGGTCACGATTGCCGAGGACGGGCAATCGGTGACGATGGGGTGGCCGGGCCTTCTGCCGGAGCCGCGACTGGAGGGTGCCCGGGCGGTTTACGAGGACGTCCTCCCGGACGTGAATCTGATCCTGACGGCCACGGTCGAGGGTTTCCGGCAACTCCTGGAGGTGGAGACACCGCAGGCGGCACAGAGCCCTGCGCTCGCGGCGCTTGAGTACTCGCTGCACGCGGAAGGGCTGAGTGTCCGTGAGGGCGGGGCCGGGAGCATGGAGGCGGTGGATGGAAACGGGCAGGTCGTATTCCGTTCGCCGTCTGCCCGGATGTGGAATTCGGCGGGCGACACCGAGAGCCCCAGTGGGGTGAGTACCCAGAGCCTCGGGGCGCATCCGCTGCGTGCCACTGATCCGCATGCCCTGCCCACCGCTTCCACGACGTCCCAGGACGGGCGTCCCGCTGGGCCCGTCGGCGAGGGGGACGCGCTGGCCGGTCCGAGTGATGGCGACGAGGCGGCGGTCATGGAGGTCGAGGTGTCGCCGTCGCGGATCACGGTCACTCCGGACGCTGTGTTGATCGCAGATACCACCAGCGCTGAATTCCCCCTCTACATCGATCCGTCGGTGGAGCTGAACACGTCCGAGCGGACCGTGCTGTCCTCCGACGGTGACGCGTTCTACAACTTCTCCGGTGGCGACAACGGTATGAGCGTGGGCCGGTGCGCCTCAGCGGTGATCGGCGGATACCTGTACCAGTGCACCACCGGCAGCCCATACACCAACCGGATGTATTTCGAGTTCACGCCGGGTAAGCTCAAGGGCAAGCAGGTACTGGATGCCACGTTCGCGGTGACCGAGACCTGGTCTTTTTCCTGTGACGCCCGCTGGGTGGATCTGGAGCGCACGGACGGGATCTCGTCGTCCACCCGCTGGCCCGGGCCGGGCGGTCCGAAGTCGGACAACTCGTGGGACCAGATGGGCGACCGGAATGTCTCGGCGGGCCGAGGCAGCGCGTGCAGCCCTTCCCAGCCGAGGGCGGCGATCGAGTTCAACGACAATCCGGCCGAGACCGACGAGAACCTCACGCCGACGGTGAAGGACTTCGCGGCGGGCAAGTTCAGCACGCTGACGCTGATGCTGAAGGCCAAGGACGAATCCGACCCGATCGCGTGGAAGCGGTTCGACGACGACGCGGTCCTCGACGTGACGTATGTCGGCAAGCCCGCGGTACCCACGGAGTACGGGCTGGAGACCGGCAGCAACCAGATCTGCTCGAAGTCCGCCAGCGCCCCCACGACATGGTCGGACTCGACGCCCAACCTCGCGGCCACGCCGCAGACGGCGGCCGGTGGCGAGTCCTCGGCGACCCTGCGCGTCTACTTCGACCTGGATGTGAAGAATACGGACGGCTCCTGGTCGGACGCGCCGGAGCCATCGACCGGTTCGGAGAGCCCGACCAGCGGATTCGTCGGAGACGGACACGATCTCGACAAGACGTGGAGCAATGAGCTCAGCGACGGCAAACAGTACCGGTACCGGGCCTGGACCCGCTCCTACTACAACAACGGGAGCAGCATTCTGGGCGGCTCGGCCACCCCGTTCTGCTACTTCACCATCGACAGCAGTGCCCCCAAGCCCCCGACGATCACCTTCGCGTCTACTTACTCCATTTGTGAACCGGGTGCCTGCGCTCCGGCGGGTGGACCCGGCAAGCCGGGCACGGTGACGTTCAGCCCCGCTGCCGGCGATGTGAACACCTCATACGCCTATAAGCTCTCCACGGACAGCGCCTGGGGGCCGTGGAGGACCGGGGCGACGGTGACCGAGACCATCACCCCGGTGGACTCCGGGACCCTCACCCTGGAGGTCATGGCCAAGGACTCGGCCGGGCGGATAGGACAGAACAAGGTCCGCTTCCTGGTGGGCGAGAGTGCTGGCCCGGTCGGCCGGTGGACCTTCAACGAGGCATCCGGACCTGCGGTCGACGTCTCCGCCGGCACCCCGGCCCTGCGTGACGACGCGGCGATCACGAATGCAACCCGGGTGAACACAGGCCGACGCGGTGTCGTCACCGACGGTACGACCACCGGTCAGGACAAGGCCCTCAAGACTGGCGGCACCTCGTACGCGGCGACGGCCAGCAAGGTACTGGAGACGCAGGCGTCCTACACGGTGTCGGCATGGGTGCGGCTGGACAGCACCAGTATGACTGCCACGGTCATCAGCCAGGACGGCACGTACTACAGCCCGTTCTTTCTCAGCTACTGCTCGGTGGCCAACCGCTGGTGCCTGCGGATGGCCGACGCTGACGCGCCCACCACTATCATGGACAACCAGCGCGTGAACTCCCTGGAGCCACCTCAACTCAAGGTATGGACTCATCTGGCCGCCGCAGTCGACACCACGGCCAGAACCCTCACCCTCTACGTCAACGGCGTGCCGCAGGGTACGGACACACTCACCACCGGTGACTGGTCAGCCTCCGGCGCGCTGCAGATCGGACGTGTCAAGTACAAGGGCGGCTACGTCGACCACTTCCCCGGGGAGATCGACGAGGTCGCCGTGTGGCAGCACGCGAGCCCCCCGTCCGATGTCGAGAAGGAAGCTAGCCCGGTCAATGCCAACGGCAAGGCGTATCTCGAACTCGTCGGTGACTACAGGCCCATGGGGGCGAGCGGAACCACGTTGACGGACCTGTCCGGTTACGGCAACAACCTCACTCTCTCCGCCACGGGAGCCACCCTCGACGGTGAGGCCCTGGTCCTGAACGGCACGACCGGCGCGGCCACGGCAGCACGGCCCCTCGTCTCTGACTCGGGCTCCTTCACCGTTGCCACCACGGTGGACGTCGACACCCAGGCCCTCGTCGGAAAGCCCGACAACTATCGCGGCCAGATCCTCGGCCAGCGCACGGGGTCCGGTTCGTCGTGGGGTCTGTGGGTGGAGAAGACCGGTATGAGCACCGAGGAAGTGGTTGACGACGAGGGCAATCCGGTTCTGGACGAGAACGGCATCCCCATGACCCGATCAGTACCGGTCGCCCGTTGGCATTTCGGCCGACTCACTGCGGACGGTACCGGCACCTCCGTCGCCAGCACGGAGACGGCGGTCCTCGGTAGCGAGGTGGGACTGGTCGCCGCCTACAACGCACGCACCCGGACGATCACCCTGTATGTCGGAAGCGACCAGCAGGCGGATCCGCTCGCCTACACCGTGGCCATGGGAAGCGGCGAGTTCACGGCCGGTCGAGGCTATCTCGACGGAGCCTGGGGCAATCACCTGCCCGGCAGGATCAGCGATATTCGCCTGTGGGCAGGATCCGTGACCGACCCCACCCAGGTAGAGACAGACATCGGCTACTGACACACCGACGCCACCGCAACACCACCGTGCTGGGACACCCACTGGCGTGTCCCAGCACGCCCACCGCTGCCCCATCCAGTCAATCGGCCGCTGCGCCACCATCCTCTGCCACCCGGAGACGTGCCATGATCCCAGCCACGTAGCCGATCGCGCTCTAGGCGTATTGCCCTGTGAGGTTGGGGACGCGGCTGGCGGGTGGTTTGCCTGCGGGTGCGGTGTGTCCGCGGTGGTGATTGTAGGTGTGGAGCCAGTCGGGGAAGGCGTCGTGACGTTCCTGTTCTGAGCGGTAGGGGCGGGCGTAGGCCCATTCGTCGAGGAGGGTGCGGTTGAGGCGTTCGACCTTGCCGTTGGTCTGGGGGCGGTAGGGTCGGGTTCGCTTGTGGGTGATCCCGGCCGCCGCGAGGGTGTCGCGCCAGGCGTGGGATTTGTAGCAGGCGCCGTTGTCGGTGAGGACACGTTCGACGGTGATGCCGGCGTCGGTGAAGAAGGTCTGGGCGCGGGTCCAGAAGGTGGTGGCGGTCTCCTTGCGCTCGTCGCTGAGGATCTCGCTGTAGGCGAGGCGGGAGTGGTCGTCGACGGCGGTGTGGATGTAGCTGTAGCCCGCGCTGGAGCGGGTTCTGCGGCCTGCCTGGCGGCCGAGGGCCCTGTGGCCGCCGCCGTCGGGGATGTTGCCGGGTTTCTTGATGTCGACGTGGACGAGTTCGCCGGGGCGGTCCCGTTCGTAGCGGCGGACGGCACGGCCGGTCGCGCGGTCCAGGTGCGTGAGCCGGGCGAGTCGGTAGCGGACCAGGACCCGGTGGACGGTGGAGGGGGCCAGGCCCGGCAGGTGGGCGATGCGGGCCGGTCCCCACCGGCGCAGGACGCGGACCTTGATGATCCGGCGCTCGGTGCGGTCCGGGGTTCTGCGGGGGCTGCGGTGCGGGCGGGAGGAGCGGTCACGCATTCCCGTTTCACCCATGGTCCGGTAGCGGGCTGCCCACCGCCCGGCGGTGGTGGGCGAGACCTGGAAGCGCTCGGCGGCCCGCCGGAGCGGCCAGCCGTCCTCGACCACGCACAGGGCCGGACGCAGCCGTCCGGTCTCGGTCAGGGGTGCATTACGGTGGGGCATGAGGGCCTCCTGCTGTTCGGTGGAGATGTCGCAATCCACACCGAACCCGGAAGGCCCTCACCCATATCAAGGCATGTCAGTCGAGACCTGCCTCACCCGACCACAACCTCCCGGGGCAATACATCTAGCGCAGGCGCATCAGACGCACCAGTCTGATCATCCCTCTCTCAGGCCCTGTCAGTGCCGACCGCCCTGGTCCTCACAGCGAGGCCGCAGCGATCACCGCGCCTGGCCGTCCGGGTGCACCCGATGCCAAGTCGACCAATGTACGACTGGTCCGGCCTCAGAGAAACGCGCTGCGGTGCGCTGACTTGGACAGTCAGCGCACCGCAGTAGCGTGCCCCCGGCAGGATTCGAACCTGCGACACCCGCTTTAGGAGAGAGGCTGGGGCGTCTTGCTGGTGACCTGCGGCTCTGTTGGTGGAGCTCCCGAGCACAGGCGTGCCCGCCAGGCACTCGGGTTGACCGTGATTGACCCTCGCATCTGGCATGGCTGTGGCACGCGACCTCTTCGTCCCGAACTCTTGGCAGGAAGGTCATCGAGGTCTGGCGTCTGGTCATTCAGCCGTCGACGGCTGACGGAGGTTGTGGGCTGGTTGGTGCAGCGCACCCATCGCCGGTTGCCGTGGGGCCGGGTTGATGCTGAGGCCGCTGCTTATGCAGCCGTATCCTGCTGTTTAAACTGCCAGTGAATCTCAGGGTGTGCCGACGCGAGTTTAAGTAGCTTGTTCCGGAACTGATGCTCACTGACGAAGAACTGGCCGTGGGCGTTCTGGTTGATGGCGTCCATGACGAAGTTGAGCGCTGCGCGCTTTCCAGGGTCGGCAGCGAGGACGCCGACGTCAACGACAAGCAGTTCGGGCCTGTAGACGACGAAGGACCAGTTCTCCTCCGAGTGAAGCAAGCGATCGGGGAAGGTGCGTAGCCCTCGGCGTACGATTAGATTTCGAACGGCCTGAAGGCGCGTCAGTCTCAGCCGTTCCATTCCTTCTCGGTCACGCACCGAGGCGTTTCGAATGACAGCAGCTCCGTTGTTGCTGTTGACGGTGTCTTCAATCCATTTGAGCGTGCTGGTGCGTACATACACCATGACGGCACCTTCCTATTAACAAGCCATTAACAGGGGACAGGATCGCCGACAAGAGGGCACCGTGGGCAGACTTTCCGATTCCCCAGACGTTGACGTAAGTAGTGTGGTAAAGGGTCGTTGGGCGCGGGGCGGCTCGTCGGCGTCGGTGCCAGCGCTCGGACAGCTCCCCTGTCACGAGCATTGCTGTCAAAGACACCAGGGGTGAGGACACCACGCTCGCCGCGTAGGCCGAGCCCATCAGCCAGCAGCCGGCTACGGCCGTTTGATCCGTCCGACCTAGCTGCGCAGGACGTAGGAGCTGTGCGGTAATGGCTGCTGTGGATCAAAACTCGCTACGGAAGCTCGTGGAAGGCCAGCTCCTTCGACTGGAAGGCAACGCCTTCCAGGACTGCATGGATCGGCTCGGCCTCGTGTTGTACCCCGGCGACTACCAACCCGTGCGGGCAGCCGGGCCGAAGGGCGACACCAAGAACGACGGCTACTGCCCGAAGGCCCGGGTGTTCTTCGCGGCGCATGCAACTCGCGGTGAGACGTTTACCAAGACCAAGGGCAAGATCCGCGGTGACTTGGAGGGCTGCCTCCAGGAGCACCGGGACGTGAAGGTGTGGCGCTTCCTCACCAATGACACGTTGCCCGGCGAGGTCGACCAGTTCATCGATAACACGCTTCGCCCCCTGTACCCCGATGTCACCATCGAGGTCTGGGGACTCAAGACGCTCGCCGATGAGATCAGCAAGCTTAAGCAGGGGCAGGTCGAAAGGATCATCGACGTCATCACGGTGGACGAGCCAGAGTTCGAAGTCGTAGTGCTCAAACACATGAAGACGGGGCGTGACCTCTGGCCAGTCCTCTCAGACTGCCTCGGATGGTTGCCTCATGAGGAACCAAACGACTGTACCGACGACGAGCAGGACCTCATCGACAGTGCGGTCCAAAGCTTCCGAGACTGGAGCGACATCTCAGGAGACATCGAATTCTCTCGCTCCTCAGTGCGGGACGCACAGCGAAGCATCACTGCCATCCTGGACGAGCTCGCCGAGAAGCGGCTTGCCCTCTACGCCGCAACGACAGACGACTACCCCCTTACCGGTGGTCCATCGCCATTCCTGGGGACTGTCGCCATCTTCAGGGTCGTTCGCGTAGCCGGTGAGCAGCCACTACCTTCCGATAGTTGAGGTGCGAGCCTTCCCGCAAGCTAGAACTTGATCACCAACTTGGCGCCGGCCACGTGATCTACGAGTGATGCTTCGCTCGGATCGACGTCGGCAACTACTCGCTAGTCCAGCGGTTCTCGGCGCCGTAGCCTGCTGGGATGAAGCCGAGAGATCTCGTTGCTGTCCTCAACGTCCCCAAGGCTGAGCGGTTTGACCTCATTGCCGAGGGCCTTGAACTGCTGGCCGAACACGTCAGCACGCTGCGGGATGACCTCATCCACCTTCAAGAGGCCGGGCGCAGTCGAGGCGCAGCAGTGATCGACGGTCTCGCCAGCGAGGAAGCGGCGAAGATGCTCATCCTCTGGGATGTCGTTCGTCTGGGCTGGACTGACATCGATGCGGTACGGGGGCAGTTGAGGATCTTCTACAGCCACTTGGCCCGAGGGATCTATGCGCGGTTGGTTGAAGGCCGACCGGCAGATCTGGCAGAAGTGCGCGGCTACGCGGAGTCCCTACGCCACAGTCTCTATCTCGACGGTCCCAACGATGTTGACTGGACCTTCCGCAATCGCGTTGAGGCAGATCGTGAAGAGAGTCTGTACGTCGACTACGTCACGAGCGAGGGTGACAGCGCCTGGATCACGCCAGCAAGGCTGAGTGACCTGAAGCTCTCCTCCTGGCCAAGCATGGTGGTCGACCTGGCACTTGCCCTGCATCGCTTCGGCTGCACGAGCAAGGAGGGGCTGGAGATCATTGCCAAGGAGTGGGAAGGCGTATCTCTGGACGACGACACCCACTGGGTGAAGGTTGAAGCGATCAACAAAAGCATCCTGGAGAAGTTGGGCGCTGCCGGTCTATACAGCAACGACCTGACGCAAGTGGATGTACGGCTTGCCCTGGAACAGTGGATCTTCCCGCTTGGTGGTGTGGACTTTAGCCCGATCAAGGTCACGAAGACTGAGCTTTTGGCTGAGCGAGAACGATGGGTCGCGAGTCAGTGGCAGTAAGGGCATACCCAACTGTCAGCGTTACTGTCGAACCTCTCAGCAGTTATGACGTCGAACTAGCCGCTTAGATTGTGACCATCAACCCGCAGCCGGCCAAGCCGCCTGACGCGTCTCGATTGCATAGTGCGACGAGGTGAAACTAGTCGTCGTACAAATCACTGCGAACCATTAGCTCGGCATTCGGTACTCTACTCATCTGCTCCTTGAACTCGTCTGAGACAGGTTGCGTTGTTGCAAAGATGACTCGGGCGGGATTTCTGAGAGGCATCTTTGCCAAGGCTGCAAACTTTTCCAGAGCTTCGGCCTTCAAAGAGTCAGTCTTGCACTCACCGAATACGATCGCACCATCAACGATGCAAGCTACGTCCATTTCCCGGCTCTTGCCACTCCGGGGAAAGTTGAGCAGATCGATCTCAGGGGCATAGTGGAAAGCGGACTTCGACTCACCTTTCAACTTGTACAGAACTTGCGTAGTGAGGTGTGAGTTATTCCGGTAGAACTGGTAAATTGTCTCCGTAAGCTTGTAGTACCAGTGAGGTAAAACCGGGTTCCTCCAATGGACTCGCGTGAATTGCTGACTCAATGAGCAGCGGTTACATGTGAATTCTGTCGTCAGGGCGTCGATTCCATACCAGGAAATCAGACGACACCGCTCACACTGGAAGATATAGCCACGGTGGAGCACCCGATTTCCTACAAGGTCATCTACCAGATCAGCAGCTGCCTTCTCGTCACTCAAGCTGCCCGCAATGGCGTCGAGATTCAGGTAGGCCCTCTGGTCGTTCTCCAGGTAGATGATGTTGCCGCCCTCGGTCACCTTCCTAGACATGAACTTATCCAGGATCGACCTGGTGGCGGCAGCCTTGATGAACTTGCCGGTAGCGTCCAGGCCGCCAAACCGTCGGAGCGTGTCGTTGAAGTAGTTTCCCTTATCTGAGTATCGCACCTTGACACCGACACCTTCAAAGTAGGTATCGAAGAGCGTCATAGTGTCCAGCATCTCGATCTTTGGGCGAACCAAAATAGCGTCGAGGTCACTGCCGAAAATCATGGGGTTGGGACACAGATAAGCAATGCCGTCATTTGCCACACGAGACTCAGTAGTCGAGTTGTGGAGATTGGCGATCTTCGGCCCCAGCGTTGGTAGCGACGGCGGCTGATAGCCCTCGATTTGTAGCGACGTCAGCCAATAGTGGTCGGGAAGCCTGATTGCGTTGAAGCTCTTAGGCTTCGGTGTATCAAATGGACTGACACTCTTACCATCAACAAACACCATACTGCGATGGTTGACGTAGTTGTCGGTCTCGTAGACCCGAAGCACACATGAGGTGGAGACGGATTCGACGGAAACGCATTCAATCTTGGAAGCGAACCTGTCAGGCTCAAAATACGAGAGCCTTCCGATCTGGGTCCGATAGGAAACGAGTTGTCGTTGGCTAAGGCTCATGCTGCACAACTGCACGCTCTTAGCGCTATGACCGTAGCGAATCAGGGAGGACACAACACTAACAAGGTCGCGTCCGGATTGCTGCTCTAGCGTAAGTGGCTCTACTTCTTGTCCCTGCTCACGGCGCTTCCTGGCTGTATTTCGTGCCTTAGTGTAAGAACGCAGCCAGGCCTGTGGAAGCCACTTAACGCCCTCATGCATGCGGGACAATGAGTAGTAGAAGCAAAAGTCCTCCACTGTGTCGCCAAGTACTAGAACCACTGGCTCTTTATCTGGCCGATGATTGTCAGCCCTGTAGTACTGCCCCAGGTGCAGCATACTTAGACCGAACGGGGTATTCGGTAGGAAGGTTTCATCTAGATGCGGTTCTTCGTGTTCGCCAAAATATGGCCGTTGCGACCCTTGAACGTGAGTCAAAACGTTTGTCGGCTTGTATGTGTCCGGCAATCGCTTCGTCGCGAAGCCAGATGCACTGATCTCGTCGATATACTCGCTGCTTCCTACTCCCGTCTCGGAATGGATGAGCAGCTTGAACGTTGGGTCGCTAATTACCGGGGGGAGCCTCACGAAACCAATGTGTCTGGTAGTCGCCGAGATGATCTTTGCGATCTTCGTGAAGGGGTACCCGAAGCCGGACGCGCTCGTCAGATATTGGTCGACTGCATCACTGTGATGAAACGGACTCAGTCGGTAGATGAGCTCCTTATTTAGGCTTTCACTGATGGTGAGCTCATCCACATGAGACTGCGCAGCACTACCCGAAAACCAATCCTCGAACTCTGCGTCACTCCAGTCTTTGGTTTGCTCGCTATCTTTGTGAAACTGTTTGATCTCCGCATATCGATCCGGGTTGGCTTCTTCGAAGTCCGTGAACGTTAGATTGCAGACTGCGAGATGGTCAGGGCTGTAGGCCTCAAGCAACTCCCAAAACTTGCCTTCAATCTTTTCGCCATCTGTCGGCACAATCAGAAAGTAACGACCACCCCACACTTGAGACGCTTGGGCGATAGCCACGTTGGCTGCGGTTTTCCAGTATTCACTATTCTTGCTAATGAAGATGGCGCACCGGGGTGGACGCACAGTCGCGGTGATGTTTTGGTAAGTCGGCTCGCCCACGCTACGTCTCCTTGAAGTGCTACATAGTTCTAATAGGATCAATCACCGAAACAGGAAGATCGTCAGCGGTATTCCTAGAACGGTGGCAACTGTGAAATCTTCGAACGTCCGACCATCAGTCACATGCCAACCGGGACAAGCACGACCTCATGGACGCCTTCAGCCTGCTTGAGGTGGGCTGTAGAACCATTTATTCAGGTCTCCATACATGGAGATGTAAAGTACCTGTATCGCTCCTGCCAATTCGGCGAGAAGACGAACCGGAACACCCATGCTGATTTTGTCGGCGGCGGCCAATATGACCATGTGGGCACCGCCATCGAAGGCTCTTTCGGGAGTGGGGAAGTCTGGTGCGCCTCGGAATTCCTGATAACATCTTCTGAGCCCCATCTCGTATTCCGGGAGAAGTGGGCCATCATCTGAAAATATTTCGAGCATCTGAAGAAACTCGAAGCATCTGGCGATTAGTTGCTGATATTGAAGATTAGCGTTACTTGAGTTCTCTGGCGTCTTCCAGAACTCAACCGCGGCCCTTACGTTGGCGACTTCTCTGTCTGCATGCCTAAATCGTGAATGCCACGTCAAGGACTCGGCGGACGCTTGGGTAAATTGATTGTTGGCGTTGAATCGGATGGTGACACTTTGGGTCTCCGACATGAGAAGTGCAGCCCTGTCCAGCTGTTCCTGAGGTAGTGCGTACCACCCTTTTCTGGACTCGATATCCCAGACGACGATAACCACGGTGTCGGCTATATTTTGCCAGCGCAGAGCGTGCCCCTTGGGTACGGTTAGAGCTTTTGGGGCGCCGGTTTTGCGAGAAATTCCCAGGGAGCTCTTCCCTTTGACTTGAACCCAAATTCTGGATTCGTCAACATTTCCCTTCCATGAGGTTTGGATCATTAGGTCCTCGCCGTAGTCATTCTTTACTTCTTCTACGGCCGCACCTGTTTGTGCCCAGATATCGGTAACGGCGGCGACGGCCCGCGAAGCAACCACATGTGAATTCGGCCGCTCAGGCATTTACTTCCCCCTAGTGAATCAAGCCTCGGGCCAAGATATCAGGTAAGCAGTTGACACGCCTTGAAAATGAACGACGCTGACTGACGTAAGGGGCGATGTCACCTAGGTCGGCGTAGCGGCTTTGGGGTGGCGCTGCTTTGGCGCGAGTGATCATGGCCCCGTAAGCTTCCGGCGCGTCGGGCAGTCTGTGGACCTGCCCGGTAAAGCACGACGTTGGGGCCGTGATCTTCGAGGCTCGCGCCAAAGTGGCTCCGTAAAGCCGTGGAGCCGACCGTCCCAGCCACGACGTACCCGTTCTCTGGCATCAGGTGGCTGATTGCTGTGCGCGCGGCACGGGCGCCGGCCGGGCTGGAGCGGGGCGGAGACAGGAGCGCAGGCCCGGCCGGGGGCCGGGCCGCGCGCGGGGAGCGGAGCGAGCCGCCTTGAACCAGTAGAGAAAGTTGTAACTCAGTCGCTGGGGCTGGTGGTTTGATCAGTCTCCGGCTTGCGGGCTTCCGCGAGGCGCCGGCCATGTTCGGCAGCTCGTAGCAGTGACTGGGCTACCCGTTCGGCGTCGTCTGGGTGCAGGTAGATCTCCTGGGTCCACAGCACGGACAGGCGCACGGTGCCGTTCAGCAGGTTCGTTGCCACGTCCACTTCAACGCCGTTGCCGGTGGCGTCGGTGACCTTCAAGGTCCTGGTCGCTGCTGTAGGCGCTCATGTGCCTGAGCATGCCTGAGGCCCGGCTTCAGGTACGAGGCCGGGCCTTCGGTGTCAGCTGACAGGGGACACCCTGGGGCTGGGGCTGAACTCGTAGGCGCAGGGCGGGAGCTCTGTTCGGTGAGCTAGCGGCAGGTAGGTCACCGGTCGGATGGTCCAAGTGACGCGGGTGCCGGCGTGTGTGACTGACACCGTGCTGGACTCCGACCGCAGTAGGGCTCGTCGGGTCTCCGCGCGACCGTCGGGCAGCCACTCCCACGCCTCGTCCGAAGCGTCCGGGTCCAAGGCCGGTGAGATGGTGCGCAGTGCGACCGCCACCCATCGGTCGGCCTGCGGTGCCGAGTAGGCATCGAAGGATGCCAGGAGTGCCGGCCCTCGCTGCTCGGTGAGGTCTTCCGTCCAGCACTCGCACCAGAAGCCGCGGCGGGCTTCCTGACTCAGCACGGATGACCTCCCCGCAGTTCTTCCGCGTACAGCTCCGCGGTGACCGTGTGGCCTTGGTCGCTGTCGTGGACGACGACCCGGTGGGCGATGGCGCTGACCATGCCCAGCCCTCGGCCGTGCTCGGCGTCGTGGTCCTGGTGCTGGACCTTCGGGGCCGTTCCCGTGCCGCCGTCGTCCGTGACCGACACCGCCACCACCTGAGCCGAGACTGCGACCGCCAGGTGGAAGCTGCCGTACTCCCGACCGCTGGCCGTGTGAAGGATCGCGTTCGCGCTCAGCTCGCTCACGATCAGTTCGGCGTCTTCGGCTAAGGGAGAGCCGCGCAGGATGTCACGGGTCCAGCGGCGGGCCCGGCTCACTTCTTCGGGGAATCCTGGGCAACTCAGTCCCCAGACCCGGGGCTTACTCATATACTCGTGCATACAAGTTCCTTGGTGCTGGTAGGCCGCCATGTGCAGCGGGTTCGGGCTAGACGAGTTTCACGCCGTCGTGGGCGCGGATGGCCGGCGGGGTCATTGCGTCGAGTGCGTCCAGGACGCGGATCGCGTACGCCTCGTCGGCAAGCTCGGTGACCTCTTCGCGGGTGGCCCAGCGCAGTGCGCGGGTCTCGTCACCGGTGGTGGGCACACCGTCGGCGGCTTCACAGCGGAAGACCAGCGAGACGATCAGGCCCTTCATGTTCTTGTAGACGCCGGTCAGGGTCGCTGGAAGGGCGATCTTGATGCCGGTCTCTTCGAGGACTTCGCGCTGGAGGGCTTCCGGGATGGTCTCCTCACGTTCGAGGACACCGCCCGGTGGCTCCCACTTGCCGTTGTCCCGGCGCTGGATCAGCAGGGCCCGGCCTTGGTCGTCCACGACGACCCCGGCGACGCTCACGGAGTGCGGGCGTTCAGTGCTCACGTTCCTCGGCCCTCTCGGCTGACTAGGCTCTCCACCGTAGCAACAACACTCGCCCACTCGTCTAGATACCTAAAGGAGTACTCACGTGAGCCCTCTCCCTTCGGGCCTCCTCGGTGATCTCGACCCCACGAGCGATCGTGCGGTCTTCCGGCAGATCGCCGACCAGCTACGCGAGGCCATCGACCGTGGGCGATTCCGCGAGGGCGAGAAGCTGCCCTCAGAAGCCGACCTTGTCGACCACTTCGGCGTTTCCCGGATGACGGTCCGCAACGCCTTCTCCATCCTCCAGGGTGAGGGCCTGGTGCACGCCGAGCACGGCAGGGGAGTCTTCGTACGACCACGACCGCCCGTGCGGCGGCTCGCCTCGGACCGCTTCGCGCGGCGGCACAGGGAGCAGGGCAAGTCCGCGTTCATCGTGGAGGCCGACGCGGCCGGCAGTCACCCCCAGGTGGACAGCCTGGAGGTCAAGGAGGAAAAGGCCAGTCAGGACGTTTCCGCTCGGCTGGGCTCGGTGCGGCGCGTGCTGGCTCGTCGGCGCCGGTACCTGCTCGACGGGCGGCCGGTGGAGTTCGCCACCTCCTACCTCCCGCTCGATATCGCCCGCGGGACCCCGATCGCGGAACCCAACCCCGGGCCCGGCGGTATCTACGCCCGCCTGGAAGAGCTGGGTCACCGCCTCGACCACTTCGAGGAAGAGATCCGTGCCCGAATGCCCTCGCCCGCAGAGGTGAAGACGCTCCGGCTGGCCGCCGGCGTGCCGGTCATCCACCTCATCCGGACGGCCTTCGACACCGAGGGTCGGGCCGTCGAGGTCTGTGACACGGTGATGGCGGCGGACGCGTACGTTCTGTCGTACCAGCTTCCGGCCACGTGATCAGGTGGGCGACGGCACAGCTCTAAGCGGTCGGCTCGTCCTCGCCGTCGGCGGCCGATGCGAACATGTGGCCGATGTTGGTCCACATGAAGTTCTCTCGCCAGGCGGGCTTGTCGAGCATCCAGCCGAGGAGAGCCTGCAAGACCTTCTCCTGGGACACCGTTCGGGTCTGGTAGTGCTCCGCAGGGACACCGTCGCGGTATTCCAGCTGGTAGGTGTTGTTGTCGCGGAACCAGACCTGGATGTACCAGTCGCCCTCCCGTTCCTCGTCCCGCCGCTCAAGGATCAATACTCGTTGCCGCGTCTCAGGTTGGCGAGCATGGTTCCTACTGCCGGCTTCGTGGGGCGCTTCAGCCCGTAGCCACGGCCGTTGGTCGCTATCAGCATGGGTGGATTCTGGCGGGTGGGTCTGACATGGCCGCAGGGCGCTTCTCCGAACTCGTACACCACAACACGCTTACTCGTATAGACGAGTGGGCAAGTTGTGTGGCAAGGTGAGTGTGCGATCCCGATCAAGGGACTCACAGGACCCATCTTGTATAGACGAGTAGATAGGAGTGTGCCTTGCGCACCATCCGCGTGGAGACCTCCGGAGCGACGATCCTCCTCACCGAGGCCCCCGAGCCGAAGGTCCGCGACCGGCAGACCGGCGAGATCGCCAAGGACGCCAACAGCGGTGAGGCGCTGATGACCATCGGCGTCGTCTACATTGAGGACGGCGAGTCGTCGCTCATCAAGGTCACTGTTCCGGAGGGCGGCATCTCCGAGGGGCTGACTCTCGGCGCGCCGGTCTCGCTGCCGGGCCTCGTCGCCCGGCCGTGGGAGTCTGTCTTCAACGGCCAGCAGCGCCACGGCATCGCCTACCGCGCTGCCGCTGTCACTCCGGCCGCCTTCCCGGCCGCGACCGGGGCCGCCGCCTGATGTCCGACCTGACGACGCTTCTGGAAGTGGGTGGTCCTGTCGCCGCACTCGGCGGCGGGGCCGCCTACGCCCGGGCCAAGCACCCGGGGGCGTACTGGTCCACGGTCGGTCTGCCGGTGTCCACGGTCCGGCTGCTCAGCTCGTACTGCTCGGTCATGGAGGCGTGTGGCCTGACCGTGGCGCCCTCCCGGCTGCGGGTGCTCGCCGTGAAGGCCATGACGCAGCGCGAGGTGCGGCCCGTGCCGCCGCGTCGGGGCCTCATCCGGCCCACCACGACCGGGCTGCGGATACGCCTCCGCCTGGCGCCGGGCCAGGAGCCCGCCGACGTCGCCGCCTCGGCCGAACGGCTGCGGCACGCGTGGGGCGTTCACGCCGTGTACGTCACCACCGTCAAGCCGGGGGTCGTCGAGCTGCGGCTCGTGGGGTACGACGTCTTACGGCGGGTGCGCATGCCGCGCAAGATCGCGGGCGGCTTCCTGAAGGTGCCGGTCGCCCTGCGAGAGGACGCCACGCCGTTCGTCCGCGACTACCGCACCATCCCCCACCAACTCACCCTTGGCGCCACGCTGTCCGGCAAGTCCATGTACCTGCGGCACCTCATCACCGGACTCGCTCCTCAGCCGGTCGCCCTCGTCGGCATCGACTGCAAGCGGGGTGTCGAGCTGGCGCCATTCGCGCCCCGGCTCTCCGCACTCGCGACCGACCCGGAACAGGCGGCTGAGCTGTTGCCGGTGCTGGTCAAGGAAATGGAGGACCGATACGACCTGATCAAGGCCCGGCAGGGCATCGCCCCCGGCACCCCGGACGAGGAAATCACCTCCCACATCTGGGGTCTGCCGGAGCACGAACGCCCGGTACCGGTAGTGCTGTTCGTGGACGAGGTGGCCGAACTCTTCATGGTCGCCACAAAGAAGGACGAGGAATGGCGCGACGAGATGGTCACCCAGCTCATCCGCCTCGCCCAGCTCGGCCGCGCCGCCGGCATCTACCTGGAAGTGTGCGGCCAGCGCTTCGGCGCCGAACTCGGCAAGGGCGCCACCATGCTCCGTGCCCAGCTCACCGGCCGTGTCTGCCACCGAGTCAACGACGAAGCGTCCGCCAAGATGGCCCTGGGCGACATCGCCCCCGAAGCGGTCTCCGCCGCTTGCTCCATCGCCCCGGAACGGCCTGGCCTGGCCGTGGCGGGCGACACCTCCGGCGGCTGGTCCCGCATCCGCACGCCGTACCTCTCCCTCGGCGACGCTGCCGAGACCTGCCGCGAGTCGGCCCACCTGGTGCCCGACCTCCCCGCCCTGAAGCGCTTCCGGCCCGACGTGCCCGAGCATCCGGTCGAGAGCACGCCGCTGGTCGTCCTGCCCCACCCGGTCACCGACTGACCTTCCCCCGCCCGACTCCGGAAGGAGCCGCATCATGCGTGCCCACCTGGCCCGCGTCGACGCGGTGCTCGTCCAGGCGTTCATCGCCGCCGCGCTGTCCTTCGCCCATCTCCACGACGTCGCTGTGGCCGCCGGACAGGACGGATGGAAGGCGTGGGCCTACCCCGTCTCCGTCGACCTGCTGCTGGTCGCCGCCTGGCGTCGACTGCGCTCCGGGCACGGCAAAGCGGCGGCCTGGTGCTGGTTCGTCATCGCACTCGCCGCCTCCCTCGGTGCCAACATCGCCACCGCCGGCCTTCTCGACCTCGGCAACGTCCCGCCCTGGCTGCGCATCCTTGTCGCGGGCTGGCCCGCAATCGCCTTCCTCGGCGGAACCCTGCTCGCTCACACCGCACCCACGACGGACTCCGAACCCGAGGTCACCGAGGACCAGGAGGACGAGCCCGAAACCGCGTCCGAGCCACCTGCCCAACCGGCCATCGAGGCACCGCAGCAACCCCCGTCCGTACCCGTCCCGTCCGCCCTGGTCGACCACGCCCGCAAGGTCGCTGCCGAGCACCACGTCCGTACTGGCGTCCCGATCGACACCCTCACGCTCCGTGCCCGCCTGGGCGTCCCGGCCCCGATGGCCGAGGCCATCGCCGCCCACCTCTGAGAGGAGACCGCGTGTCCGCCAACCGCAGCTTCCGCAACGTCACCCGCATCGGCCCCGTTCAGGTCGGTACCGCCTACGACAACCGGGGCCGTGAGAAGCACACCGCGGCCTGCACGGCTCCGCGTTGCGGCTTCTCCGCCGACTACGACAGCCGCGCCGCCGCCGAACTGGCCGCTCGCACCCACCGCTGCCCCGTCCGCTGAAAGGACCCGGACAACCGTGACCGTCAGCCTGCCGCTCGTCGTCGTCCTCGGCTTCTTCGCCTGGGGAGCGATCAAGTTCCTCGGCGTCCGTACCTGGATCGTCGTCCTGATCGCTCTGTTCGGCTTCTGGCTCTCGCACACCTTCCTGGCTCCCGCCATCGAGTCCGGCACGCGCTCCGGTGTGAGCGTCGTAAACGGCTCACATGCCTAGACGAGTAGATAAGGAGACGCCCGCTGTGTTCCTGCCCAAGTACCCGGACAGCCCGACCCCGCCGCCCGCCCACACCCACGCACCGGCCGACCCGGCTCCCGCCCGACGCGGCCTCCCGTCGCCCCGGTGGATCAGAAGACGGTCGCGACGGTGCTCGTCGCCGGGGTGGTCCTAACCGCGCTCCTGGCCGCCGTCGCCGTCACGGCCATATCCGTGGCCGTCGCCGCTGTCGTCGTGCGCTCCCTGCTCCGCGATCAGTGCCGGCGCTGACCAGCCGAACCGCACCCGGGGCGGCCACGACACGGCCAAGCATCCGGCCGCCCCGGGCCATCACTCCTGACCGATCCAGTCAGAAGGAGACCGCCATCTTCACCCGCACCACCCCGCCCCCGCTCCCGGAACTCACAAGGCTGGCCGAAGGCGGCACCCTGCCCGGTCTCCTCCGGCAGCTATCCGGGCTCGGCGGCTGCACCAACCCGATCCGCCTCGACGGCCACCGCACCGAGTACGACATCGACACCACCACCGGCGAGATCGGCCACGTCCTCCACCACCTCAACTCGACCGCCCTCCCGGCCGGCCAACTCCTCGTCCGCTGCAACAACCGCCGCACCACCCGCTGCTTGGCCTGCGCCGAGGTCTACCGCCGCGACACCTTCCACCTCATCACCGCCGGACTGCGCGGCGGCAAGGGCACCCCGGAACACGTCGCTGCGCACCCCCGCGTCTTCGCCACCTTCACCGCCCCCGGCTTCGGCCCGGTCCACAACCGCCGCACCGACAGCCGCCCCTGCCGCTGCGGCACCCACCACGACCAAGACGACGACGCCCTTGGTACCGCGCTCGACCCGGACACCTACGACTACGAGGCGGCCGTCCTCTGGAACGCTCACGCCGGGCAGCTCTGGCGGCGCTTCTCCGTCTACCTGCGCCGTGAGGTGGCCAAGCGGGCGGGTCTGTCACAGCGGCGGTTCCGCGACCACGCCCGTGTTTCCTTTGCCAAGGTCGCCGAGTACCAGAAGCGCGGAGCCGTCCACTTCCACGCCGTGATCCGCCTCGACGGCCCCAGCGGCGCAGACACCCCGCCCCCGCCCTGGGCAACGGCCGAACTCCTCACCGACGCCATCGAGGCCGCTGCTGCAAAGGTCCGTGTCGACGGTCCGGTCATCGACGGCCGCGCCCACACCTTCACCTTCGGTCGCCAGCTCGACGTCCGCACGATCCGCTCCACCAACTTCAACGACGGCCAGGAGCTGACCGAGCGGGCCGTAGCGGCGTACATCGCCAAGTACGCCACCAAGGGGGCCGAGACCGCCACGGGCGCCCTGGACCGGCCGTTGAAGTTCGCCGCCGAACTCGCCCAGCTCGACATCAGCGACCACGCCCGCCGCCTCATCCGAACCGCCTGGACCCTCGGCGCACGCAAGGACCTGGAACACCTTCGCCTGCGGGCCTGGGCCCACATGCTCGGCTTTCGCGGCCACTTCTCCACCAAGTCCCGCCGCTACTCCACGACCCTCGGCGCCCTCCGCGACGCACGCGCCGAATGGCGCCGAGCACAGGCGGCGGCACTCAACGGCCCCGAGACCGAGACGACGTACGTCCTCGCCCACTGGGTGTTCGCTGGCACCGGCCTGTCCGACGCCGAAGCCTGGCTTGCCGCATCCCTCGAACCCGCTCCCGGAACGGAAGGAGAACCCACTCATGGCTGACCGCTACCTGACCGTGGCGCAGGTGGCCGAACTCCTTGGCACTACGGAACGCTTCCCGCGTCGCCTGATTGCCGAGCGACGCATCGTGTTCGTCAAGGTTGGCCGTCACGTCCGCATTCCGGAGAGCGCGCTGAAGGCCTTCATCGACGCCAACACGGTGCAGGCGATCGGTCATCGGGGCCGCTCCCTGCGGAGGGTTGCCTGATGGCCAACAAGAAAGGCAGGCGCCGAGACTTCGGTTCCGTCCGACAGCTTCCGTCCGGTCGTTGGCAGGTCCGCTACCGAGACCCGGAGACAGGGCAACTGCGTCCCGCTGAGAAGACGTACGCCACCAAGACCGACGCTCAGGTCGCCCTGACACACATCGAGTCGGACATCGCGCGCGGGCAGTGGTCGGACCCGGACGCCGGGGCGGTGAACTTCGGCGACTACGCCACCGCATGGCTGCGGGACCGCAAGCTGGCCGACCGCACTCGCGAGCGGAACGAGTCGGTGATGCGGCTGCACATCCTGCCCACTTTCGGGGCCGGAACGGTGGCCGACGTGACGACTCCTCGCGTGAGGAGTTGGCGCGGCAGGCTCCTGGCGGCTGGCGTCGGCGAGCCGTCCGTCGTCAAGGCATACCAACTGCTGCGTGCCCTGATGAACACGGCCGTGGATGACGAGCTGATCCGGCGCAACCCGTGCCGCATCAAGGGCGCGGACCGTTACGACGTGCCCGAACGGCCAGTCCTCACGGTGGCGGAGGTCTTCGCCGTGGCCGACTCCATCGCGCCGCGCTACCGGCTGCTCGTCCTCCTCGCGGCCTTCACCACGCTGCGGTTCGGGGAGCTGGCGGCCTTGCGGCGCCGGGACATCGACCTGGAGGCGCTGACTGTCACTGTGCGCCGCGCTCAGGCCGAGCTGCAGGACGGCCGGCTCTTCGACAAGGCGCCGAAGTCCGCGGCGGGGGTGCGCTCCGTCTCCTTCCCGGCCGAACTCCTCGATGCGGTCACGCACCACCTGGAGCACTTCGCCGCTCCCGGCCGTGACGGGCACGTCTTCGTCGGCCCCCAGGGCGGACAACTGCGGCGGAGTAACTTCCGGGACGACTGGGTCAAGGCGCGGAAGGCTGCGGGCGTCACGGCCGAACTGCACTTCCACGATCTTCGACACACGGGCAACACGCTGGCCTCGACCGCAGGGGCCAGCACCCGCGAGCTGATGACCCGCATGGGCCACAGCAGCTCCCGTGCCGCTCTGATCTATCAGCACATGACCAGCGACCGGGACCGCGCCCTGGCAGACCGGCTCGGTGCCATGATCCGGGGTGGTGGGGGAGTGACCTCCGAGAAGGACCCTGCGGGCCCGTAGTGGCACGTCTGTGGCACGACCCCTGAAACGCCGAAGGGCCAGCCTGGGAGGGGATCCCTCCTGAGCTGGCCCTTCTCTCTGTGCCCCCGGCAGGATTCGAACCTGCGACACCCGCTTTAGGAGAGCGGTGCTCTATCCCCTGAGCTACGAAGGCGAAGGCGGCGTTCATGCAGGACGGGCCCGTGGGGCGGGCCGCCGCCGACGTCAGTGTAGCGGGTGGGAGTTTCGGGGTTGGGCGGAGTCGGGGGCGGGGGGTGGGGGAAATAAGGGGTGGAGGCGGGGGGACGGTGCGTGTTTGCATGGGCTCATGGTGTCTCCTGAGAGGTTGCTCGCCTTCGGTGCCATGTCGTTCCTGCTGATCGTGGTGCCCGGTCCCAGTGTGCTGTTCGTGGTCGGGCGGGCCCTCAGTCAGGGGCGGCGGGCCGCGCTCACCTCGGTGGTGGGGAACACCGTCGGGGCCTATGTGCTGATCGTCGCCGTCGCGCTCGGGGTCGGGTCGCTGGTCGAGCGGTCGGTCGTGCTGTTCACCGTGCTGAAGCTCGCCGGGGCCGCCTATCTGGTCTATCTGGGGGTTCGGGCCTGGCGGGAGCGCGGGGCGCTGGCGCAGGCCGTGGACGCGCGGGGCGACGGTGGCGGCGGTGGGGTGCGGACCTTCTGGGAAGGGTTCGCCGTGGGTGTGACCAACCCCAAGACCATTGTCTTCTTCGCGGCCGTGCTGCCGCAGTTCGTCGACCGGGCGCAAGGGCAGGTCGCCGCGCAGATGCTGCTGCTCGGGCTCGTGTTCAGCGCGATAGCGGTCGCCTCCGACACCGTGTGGGGGCTGGCCGCCGCCACCGCCCGGGACTGGTTCGCGCGCTCTCCCCGGCGGCTCTCCGCCGTCGGCGGGGCGGGAGGGCTCGCCATGATCGGGCTCGGGGTCACCGTCGCCGTCACCGGGCGGAGGGAGTGAGGGAGTGGGGGAGTGGGGGAGAGGGGCGGGGGCGGGGCCCATGCGGGCGTCCTCACCCCGACACCCCGAAACTCCGGCACTCCGGCGCCCCGGCACCCCGGAAAGGGTGGATCGGTCGTGCCAGGCGTTGTGCAGCCTCGCGTGAGCCGGCGCGGGTTGGGGCAGGGCCCGCCGTCGGGGCGCGTATGTCGGTGGCACCCGGCACCTCGGGTCCAGCGGCGGAAAGGGGATCGGCTTCCGCCGTGCTCAGGCCGCGAGGGTGATCGTGCCGTGGACGAAGACCTCGTCGTCCGCGACCGGCTTCACCCGTGACGCCGGTCGCGAGGCCGTCGAGCTGCCGCTCACCCGGGAGCGCCCGCCCGATGCCATCGCCTGCGCCGACGACCTGATCGCCATCAGCGTCCTCGGCACCGCCCGCGCGCTGCGGCGGCTCGGTGTCCCGGGCGACCTCGCCGTCACCGGCTACGACGGCATCGACGCCGCCTCCCTGGTCGCCCCGGCGCTCCTCACCGCCGTCCACCCCGTCTGCGGGCGGGACCGGTGGCACCGCCTAACCGCCGATGCCACCGATGCCACCGACGCCGCAGCCGAGCCCGTCTGTGAACTCGTCGTCGCCGACTCCTTCGGGTGGCGCGAGTCCGGGTGAGGCTTCAGCGGGGAGCCGGGATCCCTTCGTCCGTGGGGGCGGGCTGTGGTGTGTCGCGGGGCAGCCGCAGGCAGTAGCCCACCCCCCGCACCGTGTGGATCAGCGGTGGGTCGAAGCGGTCGATCTTGCGGCGCAGGTACTTCACATAGGTCTCGATGATGCGGGTGCTCCCGGCGAAGTCGGGGTGCCAGACCTCTTCGACGATCCGGCGGCGGCGCACCACCCGGCCCGCGTCGGCCATCAGACAGGCGAGGAGACTGAACTCGGTGGGGGACAGGGGGATGTACTCGCCCGCCCTGTGCACCTCGTGGGCCGCCCTGTCGAGCCGCAGGTCGGCGAAGAGGAGGACGGTGTCGTCGGGGAGGGGGGTGGGGGGAGTTGGGGGAGTGGGGGGAGTGGGAGTGGGGGTGCCCAGGAGGGTGTTCAGGCGGGGGAGGAGGTCCTCGATGGTGAAGGGCTTGGGGAGTTGGTCGTCCGCGCCCGCCCGTGCCCCGGCCGGGCCGTCGCCGGGGCCCCGGGTCAGCAGGAGTACGGGGGTGTCGTCGCCGGTGGCCCGCAGGGCGCGGGTCACCTGGAGGCCGTCGAGGCCGGGGAGGGCGGCGTCGAGGAGGACCGCGTCGGGCGAGGTCCGTTCGATGTCCCGCAGGGCGCACCGGCCGGAGCCCGTGCCCGTCACCGTGTAGCCGGTGAGGCGGAGCACGGACTCCAGCAGGGTCCGGAGGGTGTCGTCGCCCTCGGCGACCAGCACCCGGCGCGGGGCGCGGGCCGGGTCCGGCATCAGCGGACCGGCGGCGGCGGGGCGTTGCCCGCCCGGCCCGGGTTCACGGCCTCCAGGTCGACGGCCATCCGGATGCTGGCCCGTGCCAGCCGGGCCGGGTCGGCGCGGTTCCAGGTGACGGTGAGCAGCCCGTCGGCGGCGGTGTCGCCGGTGTAGAAGGCGTCGGTGGCGTTGGTGGTGCGGGGCAGATCGTTCCCGGTGTACGGGGAGATCCCGGAGACGGCCTCGATCAGTTCCTCGGGGAAGAAGACCTGACCGGTGTGGACGGTCTGGCCCTCGGCGTACGCCTGGTCCAGGAAGACGCCCCGGGTGTGCACCTTGGTGTGGATGTGCACGGTCCGGCCGGTGTACCAGCCCGGCACGATCGTGCGGAAGCGGACCCAGCCGTCGCGGCCGGTCATCTGGAAGCCGCGCAGATAGGTGGTGGTGCTGTCCGGGGCGAGCTTGGGGATGGCGCCGGGGAAGACGAGTTCGCCCTCGTTCATCGCCTCGGAGGTCTCCTCGTACCCCGAGTAGATGCCGAGCGCGTCGCACTGCCAGATGTCGACGGAGGCGTCCGGCACCGGGTCGCCGGTCTCGGCGTCGAGCACCTGGATGCGCAGGTCGAGGGGGGTGCCGGGGTGGCCCTCGGTGATGTTGACGCGGTGTTTGTCGTAGTCCAGGTAGTAGGGGCCCTCGGTGGTCTCCTTGGTGAGGGGCAGGACGTCTTCGGCGGAGGAGGTTAAGGGGGTGGTTGCGGTGCCGGTGCCGGTGCCGGTGCCGGTGTTGGCGGTGGCGATGTATGTGCCGCTCAGGCCGATCGCGGTGATGCCCGCGCCGCCGGCCACGATGACATGGCGGCGGCTCATGGGGAGGTGCTGGTGGTCTGCCATGGCCCGGACGCTAGGAACCGTTCCTGAGAGATCGCCATGAAGACGGCCCGTTTCCCGGACGCGGCCCGGACATGTGCCCTTTGGGGCAGTCGTCGACGCCTTGTCACCCCAACTCCTCATACAGGGAATACAAGGTGGGGTAGTGGGGCAGATCAGTTGGTTCGGGTCACCCGCACCGTGTGGTTGCCGTTCGGATCCGCCGAGGTCACCGCGATGGTGATGCCGTTCCCCGGGTCCTTGAAGGTCTCGCCGGGGACGAAGGGCGCGTCGGAGAGTTCGGCGTGGACATTGGGCGAGCGGGTGCAGCCGCCGCTGTCCCGCCGGGAGTCGTGGACCCGCACCGGCCCCTGCCCGGTGTCGATGTCGGCGTCCACCTTGTAGATCAGTACGCCGGAGCGGCACACCGTCTCGTCGTTGCCGCCCCGGGTGCGCAGTTCGACCGCGTAGCCGGTGCGGGCGTCGACGGGGACGACGACGAGTTTGGGGCCGCCCGGCCGGGCCAGCGGGGTCAGGGCGTGCTCGGAGGTGCCGGGGGCCGAGGCGCAGGCCACCTGGGCGGGCCGGAGCCAGCCCAGCTTCCACTTGTGCCAGCCCAGCAGATCGTTGTTGGCGCCCCAGTCCTCGCTCATGATGTCCCAGTGGCCGACCGCGCCGCCGCCCTCCTGGGTGTAGAGGTCGGGCAGGCCGAAGACATGGCCGTTCTCGTGCGGGAGGACGCGGTAGCCGGTGCGCCGGTAGGAGCCGGAGCCGTCGTCCTGGCGGGAGTAGACGAAGGACGCGTTGGCGACCGGGACGCCGTCGGCGGTGGGCGCGTCCGGGTTCCCGGCGAAGGTCACGGACAGTACGGTGTCCAGCGCCGAGGGGCCCGCGTTGGGGGTGACCAGGACGTTCAGCAGGTCGTAGCGGCTGAAGTCGACATCGGGGTCGGCGGCGGTCACCAGGTCCTGGACCAGGTGCCGGTAGCCCGGGTCGAAGGGGGCGCCGCGCTCTATGCCGTACTCCTCGAAGGTCCTGGGCATGCGCAGCCAGTCGGTGACGGGGGCCTCGGAGCGGTAGTCGAGCCGGCCGTAGGAACTGGTGCGGAACCAGTCGGTGGTCTGTGGGAAGAACTCCCGGTAGCGGTCCAGGGCGCTGCCCTGGCCGGGGGCGTCGGGGAAGTCGACCATCAGGCTGAGCGCGCGCACGGTGCCGGTGGACGCGGCATAGCCGCCGGTGGTCGGTACGCCCTCGGACATCAGCACCTCCTCCCGGCCGCTGATCATGCAGGGGCCCTGCGCGGAGGAGCGGGACAGGGCGGCGGCGCCCGCTGCCGTCGAGCCGACGGTGTGCCGTCCGGTGCCGGCGGCGGTGCTGACGGCGAAGGTCAGCGCGGTCACCGAGGCGAGGGCGGCGAAGCGGCGGGGGCGTATCCGGCCGCCGCGGCGTATCCGGCTGCGGGAGGGCTGCATGGGGGGCCTTTCGCTCCGGGCAGCCACCGTCCCGGGGCGCGGCGGGGGAGGGCCGGTACCGGTTGCTGCCTTTCGCCCACCCTGTGTCGAAGTCCCCCCGGTCGCGCGCCGGGAGGGCCGAACGTGGGGTCGGGTGCGGCGGGCGGGGGAATTTCCCGGCCGGAGTGTTGCGGAAGGGGAGTTCGGGGTCCGTGGCGGGGTTGCCCGGGGTGCGGGGTTCGTGGCGGGGTTGCCCGGGGTGCGGGGTTCGTGGCGGGGTTGCCCGGGGTGCGGGGTCCGTGGCGGAGTTGCCGGGGGTGCGGGGTCCGCGAGTGGGGTGACCCAAGGCCGGTCAGTGTTGTGACCCAGGTCATATGAATTCTTCGCCGGGTCGGGAAATAACCGGGGACGCCGTCCCCGTTTAACCACGCGTACGACGATCCGGGGACCGACTCCCCGGTTCACTCAGCAGACCGACGCCCGGCCGGACCCCGCGCCGCCGGACGGACACCGAGGAGGCCCTCCGTGGACACCGCGACCCCCGTGCGCCGCAAGGCACCCCGGCCCCGCGCCGATGCCCTGCGCAACCGGGAGCGGATCGTCATCGCCGCCCGGGAACTGTTCGTGGAGTACGGGGGCGACGCCCCGCTCGACGAGATCGCCCGCCGCGCCGGTGTCGGCAACGCCACGGTCTACCGCAACTTCCCGGACCGCGATTCCCTGGTCCGCGAGGTGGTCTGCTCGGTCATCGACCGCACGGCCCGCGCCGCGGAAGAGGCGCTCGCGGAGTGCGAGGACCCGTTCTCGGTGCTGGAGCGCATCGCGCACACCGCCGCCGACGAACGGATCAGCGCCCTGTGCCCGATGATGACCAGCAGCTTCGACCGCAGCCATCCCGATCTGGAAGCGGCGCGGATGCGGTTCGAGGCACTGGTCGATGAGGCCCTGGACCGGGCCAAGGCCGCCGGGCAGGTCCGTCCGGATGTCGGGGTCGGTGATCTGATGCTCGCCGTCGCCCAGCTCAGCCGGCCCCCGGCCGGCACGGTCTGCGTGGGCGTGGACCCGTTCGTACACCGTCATCTTCAGTTGTTCCTGGACGGGATGCGGGCACCGGCCCGCTCCGCGCTGCCGGGGGCCGCGGTCACCATGGAGGATCTGCGCCGGAGCACAGCCCAGCGATGAGTTCGGCCGCCGGCCACAGTCACCACGCCCATCACACCCATCACGTCCATCGCGTCCATCACCCTCACCACGCCCATCACACCCACCCGAACCACATCCGTCACGCGTCCCGCTGAGCGTGTTCGGCGTTCCTCTCCACAAGCCCGAAATTTCATCAGGTTCCAGCAGATCTCGATAGATCCGCTGCCATGGACCTCCCTCGTCTCTTTCTCGCCCATCCCCTTCTTCATCTTCTTCATCTTCTTCATCCCGTCCCGTCACACATATCCGTCACGAAGTCCCGAAGTGGGTACACCCATGTCTGCACCAGCCGTCAAGGCTTCCGGCGCCTCCGGGCTGCCGGCCTCCGATCCGGGTCGCTGGAAGGCCCTGATCTTCATCGCGCTCGCCCAGTTGATGGTCGTCCTGGACGCCACCATCGTGAATATCGCCCTCCCCTCCGCCCAGCAGGACCTGGGCATCTCCGACGGCAACCGGCAGTGGGTCGTCACCGCCTACGCCCTGGCCTTCGGTGGTCTGCTGCTGTTCGGCGGCCGGATCGCGGACCTGTGGGGGCGCAAGCGCGCCTTCGTCATAGGTCTGGTCGGCTTCGCCGTGGCCTCCGCGCTGGGCGGCGCCGCCACCAACGAGGCCATGATGTTCGGCGCCCGCGCCCTCCAGGGTGTCTTCGGCGCCCTGCTCGCGCCCGCCGCGCTGTCCCTGCTGGCGGTGATGTTCACCGACGCCAAGGAGCGCGCCAAGGCGTTCGGCATCTACGGGGCCATCGCCGGTGGTGGCGGTGCCGTGGGTCTGATCCTCGGCGGGTTCCTCACCGAGTACCTGAACTGGCGCTGGACGTTCTTCGTGAACATCCCGTTCGCGGTCGTCGCCGCCGTCGGTGCCTGGTACGTGATCCGGGAGCCCGGGGGCGGGCGCAACCGCTCGCCGCTCGACGTCCCCGGTGTGATCCTCTCCACCCTGGGTCTGGTCGCGCTGGTCTACGGCTTCACCCGCGCCGAGTCCGAGGGCTGGAGCGACGCGCTCACCGTCGGCATGTTCGTCGCCTCCGGTGTGCTGCTGCTGGCGTTCGTGCTGGTCGAGTCCAAGGTCAAGGCCCCGCTGCTGCCGCTGCGCGTGGTCACCGAGCGCAACCGGGGCGGGATCTACCTCTCGCTCGGTCTCGCCGTCATCGGCATGTTCGGTCTGTTCCTGTTCCTGACCTACTACCTCCAGATCGTGCAGGGGTACTCGCCGGTCCGTACCGGCTTCGCCTTCCTGCCGATGATCGCGGGCATGATCGTGGGCTCCACCCAGATCGGCACCCGGCTGATGACCCGGGTCGCGCCCCGGCTGCTGATGGGACCGGGCTTCCTGGTCGCCGCCGTCGGCATGCTGCTGCTGACCCAGTTGGAGGTCGGCACCTCCTACACGGCCGTACTGCTGCCGGGGATGCTGCTGCTCGGCCTTGGTATGGGTACCGCCTTCATGCCGGCCATGTCGCTGGCCACCCAGGGGGTCGCCCCGCGTGACTCCGGGGTCGCCTCCGCGATGGTCAACACCTCCCAGCAGGTGGGCGGCGCGATCGGTACCGCCCTGCTGAACACCATCGCCGCCTCCGCGACCACCTCCTACATCGCGGACAACATCGCGGGCGCGGGCACCAACCGCTCCGCGCAGGAGCTGGTCCAGCTCCGTGGCATGGTCGAGGGCTACACCAGCGCCATCTGGTTCGCCGTCGGCATCCTGGTCGCCGCCGCGCTGATCGCCTTCGTCATGGTCAACGCCGGACGCCCCGGCTCCACCACGGTGGCCTCCGGCGCGCAGGACGGCGAGGGCGCCCACGACGAGGCACCGGTGCCGGTGATCGCCCACTGACCGGGGTACCCGGTCACACCGGGACCCATCGGGGTACCCGGTCATGAACGGACGGCATCGGGATCGCGTGCAGCGCGCATCGCGGGCAGCGCGCATCGCGCATCGTGCATCGCGCGTCCCGCCGTCCGGCCCCTCGGGACCGCCGTACACGGGAGGAGGGGACGCCTCCCCGTACGGCACTCAAGGACCTGCCCCGGCCTCCGCCGGGAGAGCGGCTCAGCGGAGCCAGGGCAGGTCCGCACCCGCTTCGCTCGGCTGAAGTCCCTCGGCGACGATCCGCATGATCTCGCCGAGGGACTTCTGCTGTTCCGGCGTGAGCCGCGCGAACAGCGCCTGCCGTACGGCGTCCACATGGCCGGGCGCGGTGCGGCGCAGCACCTCGTACCCCTCGTCGGTGAGGACGGCGAGCTGGCCGCGCTTGTCGGAGGGGCAGTCCTCCCGGCGCACCCAGCCCCGTTGTTCGAGGCGGGCGACGGCGTGCGAGAGGCGGGAGCGGGTGATCTTGGCGTGCCGGGCCAGTTCGGTCATCCGCAGCCGCCGGTCGGGCGCGGCGGAGAGCTGGACGAGCAGCCCGTAATAGATGTGCGGCATGCCCGCGTCCCGCTGGAGCTGCCGGTCGAGATGGTCCTCCAGCAACGTGGTGGCGTGCAGAAACGCCTGCCAGACGCGCTGTTCTTCGGCGCTGAGCCAGGTGGTCATGGGTCCACTCTACGACCCATCTCCTTGAACTTTGAACAAAGAGGTCGTACGGTGGTGGCTCATAATGCTTTAGCTTTCAAGCAACTCGGCTCGCTTGCTCGCTCGCCCCACCGACCGGAGGGTCCCCGTGGTCACCGCACCCGCTTCCCCTGTACCCGCCCCCTCGCGGATGCCCGCCCTCTACCTCAGTCATGGCGCCCCGCCGCTCGCCGACGACCCCGTCTGGCCCGGTGAACTGGCCGCCTGGGGCGCCGGTCTGCCCCGCCCCAAGGCGATCCTCATCGTCTCCGCCCACTGGGAGGAGGCCCCCCTGGCCCTCGGCGCGGTCCACCCCGTCCCCCTGGTCTACGACTTCTGGGGCTTCCCCGAGCACTACTACAAGGTCCGCTACGAGGCCCCGGGCGCCCCCGCCCTCGCCGACTCGGTGCGCAAGCTGCTGCGCGCCCCCGGCACGCCCGTACAGGACATACCGGACCGGGGTCTGGACCACGGGGCCTATGTGCCGCTGGTCGAGATGTTCCCGGACGCCGACATTCCCGTCCTCCAGATCTCCATGCCCACCCTCGACCCCCGGCGCCTGATGGACGTCGGACGCCGGCTCGCCCCGCTGCGCGACGAGGGGGTGCTGATCGTCGGCTCCGGCTTCTTCACCCACAATCTGGCCGCGCTGCGCCACACCGGGCCGGGGGTGCCGACCTGGTCGGCGGAGTTCGACGACTGGGGCCGCCGGGCCCTGGACACCCAGGACTGGGACGACCTGCTGGACTTCCTCGACAAGGCCCCGGCCGGGCGCTACGCCCACCCCCGCACCGAGCACTTCGCCCCGCTGTTCGTGACGATGGGGGCGGCGGAGGCGGCCGGTGAGCTGGACGCCCAGCGGTCGGTGATCGACGGGTTCTGGATGGGGCTGGCCAAGCGGTCGGTGCAGTTCGGCTGAGGCGGGGAGGGTTCCGGGTTCCGGGTTCCGGGTTACTGGTCCCCGGTTACGGGCTCCGGGCTCCGGGCTCCGGGTTTCAGGGGGTGCGGCGCGGGGCGGTTCCGGCGGGTGTGCCGTCATGCGGTGCGGTTCGGGCGGGCCAGGGCGCGGTGCGGAGTGGTTCGGGCGGGTAAGAACCGGATGTGGCGTTTCCAAGGATTCGCCGTGAGTCCGCCGCCGTGGCAACCATCGGGCGGTGCGGTCCGTCTTCTAGGGAGAAGGGCTGCTGAAGGGCTGGTGGAGGGGTGCGGACGGGCCGCCGGGCGGGAGGGCGGCTGCGGAGAGGGCGTCGAGACCTTCTCGGTCACCGGTCCGACCTGCATCGTCGTCCCTTCCGAGGGCACCCTGCGTCCCGATGCGGCGGCACAGGGTACTGCATGATCAGAAAATTGGGGGACGCGAGGGGAATTCTGTCCGGTTTCCAGTCGTTGATTCCATCGAGTGCAGGGCACACGGAAGACAGGTGCCGGGCATTCCAGGACCACCCGCTGACCCCACCATCGCAAGGGAGCACGCATGGCAACCCGTGCCGTCGCCCGTCGTAAGTCCACCGCCGGTGGGACCTCCGACGCGGCACACAGCGTTCGCACCTCTGGCGGCGAGATCGCCGACCGCGACCTGGTCGGCATGTACCTCGACGAGATCGCGCGCACCCCGCTGCTCGACGCGGCCAAAGAGGTCGAGCTGTCGCAGACCATCGAGGCGGGTGTGTTCGCGCGACAGGTCCTGGAGGGTTTCGAGGAGACGAAGACCGACGCCAGCCGCGCCGAGCTGGAGGCCCTGGTGGCCGCCGGCGAGCGGGCCAAGGACGTCTTCATACGCTCCAACCTCCGTCTGGTCGTCGCGGTCGCCCGGCGCTACCCCCGCAGTGGTCTGCCCCTGCTCGACCTCATACAGGAGGGCAACGCGGGCCTGGTCCGCGCGGTGGAGAAGTTCGACTACCGCAAGGGCTTCAAGTTCTCCACGTACGCCACCTGGTGGATCCGGCAGGCCATCACCCGCTCGATCGCCGATCAGTCGCGCACCATCCGGCTGCCCGTGCACCTCGTGGAGGAGCTGGGCCGGATCCGGCGGGTGCAGCGCGAGTTCAACCGTGACCAGGGCCGGGAGCCGGAGCCCGAGGAGATCGCGAAGGAGCTGGGCTCCACGCCCGAGCGCGTCGGCGACGTCCTCGACTGGGCGCGCGACCCGGTCTCGCTGAACATGTCGGTGGACGACGAGGGCGAGACCCAGTTCGGCGACCTGCTGGAGGACACCTCCGCGGTGTCCCCGGAGCAGTCGGTGCTGACCCTGCTGCGCAGCGAGGAGCTGGACGACCTGATCGGCCGCCTCGACCAGCGCACGGCCTCGATCATCAAGATGCGCTACGGCATAGACGACGGCCGGGAGCGTACCCTGACCGAGGTCGGCAAGGAGCACGGGCTGACCCGGGAGCGCATCCGGCAGATCGAGAAGCACGCCCTGCTGGAGCTGAAGAAGCTGGCCCGGGACACCGGGTTCGACGCGGTCGCCTGAGGCACGGCGGTGAATCGGGTGGCATCGGGAACCAAACTTCCGGGCACACGAGTTCACCATGAGGTGGTGTCGACGCTGTCACCGGGCCGCCCCGCCTGACGGCAGCACCGCACGACCCCGACGAAGACGGCCATACGGCGGCCACGACGACGGCAACGACAACAACTGAGACCACGTCCCGACGCTACAACCCCCCCCGGCGCCGGGACTTTCCCAGAGCCGGGCTCTCGGCGCCTCCCCCCTGGCGTCGGAGCCCGGCTCCCTCTCTGTCCGCACCCGCAGAAACGCGAAAGGCGGGGCACCCCGAACCTGAACCCCGGGGTGGCCCGCCGGATGGCAGATTCTGCCACAGCGGCATAGCCTGCCGAAGTGAGCAGCACCACCCCCGCACAGAATCGCCCCGATTCCCCGTCGTCCCCCGCGCCTTCCGCTTCTCCCGAGCCCTCCGTTCCTCCCGCGCTGTCCTCCCCTCCCGTGCCGTCCGCTTCTCCCGCCCCTCCGGCGAGTGCGGCTGCCCCGGCCTCCCCCGCCGGGTCGCTGACCGAGCGGCGGAAGGCGGCGACCCGGATGGAGATCGCCCGCGCGGCGGCCGGGCTCTTCGCCGGACAGGGGCTCAGGGCGACCCGGGCCGAGGACATCGCGCAGGCCGCCGGGATCGCCCCGCGCACCTTCTACCGCTACTTCGCGACCAAGGAGGAGTCCGTCGCCCCGCTCTACGCCGCCGGAGCCCAGCGCTGGGCCCAGGCGGTCCGGGACGCCCCGGCCGGGCTGACGGTGCCGGAGGCGCTGGAGTACGCGGTGCGGCACACCTTCACCCCGGGTGCCGGGGTGTCGGCCGCGTCCTGGGAATGGGTGCGCACGCTGGTCCGGCTGGCCGAGACGAGCCCTTCCCTGGGCCGGGTCTGGGCCGAGGTGGGCCGGACCTCGGAACGGGACCTCGCCGAGGTGCTCGCGGCCCGGACGGCACGCGGGGACGGCGACGGTGGCCCCGGCGCCGGCCCCGGGGCCGGGGCTGGTGATGGCGGGCACGGCGGCCCCGGCGACGCTGCCGACAACGTTGCCGACGAGGCGGCGGCCCCGGCACCCCCCTCCCCCGCGCTGCGGTTCGCCGCAGCCGTCGCCAGCGTGGCCGTCCGGGTGGCCGTGGAGGCGTGGGCGGCCGGTGATGCCCCGGCGGGCGGCTCCGGCGGCCCGGCCGCGCTGGCCCTCGGGAACCTGGCGGCCCTGCGGGAGTTCCGCTGGGAGGAGCTGTGAGCCGACTCGCCCCTCGCTAGTCCGCCCGTTACCGGTCCGCCTGTCACTGGTTCGCCCGCCCCTCACCCGCCCCCCCGCCGCCGCCCGCACCAGCCGCGCCCCCAAATCCCCCACGTAGGAGACGAGTTCGGCCGGTTCGCGGACCGTGAACTCGAAGCCGAGCATCGCCAGCCGCACCCCGAACCACTCCACCGGGTCCTCGGTGGTGCCGCGCAGCTCGCAGCGGTCGTCGCCGAGCGGCTGCGGGGTGCCCAGGAACGCCGGGAGCCGGGCGGCGACCTCGGCGGCGGGGGCGGCGAAGACGATGGCGAAGTCGTAGGAGGCGCTCCGGCGGTTGATCGAGCGCCGCAGGTACTCCGCGGCGCTGCCGGTGGGCAGTTCGCGCGGGGTGAAGCGGGCCCCGGTGGCGAAGGGGTCGCCGACCCGGTCGACCCGGAAGGTCCGCCAGTCCGCGCGGTCGACGTCGTAGGCCACCAGGTACCAGCGGCGGCCGGTGGAGACCAGGCGGTGGGGCTCGGTGAGGCGGCGGGACTCGGTGCCGTCGCCGGAGCGGTAGGCGAACCGCAGCCGCTCGTGCCCGGCCACGGCGGCGGCCATGGCGGTGAGTGTCTCGGGGGCGATGGTGGGACCGTCGCCGCTGGTGAGCGGGGTGGTGGCGGCCTGGAGGGTGGCCACCCGGTGGCGCAGTCGGCCCGGCAGCACCTGCTCCAGCTTGGCGAGCGCCCGCACCGACGCCTCGTCCACGCCCTCCAGCGCGTGCCCGGCCCCGGCCCGCAGTCCGACCGCGATGGCGACGGCCTCCTCGTCGTCCAGGACCAGCGGGGGCATCGCCTTGCCCGCGACCAGCCGGTAGCCGCCGTCGGAGCCCTTGGTGGCCTGGACGGGATAGCCGAGTTCGCGCAGCCGGTCGATGTCCCGGCGGATGGTGCGCCGGGAGACCCCGAGGCGGCCGGCGAGTTCGCCGCCGGGCCATTCGCGGGGCGTCTGGAGGAGGGAGAGCAGGGTCAGCAGCCGTGCCGGGGTGTCCGTCGTCATACCGACGAGCATGCCGTATCACTAGGACACGATCTGGCCTATTGGGGTCCTAACGTGCTCTCATGACTTCCAGCGAGACAACGCACATGCACACCCGGCGGGAGCAGGGCGGGGCGGGGGACCGGAGGCGCTGGTTCGCGCTCGCCATCGTGATGACGGCGGCCTTCATGGACCTCGTCGACGTCACCATCGTCAATATCGCCGTCCCCGCGATCCAGCGGGACGAGGGCGCCAGCTTCAGCCAGATCCAGTGGATCACCGCCGGATACGCGCTCGCCTTCGCCGCCGGGCTGATCACCGGCGGACGGCTCGGTGACATCTACGGCCGCAAGCGGATCTTCCTGATCGGCGTCGGCGGCTTCACCCTGGCCTCCGCGCTCTGCGGCCTCGCCGCGAACCCGGAGGTGCTGGTCGCCTCCCGGATCCTCCAGGGCGGCACGGCCGCGCTGATGGTGCCGCAGGTGCTGGCCATCGTGCACGCCACCTTCCCGGCGCACGAACGCGGCAAGGTCTTCGGGCTGTTCGGCGCGATCGTGGGGCTGGGCGCGGTGTCCGGGCCGCTGCTGGGCGCGCTGCTGACGGAGTGGAACCTGTTCGGTCTGGAGTGGCGGCCGATCTTCCTGATCAATCTGCCGGTGGGTGTGGCCGCGCTGATCCTGGGGAGCCGGTTCATCGCCGAGTCGAAGGCGCCGCGGGCGCTGCGCCTGGACCTGGTCGGGGTCGTCCTGGTCACCGCCGCGCTGCTGATGCTGGTCTATCCGCTCACCCACGGCCGCGAGAACGACTGGCCGGTCTGGGGCTTCGTCTCGATGGCGGGCTCGCTCGGGGTGTTCGCGGCGCTGGTGGCGTACGAGCGGCGCAAGTCGGCGCGGGACGGGTCGCCGCTGGTGGAGCTGTCGCTGTTCAAGGTGAAGAGCTTCGCGGCGGGGATCGCCGTGCAGACCGTGTTCGGTGTGGTGATGGGGGTGTTCTTCCTGGTCTGGACGCTCTATATGCAGATCGGGCTGGGCTGGTCGGCGCTGCGGGCGGGGTTGACCGGGGTGCCGTTCTCGGTCGCGGTCTCGGTGGCGGCCGGGGTGTCCGTGCAGAAGCTGGTGCCGCGGTTCGGGCGCAAGGTGCTCCAGGCGGGCGCGGCGATCATGGCGGCGGGCGTGCTGCTCTACCTCTGGGAGTCCGGGCGGTACGGGATGGACATCGCGTCCTGGCAGATGGCGCTGCCGCTGATCGTGATGGGCGCGGGCATGGGGCTGATCGTCGCCCCGCTGACCGACGCGGTGCTCTCCGAGGTGCCGCGCGAGCACGCGGGCGCCGCGTCCGGGCTGATGAACACGGTCACGCAGATGGGCAACGCGCTGGGGCTCGGGCTGGTCTCGGTGGTGTTCTTCGGGATCGTCGACGAGCGGATGGCTGATGGGGGGAGCGCCGCCGTGGAGCCGGGTGCCGGGGGGCCGGGCGCCGAGGGGCTGGGCGCCGCCTATCTGGACGGCTTCCAGAACGCGCTGGGCTGGGTCGCGGGGCTGCTGGTGCTGATCTTCCTGGTGATGTTCGCGCTGCCGGGGCGTCGGGCGGGGGCGGGGGGTGCCGGGGCGCCGGTGGCGGTCGAGCGGGAGCCCGAGCGGGAGCCGGAGTTGGTGTCCTGAGGGGTGTGAGGGGCCTGAGGGGCGGCTCGCTGTCTGTCATGTTTCCTCCGGAAGGGCCCGGCGTCCGAGTGATCGGCGCCGGGTCCTTCGGCGTGGGCGGGTGCTCGCGAACGCTGCACCGAATGCCCGTTCATGTCCGTTTGAGATCCGAACGGGTTTACTTTACGGAAATCGCCCCGTACTCTCCGGCGTAACGGAACCAAAACCACACGATCGGGCATCGGGCATCGGGCATCGAGGCAGGGGAGGCAGGCGGACATGTACGCACCGGAGCGGCAGCAGGAGATCCTCCGGCTCGCGCGGGACGCGGGACGGGTGGATGTGCTGTCGCTGGCCGAGGAGTTCCGGGTGACGGCGGAGACGATCCGCCGGGATCTCAAGGCCCTCGACCGCGCCGGACTGGTCCGCCGGGTGCACGGCGGCGCGATCCCCACCGGTCGGCTGGACTTCGAACCCGACCTCACCGAGCGCGAGTCCACCGCCGCCGACGAGAAGGACCGCATCGCCAGGGCCGCCCTCGCCGAACTCCCCGCCGACGGCACGGTGATCCTCGACGCCGGTACGACGGTGGCGCAACTGGCCGGGGCCGTCCCGCTGGAGACCTCCCTCACCGTCGTCACCCACAGCCTCCCGATCGCCGCCCGGCTCGCCGACCACCCCGGCATCCAGCTCCATCTGGTCGGGGGCCGGGTCCGGCACCGTACCCGTGCCGCCGTGGACGCCTGGGCGCTGCGGGCGTACGCCGAGATCCGCGCGGACGTCCTGTTCGTGGCTGCCAACGGCTTCTCCGCCGGGCACGGCCTGACCACCCCCGACCTCGCCGAGGCCGCCGTCAAGCGGGCGGCGATGGCGGCGGCCCGCCGGGTGGTGCTGCTCGCCGACTCCGCCAAGCACGGCCAGGAGCACTTCGCCCGCTTCGGCGACCTGGACCAGGTGGACCTGCTGATCACCGACAGCGCGCTGAGCCCCGAGGACACCGCCGCGATCGAGCGCGGCGGCACGGAGGTGGTCCGGGCATGATCCTCACCGTCACCCCCAACCCCTCCCTCGACCGCACCTACGAGGTCCCCGCGCTGGAACGCGGTGAGGTGATCCGCGCGAGCGGGGAGCGCATGGACCCGGGCGGTAAGGGTGTGAACGTCTCGCGGGCGGTCGCCGCCGCGGGCCGCCGTACCGTCGCCGTGCTGCCGCTGGGCGGCGCCCCGGGCGCGCTGGTCGCCGAACTCCTCGACGCGCAGGGCATCGAGGTCGCCCCGGTGCCGGTCGCCGGAGCCACCCGCTCCAATATCGCGCTGGCCGAGTCCGACGGCGTCCTGACGAAGATCAACGCACCCGGGCCCGAACTGTCGGCGGCCGAGCGGGAGGCGCTGCTCGCCACCGTCCGGGAGCGCTCGGCGGGCGCCGCGTGGATCGCCTGCTGCGGCAGCCTCCCGCGCGGCCTCGCGCCCTCCTGGTACGCCGAGGTGGTCGCGCGGGCGCACGACGGGGGCGCGCGGATCGCCCTGGACACCTCCGGGCCCGCCCTCCTCGACGCGCTGCGCGCCCGCCCCGATGTGGTCAAGCCCAACGCCGAGGAACTCTCCGCCGCCGTCAACCGCCCCCTCGCCACCGTCGGCGACGCACTGAAGGCGGCCGAGGAACTGCGCGCGATGGGCGCCCGAGCGGTGCTGGCCAGCCTGGGCGCCGACGGGCAGGTGCTGGTGGCGGAGGGGGGCGCGTGGTTCGCGTCCGCGCCGGTCACCGCCGTACGGTCCAATGTCGGCGCGGGGGACTCCTCCCTCGCCGGATTCCTCATCGCGGGCGGCACCGGCCCCGCCGCGCTGGCCTCCGCCGTCGCCCACGGCGCCGCGGCCGTCCAGCTCCCCGGCAGTGTGATGCCGTCCCCGGCGGACCTCGATCCGGGGGCGGTGACGGTGACGGGGGATGTCCCGACGGGGCGCGCGCTGAGGGAGCCGGTGTCGTGATCTCTATCTGCCGTGAGCCGAAGGGGCCGGCCTGCCGTGAGCCGAGGGGCCCGGTGCCGTGATCCTCGCTCTCCTCGTCCCCCTCCACCCGTTCCTCCTCTTCCTCCTCTTCCTCTCCCTCTCCTCCGACTTCCGTCCGGCCCCGCCCGCCTCCCGGGTGATACGCGTGCGAAGGAGCCCGCGATGACCGACCTCATCACCGCGGACCTGGTCGACCTCGACCTGTCCGCCGACACCAAGGAAGCCGCCGCGCGCTCCCTCGCCGAGCGGATGGCGGCGCTGGGCCGGGTGACCGACCTGGACGGCTTCCTCGCCGACGTGGCCGCCCGCGAGGCCCAGATGCCGACCGGCCTGGACGGCGGCATCGGCATCCCGCACTGCCGCAGCGAACATGTCACCGAGCCGACCCTCGCTTTCGGCCGCAGCGCCACCGGCATCGACTTCGGCGCGCCGGACGGCCCGGCCGACCTGGTCTTCCTCATCGCCGCCCCGGCCGGGGCCGACGACGACCATCTGACGATCCTGTCCTCCCTCGCCCGCCAGTTGATGAACGCCGAGTTCACGGCGGCCCTGCGGGCGGTGGGCGACCCGGCGGGCGCGGCGGCGCTGATCCGGGGGGAGGAGCCGGCACCGGAGCCGGAGCCGGGCGGCGCAGATGCCGATGCTGGTGCCGTTGCTGGTGAGGGTTCCGGTGCCGATGAGGGTTCCGGTGGTGACCGGCCCTTCCGGATCGTCGCCGTCACCTCCTGCCCCACCGGTATCGCCCACACCTACATGGCCGCCGAGGCCCTGGAGAACGCGGGGCGCGACGCGGGCGTCGAACTGGTCGTGGAGCCGCAGGGCTCCGCCGGTTTCACCCGCCTCGACCCGGCGGTGATCGAGGCGGCGGACGCCGTGATCTTCGCCCATGACGTCCCCGTCCGGGAGAAGGACCGCTTCGCGGGCAAGCCCACCGTCGATACCGGGGTGAAGGCGGGCATCAACCGCCCCGCCGAACTGATCGCCGAGGCCCGCGAGAAGGCGGCGCGCGGCGGGACCGGCACCCGGGCGTCCGACCCGGGCCGTGCGCCGGGCGGCGGCATCCCGGGTGGCGGCACCCCGGGTGGCCGTACGCCGGTCGCGCGGGCCGGTGCGCCGGGCGAGGGCTATGGCAGCAGGCTGCGCACCTGGCTGATGTCCGGGGTCAGTTACATGGTCCCGTTCGTCGCCGCGGGCGGTCTGCTGATCGCCCTCGGCTTCGCGATCGGCGGCTACGAGATCAATCAGGCGCCCTCGGTGATGGACCACTTCTCCTGGACCCAGGCGGACAGTTGGGGCGCGCTGCTCTTCCAGATCGGCGGGGTGGCCTTCAACTTCCTCGTCCCCGTGCTGGCCGGGTACATCGCCTACGGCATGGCCGACCGCCCCGGTCTGGTGCCCGGCTTCGTCGGCGGTGCCATCTCGCTCACCATCAACGCCGGGTTCCTCGGCGGTCTCGCCTCCGGTCTGATCGCGGGGGCGGTGGTGCTGGCGATCCAGCGGGTCCGGATCCCGGCCTCGCTGCGCGGGATCATGCCGGTGGTGGTGATTCCGCTGATCTCCTCGGCGGTCGTCGGCTTCCTGATGTTCGTGGTGATCGGCAAGCCGATCGCCTCCGCGCAGAGCGCGATGACCGACTGGCTGAACGGCCTCACCGGCACCAACGCCGTCCTGCTGGGCGCCCTGCTCGGCCTGATGATGTGCTTCGACCTCGGCGGCCCGGTCAACAAGGTCGCCTACACCTTCGCCACCGCCGGGATCGCGGTCGCCGCGCCCAGTGACTCCGCGATGAAGATCATGGCCGCGGTGATGGCCGCCGGGATGGTCCCGCCGCTCGCCATGGCGCTGGCCACGACCGTGCGCGGCCGGCTCTTCACACCGACCGAGCGGGAGAACGGCAAGGCCGCCTGGGTGCTGGGCGCGTCCTTCATCTCCGAGGGGGCGATCCCGTTCGCGGCGGCCGACCCGCTGCGGGTGATCCCGGCGTCCATGGCGGGCGGCGCGGTCACGGGTGCGCTGTCGATGACCTTCGACGCGACCCTGCGCGCTCCGCACGGCGGGATCTTCGTCGTACCGCTGATCGGCAACCCGTTCCTGTACCTGATCGCGCTGGCGGCGGGGGTGGGAGTGACGACGGTGCTGGTGGTGGTGCTGAAGAGCCTGCGGGGGCCGGTGGGTCCGGGGGCGGCGGGTACCGCGCCGGGCGAGGGTGCGGCGGCTGCGGCGGGTGAGGTGAAGCGGCCGGTGGCGGCGTAGGCGGGGAGCGCGGGGCGGGGACGGAGATACGTCCCTTTGAGCAGCCTGTGAATTCCTATGAGTGGCTGTGAGTGACTGTGAGCACCTGTGAGTGGCTGTGGGTTGCTGTGAGTCGTTCGCGTGGCCTGCGAGATAGATCACGGTCCGGGGCACAAGTCCCGGGCCGTGCTGTCTACTGGGGTGCATGCCCGAGAACTTCACGCCCCTCCAGTGGGCGGGCACCGCCGTCCTCGTGCTGTGCGCGGTCGTCTGGGTCGTCGCCGTGGTGCGGATCCTGCGCGACGGCCGCTCCGGCTACGCCCTCTGGCACTCCGGCCCGGTCGGGGCGCACACCCTGGCGGCGCTTCCGCAGGGGCGTCAGTCCGCTCCGCCGCTGGAGTCCGTGGAACTGACACCGGCCGAACAGGACGCCTTCGCGGGGCTGGTACGGGGCCTGGAGGAGTCACGGTGAGGGGGTGGGGCGGAGGCGTCCCGCCCCGAAGCGCGAACCGTGCCCGTGCCCGTATCCGTGCTCATATCCGTGCCCGTGCCCGTGCCCGTATCCGTGCCCACGCCTGTATCTGTGCCCGTGCCCGTGCCCGTGCTCAGGGTAAATGCGATGCCCGCCGCTCCATCGCGTCCCGGGCGGCCTCCTCGGTGAGATAGACCTCGCACATGTGCCGGCCGTCCGGGGTGGCCGTGTGCTCGACCTCCCACAGGGAGATCTCCCGGCCGTCGCGCAGCAGGAACGCGTGCTCGTAGAGCGAGAAGCAGAGCCCCGCGCGCCCGGCCCGGCAGGGCCGCCCGAACGCCTGGGTGATCTGGTGGGCGAACGCCGTGGTGAGCAGCGTCGCCGTGGCCGGGTCGGGCCGGTCCGCGTTCTCCGCGCGGCGCAGCACCCGGCGTGCGTGGTCCGCGGAGTCGTCCGGCACATAGGCGTGCCGGGGTCCGGGGACGGGCGGCAGCCGCACCTGCACCGGCAGCTCGAAATCGGGCGTGTCCGGCGGGAGCGGGAGGCGGCCGGTGGCGGCGCGCAGCTCCTCCTCGTCGACATACACCTCGTGCTGCGGGCCGCTGCCCGGTCTGGTGTTGTGCACCAGCTCCCAGAGCGTGCGGGCCGAACCGTCGGCCAGCAGCCAGGTGTGCCGGTACGTCTCCCGGTGCAGGCCCGCGCTGTGGTGCGCGGAGTGCAGGGATGTGTCGTGCGCCAGCGCGCAGTCGAGCTGCCTGATGGTGTCGTCGGGCAGCTCGAAGGAGTTGAGGGCACGGCCGAGCAGTCGCGCGAGATGCTCCTCCGGAGACTCCGGCGACTCAGGTGGTTCGTACGCTGCGGTCTCGTACGGAACGCTCAAGGTTTCTCCCGGCGTTGCTGCGTGTCACCTTGTGGGTGCATACCGTAGCCCCTCGGTCGGACATCATGTCCGGGAACCGAGAAAACGTACGCAGAGAAAACTCACGGGCCGCGCGGGAAGTTCCCGCGCGGCCTGATGGTCCCTCAAGAAGGGCTGGTCAGAAAGGGGTTGGGGGGTATCTTTGCGGATCGTTGGGGAACGTGGGGCAACCTTGGGAATCGCCGGGGAACCGCCTGGGGATCGCCGCGGGACCGCTGAGGATGGCCAGGGGCGGCCGGGGGCGGTTGAGGACGGCCGGGGGCGGTTGAGGGTAGTTGGGGGCGGTCCGGGATGGTTGGGGATGGTGGGGACCGCGCTGGAGATCCGGATGATCAGCTCGCGCTGCCGGCGATCCATTCGCTCCAGGCCATGTTCCAGCCGTTGAGGCCGTTGTCGGGGGCGATGGTGTCGTCGGGGGAGTTCTTGACCACGACCACGTCCCCGATCAGGGAGTTGTCGAAGAACCACTTGCCGTCCGTGGCGCCCTGCGCCCCCTGGACGTCCGCGAGGCCGACGCAGCCGTGGCTGGTGCCCTGGACGCCGAAGGGCGGGTTGCCCTTGGGGTACCAGTAGTTGCCGTGCACGAAGGTGCCGGAGGTGGAGAGCCGCATGGCGTGCGGGACGTCCGGGATGTCGTACTCGCCGCCGAAGCCGACCGTCGACCCGTCCATCCGGGTCTCCTCGAACTTCTCCGAGATCACCATCTGCCCGTTGTAGGTGGGATTCTCGGCGCTGCCCGCGGAGATCGGCACCGACTTCACCGTCTTGCCGTCGCGCTCGACGGTCATGGTCTGGGTGTTCACATCGACGGTGGAGACCTGGGAGCGGCCGATGGTGAAGGTGACGCTCTTCTTCTGGACCCCGAAGACACCGTTGGCGCCTTCGACGCCGTCCAGGTCGATCTTCATGGTGACCTTCGACCCGGCCTTCCAGTACTCCTCCGGCCGGAAGTCGAGCCGCTGGTCGCCGAACCAGTGCCCGACGACCTCCTGACCGCTGCTGGAGGTGACCGAGATGCCGGACTGCACGGACTTCTTGTCGCTGATCGCCTTGTCGAAGGTGAACGACACGGGCATGCCGACGCCGACGGTGGTCCCGCCGTCCGGGGTGTAGGTCCCGATGAAGCTGTTGGCGGTGGTGACGGTCGTGAACACCGAGTCGGAGGCGGTGGCCCGCCCGTCGGTCCCCTCGGCCTTCGCCGAGATCCGGTACTTGGTGCCGCGCTCCAACTGCTCCTCCGGCTTCCAGCTCCCCCCGTCGCCCGCGACCTTCCCGGCCACCGCCTCGCCCGTACCGACATCGGTCATGGTGACCTCGGTCAGCTTGCCGCCGGTCACCTCGACCCCGGTGGAGTTGATCGACGCCCCCGTCGAACCGTCCTTCGCCGAGATGACGATCCGCGCCCCGGCGGGCCGCGCAGATTCCTTCCCGCCGCTGCCCCCCTTGTCGTCATCGGCGTTGGCGCTGCCCCCGCACGCGGTCAGCACCAGCCCACCGACCACCAGGGCCGCGACGGCCACGATTCCGCGTCGCGTTGCTATGTCCGACGTTGCCACGAGTGACTCCATTTTCCGGTGATGTCCGTGATCCGCTCCCCTGCGCAAGGAGAGAGGGCCGGGCACCGCCCCCGGGTTCCGCCCGACCGGAACGAAGGCGCTCACGTGACAGAACCGGGACAATCTCACGGAACGGGGTCGCGCCGGGGGCGGTTGACCGGCCGGGACGAGCGCCGTTGTGCCCCCCTGCGGCAGGGGTACCGTTCTGAGGTCGACGCAGAACGGAGACCGGTATGCCCCAGCACGGTGCAGACCACGCAGGCGCGCGCATTGCGCGTGTGCGCAAAAATCGCCATCTCACCCAGCGGGAATTGGCGGATCTCTCGCACGTGTCCTACAGCACGCTCACAAAAGTGGAACAGGGCGCCATACCCGCCAGCCCATCGGTCATGGGCGCACTCGCCCGGACTCTCTCGGTGCCGGTCACGGAACTGACCGGGCAGCCCTACCTGGAGGAATTGCGGCAGGACCATCTCGACGGGCTGATCAATCCCATTCGCGAGGCGCTGAACGTCTACGATCTCGGCCCCGATCCGGACGTGGCCCCGCGTACTGTCGAGGAGTTGGAGGAGCACGCCGAGAATCTCTGCGCACTGGTGCGCGCGACGAACATCAAGCGGGTGGCCGCCGAACTCCCGGGTTTGATCTGCGAGGCCACGACGGCGGCACATGTGCACCCCGGCGCCCGTAATTGGCGGGTACTCGCAAGCGTCTATCGGACCGCCTACGACGTGACGACCAAGCTCGGGTTCCCCGACCTGTGCACCGTGGCGCTGGACCGCATGGACTGGGCCGCGCAACGGGCGTCCGATCCACTGCTCGGCGGCATGCGGCAGTATCTCCGCGCCCTGGCCTACCTGCGGGCCAGCGACTACCGGACGGGAAAGCGCCTCGTGGCGCTGGGCGCAGCCGCCTTGCAGCAGGCGGAGCCGGGCCGCGAACGCGATGTCGTGACGGGGCAACTCCACCTCGGGGCAGCGGTGCTCGCGGGCCGTGACAAGGACAGGGACACGGCCGAGGGCCATCTCGGCGAAGCGGCGCGCATCGCGGCACAGACCGGACCGGCGGAGAAGGTGCACTGGCTGTCCTTCGGCCCGACCAATGTCGGTGTGCACCGAGTGAGTGTGCTGGCGGAACTCGACCTCTATCCCGAGGCGGTTCATGAGGCCCAGCAGATCACGCCCCCTGATGACTGGCCCGTTTCCCGTCTGGCGCACCATCACGCGGAAATCGCTCGGGCCGAAATGTGGACCGGTCGCACCGACGCGGCGTTCAGAAGTCTTCTCAGGGCCCGCAAACTGGCTCCGCAGCAGACGCGTTACCACCCGACCGTGCGCGAGACATACGCCGGACTGGAGGCGGCCAAGCGCCGGATGCCGGAGACCTTCGGCAATTTCGGTGCATGGCTGGGAGTGTGACGTGACGTAACGTTATTCAATGGCCGGGGCTATCAATGGAGTCTGATAGTTCCGGCCCTTTTGTATCGGCACTCTGAGGTGAACACAGAAGACCCCCGCGACGCGCGAACGTCCGGGGGCGTGGCCAACCTGAGAGAGCAGGTCAACATGGTGAAGCCTATCCGCCCACTTCCGGCCGGACCGCTGGGCGTCTTATCGCCCGGTACCGGCATGAGCGGGGTCAGGGCCCGGTGAATGTCGGTACCCGACCCGAGCCGGGCGAGTCGCGCATGACGATCGAGACGTACCGGGTCGGCCCGGACGGCAGGCGGAAGGGGCCTGTCCTGCGACGGGTGTTCCGTGCCGCTCCGGGGCCGCTGACGCCGGTCTCGAACCGCTGGCCGCCGTGCCGCTGCCCGCTCTGTCTGTCCGACGTGGGCGCACAGCCGGACGTTCCCGGGTTCGTCGGACGGGATGCCCCCGTACGACGAACCGAACCTGCGAATACTCCGATCCCCACCGCGAGCGGGGTGCTCTCTCGGAACGTGCCCGCGACGGGGCGGTTGCCCGGCAGGGAGCGATAGCCGTTCCCCTCCCCGTGCCAGGGGTACCGTTCTGATGTCGACGCAGAACGGAGATCAGCATGTCTGAGTCCACCGACAGCGCATCATCACTCACCTTTGGACAGCGCGTCCGGCGCGCACGGATACGAGCGGGGAAGACTCGGCCGATCATTGCCGATCGTATGGGTCAGTCGACGGAATGGGTGAAGGCCATCGAGTCCGGCCGTATCGGCATACCGCGCTTTCCCAAACTGCTCCGTCTCGCCCATGCCCTGGGTGTCGAGGACATCACCGAACTCACCGGCGACGAAAGGATCATCGCCACCACATATGCCAAGGCGGAACACGCCACGCTCCCTCTCGTCAAGCAGGCGCTGACGAGTTTCCGCCTGAAGCCCGCCGACCGGCAGCCGGAGCCGGTCGCGGTCCTGGGTGCCCGGGTACGCGAGGCATGGAAACTCTGGCATTCGGCCGACCGCCGCACCGGCATCCGGGACAGGTCCGAAGGTAACCGCACGCGCATCGGAGCCCTGCTGCCCTCACTCCTCGGCGATACACAGCACAGCGCGCGCGTCCTGGAAGGGACAGAACGCCGACGCGCGCTCGTCGCCCTGACCGAGACCTACCACCTCTCCCAACTCTTCCTGTCCTTCCAGCCGGTACCGGACTTGATCACCCTCACCAGCGATCGAGCCATGACCGCAGCTCAGGATGCCGACAGCCCACGAGCGATCGCCGGAGCGGCGTGGTATGTCAACCACGTCCACCGCGATGCGGGGGAAGCCGCGGAAGCCAGGGTGGACCTGGCCGAACAGGCAGTGGCGCTCCTGCCGGACGGCGAGGACCCGGAGCATCTCGCCCGCCAGGGACTTCTCTATCTGGCGGTCGCCTTGTCCTTCGCGAAAACAGGGCAGACGGGAGACGCATGGCACTACTGGGACAAAGCCGATGCCGCCGCACGAACATTGGGCGACGACTACTCCCACCCTTGGCTGGTCTTCGGGCGCGGCATCGTCGACGCCTATGCGATCACCATGCACAACGACCTGGTGCAGCCTGCAAAGGCCCTTGAAGTCGCGGATGCCCTCGACCTCAGCCGTATTCCGTCGGCCACGCGTCGCTCCTACCACCTGATCGAAACCGCACGCGCCTACGGAATGTCCGGCGAGCGGCTCGCAGCGGTCTCTCTGTTGAAGAAGGCGTACGAAGAATCGCCCGAGACGATCACATACAACCTCCACGCCCGTGCCGTGCTGCCGGAACTCGCAAGGTCCGGTCCTCGCATGGTCCGCGAGGACGCGCAAAAACTGGCACGGGACGTGTGCGTGCCCGTGTGACCACACAACGGGGGTAGGAAACGTACCCCTCAGAAAGGGGGTAGAGCCTCTGCCCCCTTCCTGTCTTCCGCGCTCCTAGCGTCGGCAACTCAGACAAGACCCCGGTGGCCTGGCAGGGCCCCGGGGCATGGTCGGACGCCGCAAAGGAGCGCCAACATGCACTACATTGTCCGCCGGGTTTCTGCGAGGTCCCTGAGCGCTCTACCACCCTGCTGCACCTGCCCTTGCCGTTCCCGGCGCGGGGAGCAGGCTCGGTGAACGTCGGTACTCGCCCCGAGTCGGGCGACTCACGGATGACGATCGAGATGTACCGGGTCGGCCCGGACGGCAGGCGGAAGGGGCCTGTCGTGCGGCGGGTGTTCTGCGGTGTTCCGGGGCCGTTGATGCTGGTCTCGGACCGCTGGCCACCGTGCCGCTGCCTGCGCTGCCTGTCCGACGTGGGCGCACAGCCCGACGTTCGCGGGTTCGCCGTACGGGAGGCGTGACGAGATGGCCCTGCGCAAGGAACGACACTGGGAACTGGACGACTCCAGCCACGGCGAGGTCTGGGCCGAATGGCCCAACGACGGCGTGCCCGAACGCGTCGCCGTCCTGCCGGACTGCAACACCCTCAGCGGCCCCACCCCGGAGGACATGGCCTGCATCCTCTACGAGGGTCACCAGGGCTGCCACACCTTCGAGTACAGGGACCCCGACCACGAGACGGACGGGTACGCACCCTCCGCGGAGAGCAGCCCGCGCGGCACCCCGTAGTACCCGCGCCCTCTGTCCGGGGAACGGGCAGACCCCGGACAGAGGGCGGCACCCATCGGCCGATCACCCCTCCGCGCGGCGCCAGGCGCCGTCCCCGCAGGCAGGGCGGGACCCCCTCACCCCGCCCCGTACAACTCCCCGTACGACGGCCACAGGCCACCCCCGGTCTCCACGGAGTGGGCCGCGCGGAGAGCCTTGGTGATGGCCCTGGTGACCGTGTCCGCGCCCGCCGCCAGGATCTCGTTGAGGATCAGGGGTTCCTCCGGGGGGAGCGGGCGCGCGCCCGTCGCCAGGGTGAAGACCGTGTCGCCGTCGTTGAGGAGGTGCACCGGGCGGACCGCGCGGGCGATGCCGTCGTGGGACGTCCCGGCGAGCTTCTGGGCCTGGGCCTTGGAGAGCACCGCGTCGGTGGCGACCACCGCCAGCGTGGTGTTGAGCGGCGGCAGGGAGTTGCGGGCCGCCGCCTCCGCCAGCCTGGCGCGCGCCCGCTCGTGCACCTCCGCCGGCGGATAGGTCACCCGCCCGCCGAACAACTCCCCGTACAGAACCCCCGTCTCCGGATCCACCCCCTCGCCCGCCGCGTTGGCCACCACCAGCGCCGCCACCGTGAACCCCGACTCCGTCACCGTGCTCGCCGTGCCCACCCCGCCCTTCACATGGCCCACCGCCGCGCCCGTCCCCGCGCCCACACAGCCCTCCGCCACCGGCGCCCCGAGCGGTTCGGCCGCCGCCGCCGTCACGGCGTCCCGTCCGGTCGCCGCGTCGGGGCGGGCCCGGAAGACGCCCCCGCGTCCCAGGTCGAAGACGCACGCCGCGGGCACCACCGGCACCACATGCGCCGGGTCCGGGCCCACCCGCACCCCGCGCCCCCGCTCCTCCAGCCAGGCCATCACCCCGGCCGCCGCGTCCAGCCCGTACGCGCTGCCGCCGGTGAGGACGATCGCCTCGACCTTCTGCACCACATTGCGTGGGTCGAGCGCGTCCGTCTCCTTGGTGCCGGGGCCGCCGCCGCGCACATCCACCGCGGCCACCGCCCCGCCCTCCGGCGCCAGCACCACCGTCGTCCCGGTCAGCCGGCCGTCCCCGGCCCGGGTCGCATGCCCCACCCGCAGACCGGCCACATCCGTCAGAGCGTCAACTGTCATACCGCCCAGTCTGGCGGGTGGGGATGCGGATGCGCGTGGGAGTGCGGGTGCGGGTGAGGGTGGGCGTGCGGGTGGGGGTTGGGGCGGAGGTGGAGGTGAGGGCGGGATGAGGGTGAGGTGGATGGGGGAGGGGTGGATGGGGAGGGATGGGCGGCGGAGAGGTGGGCGGGGGTGAGGTGGCCCGGGGTGAGGTGGGCTGGGGAGGCCGGTGGTCTCGTCCCGGCGGTCTCAGGCTGCCGACGCCGGAGCCCCTGCTGTGCGTCCCCGCCCCTTTCCCCGTCCCCGCGCGGTCAGCGTCTCCCCGGCCGCCACCGTCAGGGCCGACACCACCCCGGCCGCGAGGACCGCCCAGTGACCGAGGAAGGTGCAGCAGATCACCAGCAGGGCCGCCGTCGGCAGGACCAGTTGCTGGGTGATGCCCGCCTTGAAGTGGCGTGAGTGCAGCGCCCACACCGCCAGCAGATACAGCGCCGTCGGCAGGGTCACCGCCGCCGAGGCCGCCAGCCTGGAGATGTGCGCCTCGTGCACGGCCTGCTCGACCGCCACCTCCAGACCCCCGCCGATCGCCGCCGCCGACGCGAAGATCAGATAGTGGCCGTAGCCCCAAAGGAACGACTGCCGGTTGCTCCGCAGATGCCCGTGGATCGGCACCACGAAGTAGATCCACCAGGCGGAGAACACGATGAGCAGCCCGCCCGCCGCGATCGGCAGCAGATCGCCCACCGCCTCGTTCTCGTCCACCCCCGATTTCACTGCCACCGTCGCCGCCGCGATCGACTCGCCCAGCACGATGATGGTGAACAGCCCATAGCGCTCCGCGATGTGCCGCGGATGCCAGGACGTGGCGAAACCCCGCTCCGACAGCAGCGGCACACACAACTCGGCGACCACCATCACCAGAAACACCCAGCCCCGCGCCCCCGGCGGCAGCACCACCAGCCCCAGCCAGCCGATCTGGCACACCAGGATGCCGGTCGCGTACCGCAGGGCGCACCGCCGCTCCGGGCCCTCGGCGTTCCTCGCCGCCCGCAGCCACTGGGACGCCATCGCCACCCGCATGATCGCGTAGCCCAGCCAGACCAGCAGGAACTCGTGCTGCTCGAAGGCGCGCGAGATCCCGGCGGCGAGCACCAGGACGCCCGCGATCTGGACCAGCGTCACCACGCGGTACAGCACATCGTCGTTGTCGTACGCCGAGGCGAACCAGGTGAAGTTCATCCAGGCCCACCAGATGGCGAAGAACACCATGGCGTAGTTCAGGATCCCCTTGCCGACCTGCCCCTCGGCCAGCGCGTGCACCAGTTGGACACCCGCCTGGGCGACCGCGACCACAAAGCAGAGGTCGAAGAAGAGTTCGAGGGGGGTGGAGGCGCGGTGCGCCTCGCCACGGCCCCGCGCGGTGAGCGGGCGCAGCGCGCCCGGTGGAGGCGGGGTCGGGGGCGGGGGAGTCGGTGTCGGGCTGGAGGTCATACCTCCCATAACAGCCCACATCGGATCGGAAATCTTGCGCCGACGCTCCCACGGGGGTCCCCGGTCCGGGGCCGTACGCTGGAGGTATGAGTACCGCTTCCGACCCCGAGCCGCGCGCCCCGAAGCCCCCGCTGATCTTCGACGATCCGCTGGACACCCGGTCCTCGGACGACACGGACCGCGGCTGGGGCGAGCGAACCCCTTCGGAGAGCGCCGCCGACGACCTCAAGCGCTTCCTGGACGAGAAGCCGCCCCACCACCTGTGAAGCGCGGCGGCGGAGCGGGACACCCTCCGCGCCACCGCCCGCACCATCGCCCGCGCCGCGGCCCGTCCTGTCGGCCGTCCTGCCGCTTGTCCTACCGTTCGTCGTGGCCCGACCCGCGCTGGGCGACCAGCGCGTCCCGGATCTCCTTGAGCACCTCCAGCTCGCTCACCTCGATCACCTCCTGGGTGCCCTCCTTCGCCTTGCGGCGGGCCTCCACCCGGGCCAGATACTTCGCCATCGGCAGCACCATCAGGAAGTAGACCACCGCCGCCGTGATCACAAAGCTGAGCGCGGCGCCGAGCACCGAACCCCACAGGATCATCACGCCACTGCTGACCGTGCCGTCCGCGGCCTTCTCGCAGGGGCCCTTGAGACAGGAGCTGTAGCTGTCCAGGTTCTGTGTGCCGATCGCGCCGACCAGCGGGTTGATGACGCCCTTCACCACCGAGTTGACGACATTGGTGAAGGCGGCGCCGATGACCACCGCTACTGCCAGATCGACGACGTTGCCGCGTGTCAGAAAGGCCTTGAAGCCGTCCCAGACGCCCGGTTCCTTCTTCTCGCTCACCTCGGAGCCTTCCTTCGTGCAGAGGGGAAGTGGTGGAACAGATCGGTCCGCAACCTACGTCAGGGCGCGGCCGTTCTGTCCAATCCCCTCCCCCAAACGAGGGACTTGACAGGTGATCCGAGGGCGGAGTCAAGGGTGGGGGCGAGGGGGAGCCCGTCGGCCGCCGACGCTCCGCCGGGTTCAGCACAGCGTCACCGCCAGCCGTCCCGTGGTGCTCGCGCCGACCAGCCGCGCGGCCGTGGCCCGGGGAACCGACAGCACCACCAGCGCCCCGGCACCGGCCGACTCGTCCACCGGCTCCGGCTCCGGCACCTCCGTCACCAGCGCGCCCCGCGCCACCACGCGCGCGTCCCCGCCCGCCGCCGACTCCTGGGCCGCGACCACATCGACCCGGTCACCGGCCCGCAGCAACCGGACCGTGGCACCGTCGGCGATCCGTACCGGCGCGGTCACCCGCTCGGCCCGCCGCTCCTCACCCGCCCCGGCCGGGGCGGGATGCCCCCGCGCCCGCCCACCACCACCCCCCGTGTCCGCCACGATCACGACCACGGCGGCGGCGATCAGCGCCAGCCCGGCGGCGAGCCCCCGCCCACCCCGCCGCACCCACCGCCGCCGCCACGGCCCGTACCGCACACCACGTACCCGCACGGGCGCGAACTGCGGCACCGCCCGGGGCGGCGGCACCTCACCGCCGGACGGCCACGGCTCCGGGGTCGGGTCACCCGGGAGGCGGTGAGGGGAAGGAAGGGAGAGGGGAGAGGGCGGAACGGGCACGGCGGTCACCACCTGTGAGCGGGAGGGAGAGCGAGCGGAATCGGCTGCTCAGCCCACGATGAGGCTTTCCGCCGATCCCCGCCGGAGCCCGTGTCCTACTCGCCGGTTGTGGACAACTCCGCCACCCGAACGAGGAGTTCCGCCCCCCCCGCGCGTCCTCCATAACCCACCTGACCCCGCCCCACCCACGGCAACGTGATCCCCGCCCCACCTCTCCGCCTACGGCAGCGCGATCCCCGGATCCGCCCCGTTCAGCGCGTTCGCGCACAGACAGTCCCGCGCCTCGTTCGACGGCAGCGCGGCCACCGTGTCGAAGAGCACGTCCCGCAGCCGGTCGACATTGGCCGCGAACACCCTCAGCACCTCGTCGTGCGAGACGCCCTCGCCGCTCTCGGTGCCCGCGTCCAGGTCCGTGACCAGCGTCAGCGACGAGTAGCACAGCTCCAGCTCCCGGGCGAGCGACGCCTCCGGGTGCCCGGTCATCCCCACCACCGACCAGCCCTGCGCGGTGTGCCACAGCGACTCGGCGCGGGTGGAGAAGCGCGGTCCCTCGATCACGACCAGCGTCCCGCCGTCCACCGCCTCCCAGTCCCGGCCGCGCGCCGCCTTGAGCGCCCCCGCCCGGCCGACGGGGCAGTACGGGTCGGCGAAGGACACATGGACGACGTTGGACACGGACCCGTCGGGCAGCGGCAGCCCGTCGTAGAACGTCTGGGGCCGGGTCCCCTTCGTGCGGTCCACGAGCTGGTCGGGGACCAGCAGGGTTCCCGGGCCGTACTCGGGCCGCAGGCCGCCCACCGCGCTCGGGCCGAGGACCTGGCGCACCCCGAGGGAACGCAGCGCCCAGAGGTTGGCCCGGTAGTTGATGCGGTGCGGCGGCAGATGGTGTCCGCGGCCGTGCCGGGGCAGGAAGGCGACCCGCCGGTCGGCGATCTCGCCGAGGAAGAGGGAGTCACTGGGCGGCCCGTACGGGGTGTCGACCTGGACCTCGGTCACCTCGTCGAGGAACGAGTAGAAGCCGGAGCCGCCGATTACACCGATCTCTGCGTTCGCCATGCCCAGCACATTAGTCGGAGGGCGGCCCGTGCGCGGTGGACGCGGGAGACCGTCGGACCCCGTCACGGGCAACCCCGCGGCCCCGGAACGCCGAAAGCCCCGTCGTCGCGCGGACGGCGGGGCGGGCGGAGCCGGTGGGCGGCGGTCAGGCCGCCGAGCTGCTGGTGGAGCTGCCCGAGCCGGCCGGCTTCGAGGACTTCGCGTCGGAGGACGACGAAGAGGAAGACGAGGCAGCGGAAGAGGACTCAGACGACGAGGTCGACGACTTGGAGTCGGAGGACGACGACGACTTCGCGTCCCCGTTCGCGGCCGACTTCGACGCCGGCGCGCTGCTCGACGAGGAGCCGCGGCTGTCGTTGCGGTAGAAGCCCGAGCCCTTGAAGACGATGCCTACCGCGGAGAACACCTTCTTGAGGCGGCCACCGCAGGTGGGGCACTCGGTCAGGGCGTCGTCGGTGAACTTCTGCACCGCCTCGAGGCCCTCGCCGCACTCGGTGCACTGGTACTGGTACGTCGGCACTGTCTTCCTCCTGGCACTCTCACTCGATGAGTGCTAACGACGGTCCATAGTGACGTATTCCTCGGGATCAGTCCACCGCCACCGGGGCGCGGTGACCCACGCCACGCGCCACCGTACGGCCCCGGGGGCGCGGAGTGAGCCGGGAGCGCAGGGCCAGGAGCGTCACCAGGGCCAGCAGGGTCCCGCCCATCGGCACCAGGAACCCGGCGCCGTCCCAGAAGCGGTCCTCCAGTTGTCCGGCGACGGTCACGGCCGCCGCCTGTCCCAGGGCGACCGCGCCGGTCAGCCAGGTGAACGCCTCCGTGCGGGCCCCGGCCGGTACCAGGCCGTCGACCAGGGTGTACCCGGTGATCAGGGCAGGGGCGATGGACATGCCGACCAGCAGGCCGACCCCGGCCAGGACCGGCGCCGACTGCGCCGCCCAGAGACCCGACGCGGTCAGCGCGAGCGCCGCGTAGCCGACGACCAGCCGGTGCTGCGGGGCGGACTTCCAGGCGACGGCGCCGCAGACGAGGCCGGCGATCATGTTGCCCGCCGCGAAGACGCCGTACAGGACGCCGTTCAGTCCCGGTTCGCCGATGGACTCGCTGAACGCGGCCAGCGAGACCTGCATCCCGCCGAAGACCGCCCCGATGCCCAGGAACGCCACGATCAGGACGCGTACGCCGGGCACCCGCAGCGCGGAGGCGTGCTCCACGCGCGCGTGGAGCGTGGCGGACACCGGGGGCTGGCTCTTCTTCTGGGCGGCGAACAGCAGACCGCCCACCAGGGTGAGCCCGGCCTCGGTGAGCAGCCCGGCGGCCGGGTCGACGGTGGTGCACAGGGCGGTCGCCAGCAGCGGTCCGACGACGAAGGTCAGCTCGTCCGTGACGGACTCGAAGGCGGCGGCCGTGCTCATCAGGGGCGTGCCCTGGAGCCGGGCGGCCCAGCGGGCCCGGACCATGGGGCCGATCTGCGGCACGGAGGCGCCGGTGGGGACGGCCGCCGCGAACAGCGCCCACAGGGGCGCGCCGGACAGCGCCAGCGCGGTCAGGGCGACACCGGACAGGGCGTGCGCCAGGACCCCGGGGAGCAGCACCGCGCGCTGTCCGTGGCGGTCGGCGAGGCGGCCCGTGAAGGGCGCGAAGAGCGCCATGGAGACGCCGGTGACGGCCGCGACGGCGCCCGCCGCGCCGTAGGAGCCGGTGGTGTGCTGCACCAGCAGCACGATGGAGAGGGTGAGCATCGCGAACGGCTGCCGCGCGGCGAAGCCGGGGAGCAGGAACGTCCAGGCGCCCCGGGTGCGCAGCAGTTGTCCGTAGCCCGGACGGGAAAGGTTCGGCGAGTCCTCGGACGGCTCGCCGGTGACCGTGGATGCCACGGCCCCGTGCCTTTCTGCCGCCTGGTAGCGCGCCCGTGCGGGGGGCGCCGAGAGCTGTCCTCTTGCGCGGAACTGCGGTAGATACCGGCATCCACTGCGAGGTGCTTCCGGCCGCCATACGGTCGTCGCGCCAGCTCTGCGTCAGGCAGAGTCGGTTCGATCAGATCCGTCCCCATCGTACAAGGGTGCGGACCGATCGGCCGCCCACCGGCCCATCGGGCCCGTCCAGGCACACGTACCCCACCTGCGGAGACCCCGCCCGAACACAGACCCCCACCCGCGGGGCCCCGCCCAGAGGCACGCGCCCCACCCGCGGGCCACCGTCCCAGACACCCGCACCCCATCCAGGGCCACCGTCCCAGACACCTGCACCTCACCCGCGGGCCCCCGCCCACACGCACGCACCCCACCCACAGGCGCCCCGCCCAGACACACACCCCCACCGGCAGGTGCCCCCTACCGCCGCCGCACCCCCGTCGCCCCGGAGCCCGGCCCCGGCCGGGACCCCGACCCCGGCCCGCGCCCGGCTCCCGCTCCCGGGCCCGTCCCGGGCCCCGCCCCCGGGCGCACCCCGTTCTGCCCCAGCCACCCCGCCAGCTTGCCGCCGTGGCCGACCGCGCGGAGGCGGGCCTCGGCGGCGTCGCGGACCGGGTCGGTGGCGACGACGAGGAGCTCGTCGCCGCGTCGCAGCACCGTGGTCGGCGAGGGAACGAACGATTTTCCTTCCCGGACGACCAGGGTGACCGCGGCGCCCGCCGGGAGCCGCAGCTCATGGACCTCGACGCCGTGCATCCGCGAGCCCTCGGGGATGGCGACCGACAGCAGATGGCCGCGCAGCCGCTCCAGGGGGGCCGATTCGATGCCCAGGTCGGCCGCCTCGGCGCCCTTGCCGAGCTTCAGCTTGCGGGCCAGCCAGGGCAGGGTCGGCCCCTGGATCAGGGTGTAGACGACGACCAGCACGAAGACGACGTTGAAGATCGTGCGGCTGCCCTCGACGCCGTTCACCATGGGGATGGTCGCCAGGATGATGGGCACCGCGCCGCGCAGCCCCGCCCAGGACATCAGGGCCTGCTCCGGCCAGGGCACCCGGAACGGCACCAGGCACAGCACCACGCTCAGCGGACGCGCCACCATGGTCAGCACCAGCCCGATGAGCAGGGCCGGGATGATGTCGTCGCCCAGTTCGTGCGGGGTGACCAGCAGGCCGAGCAGCACGAACATGCCGATCTGGGCGATCCAGCCGAGCCCGTCGGCGAACCCGCGGGTGGCGGGCGCGTGCGGCAGCCGGGCGTTGCCCAGCACCATGGCGGCCAGATAGACGGCGAGGAAGCCGCTGCCGTGGGCGAGCGCGCCGGCCGCGTAGGCGGTGACGGCGATGGCCATGACGGCGATCGGATAGAGACCGGAGGCGGGCAGCGCGATGTGGCGCAGCCCCCAGGCGCCCAGGAACCCGACCGCGAGGCCGATGGCGGCGCCGATGGCCAGCTCCATCGCTATCGTGCCCAGCAGGACGTACCAGTGGTCGATCGGCCCGGCGGTGGAGAAGGCGACGACCAGGATGACCACCGGGGCGTCGTTGAAGCCGGACTCGGCCTCCAGGGTGCCCGTCACGCGCGCGGGCAGCGGAATCCTGCGCAGCACCGAGAAGACCGCCGCCGCGTCCGTGGAGGACACCACGGCCCCGATGATCAGCGCCTGCCGCCAGTCCAGCCCGACCAGGTAGTGCGCGGCCGTGGCCGTGACCCCGACGCTCACCGCGACCCCGGCCAGGGCCAGCGCGGAGGCCGCGGGCAGGGCCGGTTTGATCTCCTTCCACTTCGTGCCGAGCCCGCCCTCGGCCAGGATCACGACCAGGGCCGCGTATCCGATGACCTGGGTCAGTTCGGCGTTGTCGAATTGGATGTCGCCGACGCCGTCCTGTCCCATCGCGACGCCGATGCCCAGGTACACGAGCAGGCTGGGGAGCCCGCTGCGCGAGGAGATCCGGACGGCCGCGACGGCGACGAGCAGGACGAGCGAGCAGACGAGCAGGAGTTCGTTGAGGTCGTGGACAGTCAGCGGCCGTTCCCTTCCCTGGCCCACGCGCGTGTCCCGCGCATGAGCAGACCCGTACACCGGACACGGGGCGGGCGTAACGCCCTCCGGTCCTATTACTTCGTTACCTTACCTAACTCTTGACGCTTTCTTGACGCGGATCCGGGACAAGATCGAACGCTCGTGCGCGCCGGTTCCCCGGTCCGCGTCAAGTGCCCTCAGGCCCTGCGCCTATGGTTGCTCCAGCGTTCAGTCAAAAGCACAGCCCGCCCTGCCGCTCGCGTGAGGACAGCAAGGACAGCGATGCCCCCCAACACCACCGCCACCACGGGTCGCACATCCGGCAGGAAGAAGGGACGTAAGGCCCGGCTGTTCGTCCTGGTCCTGGTGCTGGCGATCATCGGCGGCCTCGCCTACGGGGCGTACTGGACCATCAGTACCGTGCGCGCCTCCTTCCCGCAGACCACGGGCGAGATCACCCTGGACGGTCTCGCGGGCCCGGTGGACGTCAAACGCGACGGCAACGGCATCCCGCAGATATACGCCTCCTCCGACGAGGACCTGTTCATGGCCCAGGGCTATGTGCAGGCGCAGGACCGGTTCTACGAGATGGATGTGCGCCGCCACATGACCTCGGGGCGCCTGGCGGAGATGTTCGGCGAGAGCCAGGTCGAGAACGACGCCTTCCTGCGCACCCTCGGCTGGGACCGGGTGGCGAAGGAGGAGTACGACTCCACGCTCAGCGACGAGACCAAGTCGTACCTCCAGGCGTACGCCAAGGGGGTCAACGCCTACCTCGCGGGCAAGGACGGCGCGGACATCTCCCTGGAGTACGCGGCGCTCGGCTTCACCAACGACTACGCGCCCCAGGAGTGGACCCCGGTCGACTCGCTGGCCTGGCTGAAGGCGATGGCCTGGGACCTGCGCGGCAACATGCAGGACGAGATCGACCGGGCCCTGATGACCAGCAGGCTCGGCCCGCAGCAGATCGCCGACCTGTACCCGCAGTACCCCTACGACCGCAACCAGGCGATCGTCCAGGAGGGCCAGTACGACGAGCTGACCGGGACCTTCGACGGCGGCGACGACGGCGCCACCACCGGCGACGGCAGCGGCACCGGCACGGGCACCGACGGCAGCGGCACCGGCCTGACCGACCCCGCCACCGGCCTCGGCACGGGCACCGACGGCACCTCGGGCGCCTCCGACGCCACCGGGACGGGTACCGGCACCTCCACCGGGTCCTCGGGCCTCCAGAGCCAGCTCTCGGGCCTGTACGACCTGCTCGACAACGTCCCCGAGGCCGTCGGGGTGAACGGCAACGGCATCGGCTCCAACTCCTGGGTCGTCGGCGGCGAGCACACCATCACCGGCAAGCCGCTGCTGGCCAACGACCCGCACCTGTCGGCGTCGCTGCCCTCGGTCTGGTACCAGATGGGCCTGCACTGCCGCGAGGTCTCCGAGACCTGTCAGTACGACGTCAGCGGCTACACCTTCGCCGGGATGCCCGGTGTGGTCATCGGCCACAACCAGGACATCTCCTGGGGCATGACCAACTCCGGTGTCGATGTCACCGACCTCTACCTGGAGCAGCTCACCGGCGACGGCTACCTCTACGACGGCAAGGTCAAGCCGTTCACCACCCGCGAGGAGACCATCGAGGTCGTCGGCGGCGAGCCCAAGACCATCGTGGTCCGCGAGACCAACAACGGCCCCCTGCTCTCCGACCGCGCCGACGAACTCGTCCAGGTCGGCAAGAGGGCCGGGGTCGACACCTCCGCCCCGGACCGCGGCGACGGCTACGGGGTCGCCCTGCGCTGGACGGCGCTCGACCCGGGCACCTCCATGGACGCCGTCTTCGCCATGAACAAGGCGTCCGACTGGGAGGAGTTCCGCGAGGCGGCGACCCTCTTCGAGGTGCCCTCGCAGAACCTCGTCTACGCCGACACCGAGAACCACATCGGCTACACCCTGCCCGGGAAGATCCCCACCCGCGGGGAGGACGCCGACGGCTCCATCCCGCAGCCCGGCTGGGACCCGGACTACGCGTGGACCGGCTGGGTCGACCAGGACGAACTGCCCTACGAGTACGACCCGGAGCGCGGCTACCTCGTCACCGCCAACCAGGCCGTCGTGGACGAGGACGACTACCCGCACACCCTCACCACCGACTGGGGATACGGCACCCGCAGCCAGCGCATCACCGATCTGATCGAGTCGAAGATCAAGGACGGCGGCAAGGTCTCCACCGACGACATGCGCCAGATGCAGCTCGACAACAGCAGTGAGATCGCCCGGCTGCTGGTCCCGGTGCTGCTGAAGATCGACGTCGACGACAAGGACGTCCGCGAGGCGCAGAAGCTCCTGGAGGGCTGGGACTACACCCAGGACGCCGATTCGGCGGCGGCGGCCTACTTCAACTCGGTGTGGCGCAACATCCTCAAGCTCGCCTTCGGCAACAAGCTGCCCAAGGAGCTGCGGGTCGAGGGCCAGTGCCTGTGGGTCGACCCCATCGCGAACACCGGTCCTGTGGACGACGACACCAAGGTCCGCGAGTGCGGCCGGCGCGACGCCGACCAGGCGCAGCCCGACGGCGGCGACCGCTGGTTCGAGGTGGTCCGCAATCTGATGGAGGAGCCGGACAGCGAGTGGTGGACCACGCCGGAGTCGGGCAACGGCCGCCCGGCCGCCGACAACCGTGACGAACTGCTGCGGCGGGCCATGATCGACGCCCGCTGGGAGCTGACGGCCAAGCTCGGCAAGGACATCGACACCTGGAGCTGGGGCCGGCTGCACCGGCTGTTCCTGAAGAACCAGACCCTGGGCACCGAGGGCCCCGGCTTCCTCCAGTACGCCCTCAACCGCGGCCCCTGGAAGCTCGGCGGCGGCGAGGCCACGGTCAACGCCACCGGCTGGAACGCGGCGGGCGGCTACGGCGTCGTCTGGGTGCCGTCGATGCGGATGGTGGTCAACCTCGACGACCTCGACAAGTCGAAGTGGATCAACCTCACCGGCGCCTCCGGCCACGCCTTCAACGCGCACTACACCGACCAGACCCAGATGTGGGCCGACGGCGAGCTGCTGGACTGGGCGTTCACCGAGCAGGCGGTGGCGGACGCCACCAGCGACACGCTGGTCCTCACGCCATGAGCCACCACCCCTGACCCGGGTTCCCGAAGGGCCCTCCACGCGCGCGTGGAGGGCCCTTCGGTCTCGGGCGCCGATCACTCGGGTGCGGATCTACTGGGGCGCGGATCCGCCGAAGCGGCGTACGCCCGACGGGGTGACGACGGCCTGCACCGCGCGGTCGTGCGGCTCGGTGGGGACCCGCTCCAGGACCTCCGTGTCGTACAGCAGCACCACCAGGGCGGGCCGGGCGCCCGCGCGGTCCAGCCGGGCCAGGACCCGGTCGTAGGAGCCGCCGCCGCGGCCCAGGCGCATCCCGCGGGCGTCGACCGCCAGACCCGGCAGCAGCACCACCTCGGCGCCGGTCACCGCGTCCGGGCCGAGGGGCTCGCCGGACGGCTCGAAGAGGGTCATCCGCCCGCCGCGCCGCACCCGCGCGAGGGAGCCCTCGCCGTCGTAGGCGCCCCAGTCCAGGTCGTTGTCCGGCAGCAGGGCGGGCAGCAGGACGCGCACGCCCCGCGCGCGCAGGGTGTCCAGCAGGGCGATGGTGCCGGGCTCGCTGCCCACCGAGACATACGCCGCCACCGTGCGCGCCCGCGCCAGCTCGGGCAGTTCGAGCGCCTGTTCGGCCAGCGCCCGCCCCGCGTCCCGTACGACATCTCCCGGCAACCTCTCCCTCACCGTCAGGAGATGCCTGCGCAATGTTCGTTTGCCAGTGTCACGCGTACGTTCGAAGTGATTCATTCCTGCTCCCATACTGTAATAATTGTGCTCATATGAGAGCCAATTAACCGGAGCCACAGATTCAGCACAAAGGCACCGGATAGGGTTGCGGCCATGACTCAGTCGCACCCCAGGATCAGCAAGGCTGTCATTCCCGCAGCAGGTCTGGGCACCCGGTTCCTGCCGGCCACCAAGGCCACTCCCAAGGAGATGCTGCCGGTCGTGGACAAGCCGGCGATCCAGTACGTGGTCGAGGAGGCCGTCGCCGCCGGACTCGACGACGTCCTCATGGTCACGGGACGCAACAAGCGCCCCCTGGAGGACCACTTCGACCGCAACTACGAGCTTGAGTCGGCTCTCGGCAGGAAGGGCGACGCCGCGCGGCTCGCCAAGGTCCAGGAGTCCAGCGACCTCGCCACCATGCACTACGTCCGCCAGGGCGACCCCAAGGGCCTCGGTCACGCCGTCCTGTGCGCCGCCCCGCACGTCGGCGACGAACCCTTCGCCGTCCTCCTCGGCGACGACCTGATCGACCCCCGCGACCCCCTCCTCCAGCGCATGATCGACGTCCGCGAGCAGCACGGCGGCAGCGTCATCGCCCTCATGGAGGTCGCCCCCGAACAGATCCACCTCTACGGCTGCGCCGCCGTCGACGCCACCGACGAGGGCGATGTCGTCAAGGTCCACGACCTGGTCGAGAAGCCCACCGCGGCCGACGCCCCCTCGCACTACGCCATCATCGGCCGCTATGTGCTCGACCCCCATGTGTTCGGCATACTGCGCCGGACCGAGCCCGGCCGCGGCGGCGAGATCCAGCTCACCGACGCCCTCCAGCAGCTCGCCCAGGACGAGAAGGTCGGCGGCCCCGTGCACGGCGTCGTCTTCCAGGGCCGCCGCTATGACACCGGCGACCGCGGCGACTACTTGCGTGCCATTGTCAGACTCGCGTGCGAACGTGAAGATCTGGGACCGGACTTCCGGACCTGGCTCCGCAGTTACGTCACCGAGGAGATGTAGGCATTTGAGCACCGCCGCGCCCCGCCCCGCCGGCCGGGACCACCTCTGGTCGGTGGACGAGCACCTGGAGGACATCCTCGCCACGGTCCGCCCGCTCGACCCCATCGAGTTGCAGTTGCTCGACGCCCAGGGCTGCGTCCTGGTCGAGGACATCACCGTGCCGCTGTCGCTCCCGCCGTTCGACAACAGCTCGATGGACGGGTACGCGGTCCGGGTCGCGGATGTCGCGGGCGCGAGCGAGGAGTTCCCCGCCGTCCTGGAGGTCGTCGGCGATGTGGCGGCGGGCCGGGCCGACCCGCTCACCGTGGGTGCCGGACAGGCCGCCCGCATCATGACCGGCGCCCCCCTGCCGCCCGGCGCGGAGACCGTCGTCCCCGTCGAGTGGACCGACGGCGGGCTCGGCGGCGGCCCCGTCACCCAGATGCGGGCCCGCAGCCTCGGCCCCGAGGGCGCCACCGGCCAGGTCGCCGTCCACCGCGAGGCCCCGCCCCGCGCCCATGTCCGGGCCCAGGGCAGCGATGTCCGGGCGGGCGCCCGCGCGCTGGAGGCCGGTACGGTCCTCGGGCCACCGCAGATCGCCCTGCTCGCCGCCATCGGCCGCGGCACCGTCCGGGTCCGCCCCCGCCCCCGGGTGGTCGTGATGTCCACCGGCAGCGAACTCGTCCAGCCCGACGAACAGCTCGGCAGCGGCCAGATCTACGACTCCAACAGCTTCGCCCTCACCGCCGCCGCCCGCGACGCCGGAGCCATCGCCTACCGGGTCGGCGCCGTCGCCGACGACGCCGACACCCTGCGCACCACCATCGAGGACCAGCTCGTCCGCGCCGACCTCATGGTCACCACGGGCGGGGTGAGCGTCGGCGCCTACGACGTCGTCAAGGAGGCCCTCTCCCATGTGGCCGACGAGGACGAGGCGGGCAGCGGCATCGACTTCCGCAAGCTCGCCATGCAGCCCGGCAAGCCCCAGGGCTTCGGCTCCATCGGCCCCGACCACACCCCCCTGCTCGCCCTCCCCGGCAACCCGGTCTCCTCGTACGTCTCCTTCGAACTGTTCGTCCGCCCCGCGATCCGCACGCTCATGGGCCTGCCCGACGTCCACCGGCCCCGCACCCGCGCGCGGGTGACCGCGCCCGAGGCGCTGACCTCGCCCAAGGGCCGCAGACAGTTCCTGCGCGCCACCCATGGCGCCGACGGCACGGTCACCCCGGTCGGCGGATCCGGTTCCCATCTGATCGCCGCCCTCGCCCACGCCGACGCGCTGATCGTCGTCCCCGAGGACACCGAGCGCGTCGAGCCGGGCGCCGAGGTCGACGTGGTCCTGCTCGGCTGAGGCGCCCCTGGTGGGGGTACCGTGTCGCGCACAACAGGCCCCTGCGGCGCGGCGGGCCCGGACCGGGAGCGCGACACACCATGAGCACGCAGGACCGACTCACCCACCTCGACGACACCGGCGCGGCCCGCATGGTCGACGTCTCGGACAAGGCCGTGACGGCGCGCACGGCGCGCGCGAGCGGGCGCGTCCTGGTCGCGCCCCGGGTGGTCGAGCTGCTGCGCGGCGAGGGCGTACCCAAGGGCGACGCGCTCGCCACCGCGCGCCTCGCGGGCATCATGGGCGCCAAACGCACCCCCGACCTGATCCCGCTCTGCCACCCGCTGGCCCTCTCGGGTGTGAAACTGGACCTGTCGGTCGCGGACGACGCCGTGGAGATCACCGCCACGGTGCGCACCACGGACCGCACAGGCGTCGAGATGGAGGCCCTCACCGCGGTCTCCGTCGCCGCGCTCACCGTGATCGACATGGTCAAGGCGGTCGACAAGGGAGCGGTCATCACGGACGTACGGGTCGAGGAGAAGACCGGCGGCATGTCCGGCGACTGGAGCCGGGCATGAGCACCCCTCCCGCGGGGCCCCCGCCCTACACCGCCCTGGTCGTCACCGCATCGAACCGCGCCGCCGCCGGTGTCTACGAGGACCGGGGCGGCCCGCTGATCGCCGCGGCCCTCACCGCCTCCGGCTTCACTGTGGACGGCCCCCGCGTGGTGCCGGACGGCGACCCCGTGGAGGCCGCCCTGCGCGCGGGCGTCGGCGCCGGGTACGACGTCATCGTCACCACCGGCGGTACCGGCGTCTCGCCCACCGACCGCACCCCGGAGGCCACCCGCGCGGTGCTCGACCGCGAGGTCCCCGGCATCCCGGAGGCGATCCGCGCCCACGGCCGCGACAAGGTCCCCACGGCCGCCCTGTCCCGGGGCCTGGCCGGGGTCGCGGGCGCCACCCTGATCGTCAACCTGCCGGGCTCGACCGGCGGCGTACGGGACGGCCTGGCCGTCCTGGAACCCCTGCTGCGGCACGCCGTGGACCAGCTCCGCGGCGGCGACCACCCCGGGCCCACCGCGGACCACGCGCGGGCCGACGACACATCCAGACCCCCCGGGGGTGCCCGCTGAACAGTCCGTCATGGCCGGTGGAGCTGGTCGACGGCGATGTCGTCCTCCGGCCGATAAAACTGCGCGACCAGCGGGCCTGGCGTGAGGTCAACCGGCGCAACCGGGACTGGCTGCGCCCCTGGGAGGCCACCATCCCGCCCCCCACCCCCGGCGGCCCGGTCACCCACCGCCCCACCTTCCGCCAGATGGTCCGTCATCTGCGCGCCGAGGCCGCCGCCGGGCGGATGCTGCCCTTCGTCATCGAGTACCAGGGGCGGCTGGTGGGGCAGTTGACCGTCGCCGGGATCACCTGGGGCTCCATGTGCTCCGGCCACATCGGCTACTGGGTGGACCAGTCGGTGGCCGGACGCGGGGTGATGCCGACCTCCGTGGCCCTCGTCGCCGACCACTGTTTCCGCACGATCGGGCTGCACCGCATCGAGGTGTGCATTCGCCCCGAGAACGGCCCGAGCCGCCGGGTCGTGGAGAAACTCGGATTCCGCGAGGAGGGCCTGCGCCCGCGATATCTGCACATCGACGGTGCCTGGCGCGACCATCTCGTCTTCGCGCTCACCGCCGAGGAAGTCCCCGAGGGCCTCCTCACCCGCTGGCGGCGCTCCCGCGCCGAGAGCGCGGCCCGCGACCGGCACGACGGGCCCGCGGACCAGCAGCGGACGGCCCCCCGGGACCAGCGGAGCACGCCCCCGGACCGGCCGAGCAGACCCTGGGACCGGCAGAACACCCCGGGGAATCCCCCCTGAACACCCCAGGGAATCCCCCTGAACACCCCGGGCGATCGCCGGTGCCCCCCCCGCAGGCACCTTCCCCACCACTAATTGAATAAATGTTCGAATTAGATCACATCGGGGTAATGAATTCGGCGCTCCCTGTGAGCCGCTGATCACATCGATCACAAAAAAAGTTCGAAACATCAGCCGGATCGTGCGACACACCGGCCCAATTGGCGGATGGCCTCACACAAACCCCTCTACCGTGTGAGGCGTGAGCAGCAGCGGCCTCATCTACGCAGTCATTGTCGGGGCCTGGGCCGCCTACTTGGTGCCTATGTGGCTCCGTAGGCAGGACGAGCTGAACGAGGCCCGTCCGACGGAACGCTTCAGCACCGCCATCCGGCTGCTGTCCGGACGGGCGGGCATGGAGCGCCGGTACGCCAAGGACCTGCGGACCCGCTCGGCCGACGAGCCGGAGCCGGGCCCCGCCCCGGGCGACGCCACCGACTCGGTGGACGTCCGGGCCTTCGCCATGCCCCCCGCCATGCCCCCCGCCGGGAACCACCGCCCCGCCCCGCCCCAGCAGGCCCAGGCGCCATCCCAGGCTCAGGCGCAATCCCTGGCCCGGGTGCAGGCGCAGGCGCAGGCCAGGGTGCAGGCCCAGGTGCAGGCCCGGCTCCAGGCACAGGCGCAGGCGCAGGCCCGCGTCCAGGCCCAGCCCAAGCCCCCCGCACAGGCCACCGCACCGGCACCGGCCGCATCCGGACCGGCGTCCGCCGGTGCCCGCCCGGCCGAGGCCAGGCGCACCCCCCGTGCCGCCCGCGCCGCCCATGCCCCCCGCACCCCCGCCGCCGAGGCCGCCGCCGCCCGCGCCCGGCGTTCGAAGGTGCTGGCCCGCCGTCGCCGTACCACCGTCGTCCTGTTCCTCGCCTTCACGGTGGGCGCGATCGTCGCGGCCGTCGGGGGGCTGGCGTTCCTGTGGGCGCCGGGGGTGCCCGCCGTGATGCTCAGCGCGTACATCGCCTATCTGCGCTCCCAGGAGCGCCGCCGGTTCGCGTACCAGATGGACCGGCAGCGGGCCGAGGCCGCCGCGCAGCGGCTGCGGGAACGCGAGCGGCTGCCGCGCCGGTCGGCGTCCGCGACCGCCGTCGACCCCGACGAACCGGAGGCCGACCCCGAGCCTGCCACCGACCCCGGCCTCTCGGCGCTCGCGGCGGACCGCCGGGCGCTGGTGGAGCAGACCGACCACGCCGAGTGGGTCGACCAGCAGCGGGAACGGCAGCGCGGGCCGGGCCGGGGCGAGAGCTGGGACCCGGTGCCGGTGCCGCTGCCGACCTATGTGACCGCGCCGGTCGCGCCCCGCGCCACCTCCGACGTGGACCTCGGCGCGCCGGACGCGTGGAGTTCGGCCCGGTCCAGCTCCGTCGCCCGTGACCAGGAGCAGCAGCCGGGCGCCGAGGAGGGGGAGCCGGGCGCCGAACCGCCGGCTCCGGAACCCGCGGCCGAGGACCGGAGCGACGACGACGGCCGCAGCGACGCCCGCCGCGCCGCGTCCGCGCGCCGCGCCCGGGAGCGGGGCCGGACCCCGCTGTTCGACCAGTACGACCCCTACGAGGACGGCGACCGGCCGCGCGCGGCCAACGAATAGCCGACGCAGGCAGCCGGCTCACGCGGGTCCGGAAGGGCCCACCCGGGCCCTCGCGGCGGCCCCGGAACGGATTTCCGAGCACGCCGATCGGGGTGCTAAGGTTTCACTCGTTGCAAGGGCCTGTGGCGCAGTCCGGTAGCGCACCTCGTTCGCATCGAGGGGGTCTGGGGTTCAAATCCCCACAGGTCCACAGCACATTGACGAAGGTCCCCACCGACTCCGGTCGGTGGGGACCTTCGTCGTTCCCGGGGGTTTCCGTCCCTCAGCCCCGGCCCAGCAGCCCGCCCGACACCGGTGCCGTCCCCAGCCCCGTCCCCTCGTCGTCCGTGTGGTGGTGGAGCCAGTCGTCCAGGTCCAGGGCCGTTTCCAGGGGTTCGCGGGTCATGTGGGCGCGCAGGGGCGGGGTTTCGGGGGAGGAGGGGGGCCGGGGGGTGTGGAGGTCCGTGACGAAGGTGGCCTCGGCCGGGGCGAAGCGGGTGCGGGCCGCGTGGGCGGGGAGGTCCAGGGCGTCGCCGAGGAACGGCCAGTCCGAGCCCGCCCGGCGTTCGAAGACGACCGTCGCCTCCACCAGCCGATGCGCGGCGGCGAGGACACGGAGCGCGTCGGCGAGGGCGGCGCCCGGGGCCGTCGCGGTGCCGTCCGCAGCGAGGTCGTCCGGCGCGAACGGGACCGACGCGCGCGCCAGGTCGGACAGCGCGCACGCGGCGTAGGACATCAGGACGCGGGCGTGGGCGGCGTCGGGGCTGTCCGTCATGGCCGCCACCGGCCTCCTCTCACGGTCGCGCCCGGCGTGAGGGTGCCCCCTCCCACGATCCCGCCCGGCGTGAGGGTGGCCGTGCCCGGCGTGAGGGTGCCCCCTCCCTCGGTCGCGCCCGGCGTAAAGGTGGCCGTGCCCGGCGTGAGGATGCCCCCTCCCACGGGAGCGCCCGGCCCGACCGCACCCATCCCCCGTCTCACCCCCGCCAGAAGTACAGGCACGTCATCACCACCGCCGTCGTGAGGATCACCGCTCGCAGGGCGCGGGACGGAAGGGCACGGGCCAGGTGGGCGCCGGCGTAGCCGCCGAGGACCGCGCCGGTCAGCATCGCGGTCAGCAGGAGCGGGGTGCGCAGGGCGTCCGACGCGGCCAGGAACAGGGCCGTCGCGCTGAGGTAGACCGCCGCGAGCTGGGCGATCCGCATCGGATTGGTGGTCGCCGCGTCCAGTCCCAGGCCGATGCTCCACAGCGCCAGCATCATGATGCCTACGGCCCCGCCGAAGTATCCGCCGTACACAGCGAGGACGAACTGTCCGGCCAGGAGGGATCTCGCGCCCATGTCCCGGGTGCCGCCCACCGCGCGGGAGAGGCGGCGGCCGAAGGCCAGGACGAGGGTGGCGAAGGCCAGCAGCCAGGGGGCCGCCGCGTCGAACGAGGACGCCGGGAGGGTGAGGAGGAGCACCGCGCCGACCCCGCCGCCCGCCACGCTCACCGCCGTCAGCCGGGGTGTCGGCACCGGCCCCACCCGGGTCAGTTCCCGGCGGTACACCCAGGTGGAGGCCACCGCGCCGGGGACCAGGGCGATCCGGGACACCGCGTTCGCCGTCACCGGGGAGAGCCCGCAGGCCACCAGCGCGGGCAGGGCGACGAAGGTGCCGCCCCCGCCCATGGCGTTCAGCACGCCCGCGGCGACACCCGTCAGACCGACCAGCACCAGCTCCCACATCCGCCGAGCATCGCCGGGCGCGGGCGCCGGTCACAAGGGGTTCATCATGTGCCATCCGCGCACCCAGCCTCTGTCAGGGACTGAGGCTGCCGGGCTACGCTGACCGCGTGCGCTACGACCTCGACGACCTGCGGCTCTTCGTGCACATCGTGAACGAGGGCTCCATCACCGCCGGTGCCCGGCTCATGCACCTCAGCCTGCCGTCCGCCAGCGCCCGGATCCGCGCCCTGGAGCACCATGCCGGGGTGACCCTGCTGATCCGCGGTCGCCGGGGTGTGCGCCCCACCCCCGCCGGGACCACCCTCGCCCGGCACGCCCGTGACGTCCTGGACCGCACGGCCCAACTGGAGAGCGCCGTCGCCAGCTACACCGCCTCGCCCACCGCCCGCCTCACCCTGCTGGCCGGGGGCTCCTCGCTGCACCGGCTGGTGCCCAGGGCGCTGGTCTCGTTCCTGCGCGCCCACCCGGACGTCGATGTCGCCGTGTCCGAGAGCCGCACCCCGGACACCCTGCGGATGCTCGCCGAGGGCCGGGCCGACCTGGGGGTCGTCCTGGACGACGAGGCCCAGGACAGCACCCTGCGCCGGGAGCCGCTCGGCGACGACTCGCTCGTGGTCGTCGGACAGGCCGGGGGCGTGCTCGCCGGGCGGACCTCGCTCACCTACAGCGAGGTCGCCGAGCATCCGCTCGTCGGACTGGACGCCGGGTCGTCCCTGCGGCGCTGGATGGAGCGCCACCTCGGACCGCACGCGCCCGCCGTGCGCTACCGCACCACCGTCGCCGATCTCAATGTCCTGATCTCCCTGGCCGCCGCCGGGGCCGGGCTCGCGGTCGTGCCCCGCCGGGCCGTCGACCCGCTCCAGTCGCTCGACGTCCGCGCTCTCCGGGAGCCCTGGGCGCGCCGCCACCATCTGCTGGCCCGGGGGGTCGAGGGGCGCCCGGCGCCGGAGGCCGCGGAGGCGCTCGCCGCGCATCTGCGCCGGGCCGCGCTCGCCGAGGAGACCCGTCACCCATGAGGCGGAGCTACAGCGGCTTGGCGTAGCAGAGGCTGGACGCGTAGTGGCGGTAGTAGCCGAACTTGGCGCACGGCTCGTAGCCGCTGGACGCGTACAGGGCGACGGCCTCCGGCTGTTCGGTGCCGGTCTCCAGGACCATGCGGACGCGTCCGGCCGCGCGGGCGTCGTCCTCCAGGGCGGTGAGGATCCGGCGGGCCAGGCCCCGGCCGCGCAGGTCGCGGACCACGAACATTCGCTTCAGTTCCGCGTCGCCGTCCTCGTTGCCCTCGCCGTTGCTGTCCTGGCGGCGCCAGCCACCCGTGGCGACGGGGCGGCCGGTGCCGTCGTAGGCGATGAGATAGACGCCGTACGGGGGCCGGAAGTCGGCCGGGGTCAGGACGGTCGCGTCGCCGCCGTCGCCGTAGCGCTCGTGGTACTCGGCCTGGACCTCGTCGTTCAGCTTCACCGCGTCGGGGTGGTCGAAGGGGAGGGGCCGTATCTCGATGAGGTCGGTCATGCCTGTCCTGTCGGGGCTGTAGGGGGTGTCAGGGACGTCAGGGGTGCTGCTCACCGGGAAAGGGTGCCTCAGGTGGGGCGGGGGCGGCATCCGGCTTTCGCGGCGTGAATGGACTCGGTCCATTGTGCGGGTAGGGTGCCGGGGTGCTCACTGTGACCTCCGTGAATGTGAACGGGCTGCGTGCCGCCGCCAAGAAGGGCTTCGTGGAGTGGCTCGCCGCCACCGACGCCGATGTGCTGTGCCTCCAGGAGGTGCGCGCCGAGCCGGAGCAGTTGCCGGAGCACGTCCGTGACCCCGGGGGCTGGCACGCGCTGCACGCCCCGGCCGCCGCCAAGGGGCGCGCGGGGGTGTCCCTGTACACCCGGCGTGAGCCGGACCGGGTGCGGATCGGGTTCGGGTCGGCGGAGTTCGACAGCAGCGGGCGCTACGCGGAGGCCGAGCTGCCCGGGGTGACCGTCGCCTCGCTCTATCTGCCGTCCGGCGATGTGGGCACCGAGCGGCAGGACGAGAAGTACCGGTTCATGGCCGAGTTCGCCGCCTATCTGAAGGAGCTGCGCGAGCGGGCCGCCGCCGACGGGCGCGAGGTGCTGGTCTGCGGTGACTGGAACATCGCGCACGAGCGGGCCGACCTCAGGAACTGGCGCGGCAACACCAAGAACTCCGGCTTCCTGCCGGAGGAGCGGGAGTGGCTGACGTCCGTGTTCGACGCGGAGGGGGCCGGGTACGTGGATGTGGTGCGGTCGCTGCATCCGGAGGCGGAGGGGCCGTACTCCTGGTGGTCGTACCGGGGGCGGGCGTTCGACAACGACACCGGCTGGCGGATCGACTACCAGGTGGCCACCCCGGGGCTCGCCGGGCAGGCGGTCAAGGGGTATGTGGAGCGGGCGGCCAGCCATGGCGAGCGGTGGTCGGACCACGCGCCGGTGACGGTGGTGTACGACCGGTAGGTTCTAGGGTCGGCTCTTCTCGGTCGCTGCCGCCCGGCGGTCCATCGCCAGGGACAGTTCCGCCTCCACCACGCTCTTGGCCAGCGGGCGCAGGCGCTGGAGGTCCTCCTCGGGGGCGTGCCGGAGGATCAGGTCGGCGAAGAGGGTGGCGAGGGCGTCGGCGTGCTCGCGCACCAGGCGGCCCGCCGCCAGCACCTCCGACAGCGGGATGCCCTCGGCGACCAGTGCCCGGGAGACATCGAGCAGTCGGCGGCTGATGTGCACGATTTCCTCGCCGTCCGTGCCGAGATAGCCCAGGTCGAGGGCGGCGGCGAGGTTCTCGGGGGTGGCCTGGCCGGCGAAGGCGTCGGCGAGTTCCTCCGGGGTGAGCCGTACCGGCGTCTCCTCGCTGGGCGGGCCGACGCCCAGCAGATCGGCGACATCCCGCCCGTGCTCGAACGCCTCGGCCAGCTCCGCGATGCCGCTGAGGGTGTGGCCGCGCTCCAGCAGTGCCGCGATGGTGCGCAGCCGGGCCAGATGGTGGTCGTCGTACCAGGCGATGCGGCCCTCGCGGCGGGGCGGCGGGATCAGCCGGCGTTCGCGGTAGAAGCGCAGGGTGCGCACGGTGATCCCGGCCAGCCGGGCCAGCTCCGCCATGCGGTACTCCCGGGGGGCCGCCCCCGTCTCCGTATCTGCTGCCACGCCCGCACCCTAATTCGTACCCCGGGTAACTTTCCCCTTCCCGCCCCCTACCCGTCGGTACGTTCCTCCCCTACCCTCCCCATTGCGCCAGTGTTCACTGGCGTGGTTCTCGGTGATGAGTGGAGGCGGCCGATGGCTCAGCACATCCCGGAGGGGGCGCCGCGCGAGCATGTGCGCGTCGCCGTGATCGGGTCCGGCTTCGGCGGGCTCGGGGCGGCCGTACGACTGCGGCGCGAGGGTGTCACCGACTTCGTGGTGCTGGAGCGCGCCGATTCCGTCGGTGGCACCTGGCGCGACAACAGCTACCCGGGGTGCGCCTGCGACGTCCCCTCCCACCTCTACTCCTTCTCCTTCGCCCCGAACCCCGACTGGCCGCGCACCTTCTCCGGGCAGGAGCACATCCGCGCCTATCTGGAGCGGGTCGCCGATGTCTTCGGGCTCCGCCCCCATCTGCGGTTCGGCGCCGAGGTCAAGCGGCTGACCTGGGACGCGGCCGAGCTGTGGTGGGTCATCGAGACCGGCGCCGGGACGCTGACCGCCGATGTCGTCGTCTCCGCGACCGGGCCGCTGTCCGAGCCCAAGGTCCCCGACATCCCCGGCCTCGGCACCTTCCCCGGGAAGGTCTTCCACTCCGCCCGCTGGGACCACGGCTACGACCTGCGCGGCAAGCGGGTCGCCCTGGTCGGCACCGGCGCCTCCGCCATCCAGATCGCCCCCGCGATCCAGCCCGAGGTGGCGAAACTGGTGCTGTTCCAGCGGACGCCCCCCTGGGTCATGCCCCGCGTCGACCGGGTGATCAGCGGCCCCGAGCGCCGCCTGCACCGGACGCTGCCGCTGACCGCGCGGGCCCGGCGCGCCCTGCTCTGGGGCATCCGGGAGATGCAGGTCCAGGCGTTCACCAAGCACCCCGACGAACTGGGGATCGTGGAGCACCTGGCGCGGCGGAACATCGCCCGCGCCATCAAGGACCCCGCCCTGCGCGCCCGCCTCACCCCCGACTACCGCATCGGCTGCAAGCGCATCCTGCTCTCCAGCACCTACTACCCGGCCCTCGCCCGCCCCAATGTGGAGGTGGTGGCGAGCGGACTGAGCGAGGTGCGCGGCCCGACGGTCGTCGGGGCGGACGGGACGGAGGCCGAGGTCGACGCGATCGTCTTCGGCACGGGCTTCCATGTCACCGATCTGCCGATCGCCGAGCGCGTGGTCGGGGTCGGCGGGCGCACCCTCGCCGAGGCGTGGCGGGGCGGGATGGAGTCGCTGCGGGGCGCCTCGGCCGCCAGGTTCCCGAACTGGCTGAGCATCATCGGGCCCAACACCGGCCTCGGGAACTCCTCGATGATCCTGATGATCGAGTCCCAGTTGGCCTACCTCGCCGACTATCTGCGCCGGCTCGACGTGCTGGGCGGCCGGGTCGCCCTCGACGCCCGCCCCGGCGCGGTCGCCGCCTGGAACCGGCGGGTCCAGGAGCGGATGCGGCGGACGGTGTGGAACACCGGGGGCTGCACGAGCTGGTACCTGGACGCCGCCGGACGCAACACCACGGTCTGGCCGGGCACCACGGCAGAGTTCCGCCGGGCGACCCGCCGGGTGGACCTCACCGAGTACGAGGTCCTGCGCGCCGGGGATGGGGTTGTCGGGGACGGGGACGGGGCCGGGGACGGGGCCGTGATCGGGGATGGTGCCGGTGCCGGTGCCGTCGCGCCGGGTGCCCGGGGGGAGGAGGTGAGCGCCGCGTGAGCCGCCTCACCACCCGCCTCACCACCCGCACGCCCCCCGGCCCGTACGACGCCCCCGTCCCCGCCCGCGAGCTGACCGCCGTCTCGGCGGACGGCGCCCGGCTCCATGTCGAGGCGCACGGCCCCGAGGACGCCCCCGCCGTCGTCCTCGCGCACGGCTGGACCTGCTCGGCCGCCTTCTGGGCCGCCCAGATCCGCGCCCTCCGCGCCGACCACCACGTCATCGCCTACGACCAGCGCGGCCACGGCCGCTCCCCGGCCGACCCGCGCTGCGGCACGGCGGAACTCGCCGACGACCTGGAGGCGGTCCTGCGCACCGCGCTGCCCCCGGGCGGGCGGGCCGTCGTCGCCGGGCACTCCATGGGCGGGATGACGGTACTGGCGGCGGCCGGGCGCGAGGGCTTCCGGGAGCGGACGGCGGCGGTCCTGCTGTGCAGCACCGGCAGCGGGCGGCTGGTCGCCGGGTCGACGGTCCTGCCCTTGCGGCCGGGCCGGTTGCGCACGGCACTCACCGGGCGCGTCCTCGGCTCGCGCGCCCCACTGGGACCGGTCACGCCGGTGGCGCGCGCGGTGCTCAGGTACGCCGCCATGGGTGCCGGTGCCACCCCGGCCATGGTGGACGCCGCCGCCCGGATCGTGCACGCCTGCCCCCGCCGGGTACGCGCCGACTGGTCCCACGTCCTCGCCGCCCTCGACCTCGACGCGGCCGTACCGGAACTGCGGCTGCCGGTCGCGGTGCTGGTGGGCACCCGGGACCGGCTCACCCCGCCCGTGCACGCGCGGGCCCTGGCCGCCGGGCTGCCCCGGTGCGTCGGGCTCACCGAACTGCCCGGGGTCGGCCACATGACCCCCGTCGAGGCACCCGACCTCGTCACGGAGCGGCTCCGCGAGCTGGTGTCCGCCCACCTCACCCCCCGTCCGGTACCCGCCGAGGAGAGCAGCGCATGAACAGGGTCGGTCTCGAAGGACAGGTCGCCGTCGTCACCGGGGCGGCGCGGGGCGTCGGGGAACTCCTCGCCCGCAGGCTCTCGGCGCGCGGCGCGACGGTCGCGCTGGTCGGACTGGAGCCGGACGAGCTGAAGCGGGTGGCGGACCGACTGCCCGGCGAGGGCGGCCACTGGTACGCCGATGTCACCGACGACGAGGCCATGGCACGGGTCGCGGCGGAGGTGCGGGAGCGGTTCGGGAAGGTCGACATCGTCGTCGCCAACGCCGGGGTCGCGGCGGGCGGACCCTTCACCGGCTCCGACCCGGGGGCGTGGCGGCGGGTGATAGAGGTCAACCTCATCGGCTCGGCGGTCACCGCGCGCGCCTTCCTGCCGCTGCTGACCGAGAGCCGGGGCTATCTCCTCCAGATCGCCTCCCTCGCCGCGATCACCCCGGCGCCGCTGATGACCGCGTACTGCGCGTCCAAGTCGGGGGTGGAGGCGTTCGCGCACTGTCTGCGCGCCGAGGTGGGGCATCAGGGGGTGCGGGTCGGGGTCGCGTATCTGTCCTGGACCGACACGGACATGGTGCGCGGGGCCGATCAGGACGCGGTGCTGCGGGAGCTGCGGCAGCGGTTGCCGTGGCCGGCGCGGAAGACGTACCCGCTCGGTCCGGCGGTGGACCGGATCGTCGCCGGGATCGAGCGGCGGGGGGCGCATGTGTACGCGCAGGGGTGGCTGCGGGGGATGCAGGGGGTGCGGGGGTACTTGCCGGGGGTGGTGGGGGTGGTGGGGTTGCGTGAGGTGCGGAGGGTCGCGGGGCGGTTGGGGGGAGTGGGGACGGGGTTGGTGGGGGCGGGTGGGGTTGCGGATGAACGGGGGCGGGAGGGGTGAGGGGGGTGCGGGGTGCGTTGCCGGGTGCGGGTGGGTGGGGGCTGGTCGCGCAGTTCCCCGCGCCCCTAAAAGCGGAAGTCCCCAGCGCCCCTAAAAGCCTTTAGGCGTCCCCCCTCTTCGGGAGCTTGGGGCGGGCTCTGTTCGGGACGTTCTCGTAGGTTGGGGGGGTTGCCGGTGGGGATTCGGTCAGGGCGGTGAGGGCCAGGGCCACCGCGTCGTCGAGTTGGGCGTAGCGGCCCTCCGCCCAGTCCAGGGGGGTGCGCAGGGCGGGGACGTCGGGTTCCACGCCGTGGTTCTCCACACCCCACCCGTACGCGTCGAACCAGGCCGCGTTCATCGGGACGGTGATCACCGTGCCGTCGACCAGGCGGTGGCGGCCGGTCATGCCGACGACTCCGCCCCAGGTCCGCTGGCCCACCACCGGGCCGAGACCGAGGAGTTTGAACGCGGCCGTGATCATGTCCCCGTCCGAGGAGGTCGCCTCGTCGGCGAGGGCGACCAGGGGGCCGCGCGGGGCGGTGGACGCGTACGACACCGGCTGGGCGTCCCGGGTGAGGTCCCACCCCAGGATCGTCCGGGTCAGTTTCTCCACCACGAGTTCGCTGATGTGGCCGCCGGAGTTGCCCCGGACGTCGACGATCAGCGCCGGGCGGGACATCTCCATCCGCAGATCGCGGTTGAACTGGGCCCAGCCCGAGCCGCCCAGGTCGGGGATGTGGAGATAGCCGCAGCGGCCGTCGCTGAGGGCCCGCACCACCGCCCGGCGCTTGGTCACCCAGTCCTGGTAGCGCAGCGGGCGTTCGTCCACCAGCGGGATCACCGCCACCCGGCGGGCCGGACCCGCCGCCCCCTCCGCCGGGGTGAACGTCAGCTCCACCGTCGTCCCGCCCGCCCCGGCGAGTAGCGGGTAGGGGCCGGTCACCGGGTCCACCGGCCTGCCGTCGACATGGGTGAGGACCGCGCCCTCGCGGATCCCCGTCCCGGCCAGCGGGGAGCGGGCCTTGGAGTCGGAGGAGTCGCCGGGCAGGATCCGGCCGACCTGCCACGCCCCGTCCCGGGGGACCAGATCGGCGCCCAGCAGGCCCTGGCGGCGCTGGTAGTGCGGGGGGCCCTCGTTGCGGCGGGCGGGGGTGACATAGGCGTGGGAGGTGCCGAGTTCGCCGAGCACCTCGCGCAGCAGGTCGGCGAACTCGTCGGGGGTCGCCACCCGGTCCACCAGGGGCCGGTACTGGGCGAGGATCCCCGGCCAGTCGATGCCGCTCATGCCGGGGTCCCAGAAGTAGTCCCGGGTCAGCCGCCCGGCCTCGGCGTACGCCTGGCGCCACTCCGCGCCCGGGTCGGCCTCGTGCAGGATGCGGCGCAGATCGATCCAGGTGGTGGTCTCGCCGTCGGCCGCCTCGGTCGCGGGGACGACGCGCAGCTCGTCCTCGTCCATCACCACCACCCGTGAGCCGTCGCCGCTGAGCGCGAACCAGTCGAGATGGTCCACCAGTGGGGACTTGCGGGCCTTGGCGATGCCGAAGTACTCCAGGGTCGGGCGGCCGGTGGTGTCGGCGGGGTTGGCGAAGGTCTCGCCGAGGGCGCCCGAGATCGGCCAGCGCAGCCAGATCAGCCCGCCGCCCGCGACCGGGCTCAGCGCCGAGTACTTGGAGGCGGCGACCGGGAACGGCGTCACCCGGCTCTCCAGCCCTTCGATCTCCACGGTCACGGCGACGACCGGGCCCGTGCCGGTGCCCATGTCCGCCTCGCCCTCGCCCTCCGCGACGGCCGGTTCCGCCGACTCCACCGGGTCCCAGCCGCCCGCCGCCGGACGGCCGTCGGGGGAGAGGGCGAAGGGGGAGGGGGTGGCGGAGGAGAGCGGCACCAGATACGGGCGGCAGCCCAGCGGGAAGGAGAGGTCGCCGGTGTGGACGTCGTACACCGGGTCGAAGCCGCGCCAGGAGAGGAAGGCGAGATAGCGGCCGTCGCGGGTGAAGACCGGGTTCTCGTCCTCGAAGCGGCCATTGGTGACGTCGGTGATCAGCCGGTCCTTGATGCGGGCGAGTTTGATCTGCCGCAGGGAGCGGCCGATACCGGGGTGGGACCAGGTGAGCCAGGCCCCGTCCGGGGAGAACGCGAGATCGCGGACGGGGCCGTTGAGGGAGTGGATCAGCTCGGTGACCTCTCCGCCGGAGCCCCCGTCGTCGGGGTCCTCTCTCGCGTCGAGGAGCAGCAGGCGGCCGTCGTGGGTGGCCAGGGCGAGGCGTTCGCCCTGGGGGTCGGCGACGAGTTCCAGGACCCGGCCCAGCGCGCCGGACGCGAGGCGCCGGGCGGGCCGGTCGCCGCTGGCGCGGGGCAGGGAGGCGATCTCGACGGCGTCCTCGCCCTCCGCGTCCGTGACATAGGCGACCCGGCCGCCCGCGCCGAGCATCTCCGGCAGCCGGACCCGGACGCCCGGGGTGTCGGCGAGGGTGCGGGCGGGGCCGTCGCGGTGGGTGAGCCAGTACAGGCTGCCGCGCACGGCGACGGCGCCGGCCCGCCCGGTCTCGTCCACCGACAGCCCGTCCACGTGCTGGGCGGCCGGGACCTGGTAGGGGCGGCGGCCGGTGCGGGGCCCGCCGAGCCGGATGTCGAGGCGGCGCGGTACGGCGGTGGGGGAGAGGTCGTCGACGAGCCACAGGTCACCGGCGCACTGGTAGACCACGCGGGTGCCGTCACCGGCGGCGTTGCGGGCGTAGAAGGCGTCGTGGTCGGTGTGGCGGCGCAGGCCGGTGCCGTCGTGGGCGCAGGAGTAGAGGTTGCCGACGCCCTCGTGGTCGGAGAGGAAGGCGATGCGGTCGCCGAGGAACACCGGGTCGGCGAGATGCCCGCCGAGGTCTTCGAGGAGACGGCGGCCGTGCAGCCAGAGGCGGCCGGTGGCGCCGCCCCGGTAGCGCTTCCAGGAGGCGGGTTCGTGCGGCGGGGTGCCGGTGAGGAGGAGGGTGCGGCGCTCGGCGCCGAGACCGGCGACCTGGATGTCCGAGACCGGGCCCCAGGGCAGTCTGCGGCCGGGGTCGCCGTCGGGGCGGAGCTGGTGGGACCAGGTGAAGTAGGAGAACGGCTCGCCGTGCGAGGCGACGGCGAGGATCTCGGGCTCCTCGCCGTCCGGCCCCGGCGGGGTCCAGCCGCGGACCCGGGTGTCGGCGCTGCCCCAGTAGGTGAGCTGCCGGGCGGGGCTCCCGCCGTCGACCGGGACGAGATGGATCTCCGGGGCGAGGCTGCGCCAGCTCGTGTAGGCGAGGTGGCGGCCGTCGGGCGAGAAGCGGGGGTGACCGGCCCTGGTCCGGTCGGCGGTCAGCCGCCAGGCGCGCCCGGCCCGCCCGGTGCCGTCGAGGGGGGCCAGCCAGAGATCGTCCTCGGTCACGAAGCACAGCAGATCGCCGTGGAGATGGGGCATGCGCAGATAGCTCACCTCCCCATGTTTTTCCGGGGGGAGGGGGCGGGCAACTCGTCCATGCGGGCCGTGTCGGGGCGGGTCGCCCGTCGCCCTCTTTAGATATTCTTTACGAAAGTGACCCAACACACGTACGAAACGGTTTCGTTTCGCTTGTTGCGCCGCTATATTCGTCGTGTACGAACACCGCTGTCCGTCACCGGAGAGGAAAGGCGAGGGACATGACTGAAGTCGCAACGGCGCGTCGCAGTCGGCTCACGCCCGAGCGCGAGGCCGAGCTGTACGAGGCCGTGCTCGATCTGCTCCGGGAAGTCGGCTACGACGCCCTCACCATGGACGCCGTGGCCGCCCGCACCCGGTCCAGCAAGGCCACCCTCTACCGCCAGTGGGGCGGCAAGGCGCAGTTGGTCGTCCGGGCGCTCCGGCACGGCAAACCCCATCACCTGGACGAGATCGACACCGGCTCGCTCCGCGGTGACCTGCACGCGATGGCCCTCACGGAGGACGACTGCTCCATCGAGCAGAACGCGGCGCTGATGCGGGGGATCGCCATGGCGATCCACTCCAACCCGGATCTGCGCGAGGCGTTCCGGGAGCAGCTCATCGAGCCCGAGATGGCCGAGTTCCGCAAGATCTTCCAGCGGGCCATCGACCGCGGTGAGATCCGCGAGGACTGCCCGGCGCTGAAGTTCATGCTGCACATGATGGTCGGCGGCTTCGCCACCACCACGCTGATGGACGACAAACCGCCCACGCAGAGCTTCCTCGTCTCGTACATCGACGCCGTGGTCCTCCCCGCCCTCGGCCTGCGCACCACCGAAGACTGAGCCTCCGGCCGCAGCCCCGGGCCGAGGATTCCAGTCACCCAACACCACTCACCACCACTCACACCACCCACCCCGCACCTGACGTCACCCGCTCATGTCGTCGGGACGATCACCCCTGCGTCGCCGCCGGGCTGATCACCCCTGCCCCGATGTTTTCCCCACGACCATGACCGGGAGTACGCCCTCGTGGCCACGTTCCTCTACAAACTCGGCCGTCTCGCCTTCCGGCGACGGCACTTCGTCGTCCTGATATGGGTGGCGATGCTGACCCTCGTCGGAGTGGGCGCGGCGAGCGCCCCCGCCGCGGGTTCCGGTTCCTTCTCGATACCCGGCACGGAGGCGCAGCGCGCCTTCGACCTGCTGGAAGAGCGCTTCCCCGGCTCCGCCGCCGACGGTGCCACCGCCCGGGTGGTCTTCAAGGCCCCCGAGGGCGAGTCGATGAACGACGCCGGGCACAAGTCCGTCGTCGAGGACACCGTCCGGGAGCTGACCGACGGTGCCGAGGTCACCTCGGTCACCGACCCCTACACCGCCAACGCGGTGAGCCAGGACGGCACGACGGCCTATGTCTCCGTCGCCTACGACGTCTCCGGCATGGAGCTGGCGGACTCCACCAAGGACGCCCTGGAAGCCGCGGCGGCCGACGCCCGGGACACCGGCCTGACGGTGGAGATCGGCGGTGACGCCCTCCAGGCCATGCCGCACACCGGCACCGGCGAGATCATCGGTATCGCGGTCGCGGCCATCGTCCTGGTCATCACGCTGGGCTCGCTGATCGCCGCCGGGCTCCCGCTGCTCACCGCGATCATCGGCGTCGGGATCGGCGTCGGCTCCATCACGGCGCTGGCCAGCACGCTCGACCTGGGCTCCACCACCTCCACCCTGGCGATGATGATCGGCCTCGCGGTCGGTATCGACTACGCCCTGTTCATCGTCTCCCGCTACCGCGCGGAACTCGCCGAGGGCCGCGACCGTGAGGAAGCGGTGGGCCGGGCGGTCGGTACGGCGGGCTCGGCGGTGGTGTTCGCGGGCCTGACCGTCGTCATCGCCCTCGCCGGTCTCGCGGTCGTCAACATCCCGATGCTGACCAAGATGGGTCTCGCGGCGGCGGGCACGGTCGTGGTGGCCGTCGTCATCGCCCTCACCATGATCCCGGCGCTGCTCGGCTACGCGGGCCGCAAGGTCCAGCCGGCGGGCGCGAAGGGCAAGCTCCTGGGCCGGAAGAAGGCCGAGGCCGCCCCCGCGGAGGCCAAGCCGAACATGGGCACCCGCTGGGCGAGCTTCGTCGTCCGCCGCCCGCTGGCCGTCCTGCTGGTCGGAATCGTCGGCCTCGGTGCCGCCGCGATCCCGGTCGGCTCGATGCAGATGGGTCTGCCGGACGACGGCTCCCAGCCCACCGACACCACCCAGCGCCGCGCCTACGACCTCCTCTCCGACGGTTTCGGCCCCGGCTTCAACGGTCCGCTGATGATCGTCACGGACGCCCGCGCGAGCGACGACCCGGAGGCGGCGGCGAACCAGGTCGTGGACCGCATCGAGGCCCTGGACGGCGTCGTCACGGTCACGCCCCCCACCCCGAACGAGGCGGGCGACACCTACACGATCACCGTCATCCCCGACTCCAAGCCGTCGTCCGTCGAGACGGAGGACCTGGTCCACGCGATCCGTGACGCGGGCGGCGACATCGCCACCGACACGGGCGCGAACGTCCTGGTCACCGGCACGACCGCGATGAACATCGACTTCTCGCAGAAGATGAACGACGCGCTGATCCCGTATCTGGCGCTGGTGGTGGGCCTCGCCTTCCTCCTCCTCATCCTCGTCTTCCGCTCGATCCTGGTCCCCCTGAAGGCGGCGCTCGGCTTCCTCCTGAGCGTCCTCGCGGCCCTCGGCGCGGTCGTAGCCGTCTTCCAGTGGGGCTGGTTCGCCAACGTCATCGGGGTCGAGGGGACCGGCCCGATCATGTCGATGATGCCGATCTTCATGGTGGGCGTGGTGTTCGGTCTGGCCATGGACTACGAGGTGTTCCTCGTGACCCGGATGCGGGAGGCGTTCGTCCACGGCGAGAACCCGACGCAGGCTGTCGTGACCGGCTTCAAGCACGGGGCGCGGGTCGTCGCCGCGGCGGCCGTGATCATGATGGCGGTCTTCGCCGGGTTCATCGGTTCCTCCGACTCCATGGTCAAGATGATCGGCTTCGGCCTCGCCATCGCGGTCTTCTTCGACGCGTTCGTGGTCCGCATGGCCATCGTCCCGGCGGTCCTCGCCCTCCTCGGCAAGCGCGCCTGGTGGCTGCCGCGCTGGCTGGACCGGGCGGTACCCAATGTCGACGTCGAGGGCGAGGGCCTTAAGACCCTGTCCGCCGCCACCGGCTCCGATTCCGACGACGAGAAGGAGCTGGTGCGCGTCTGACGACGCCGTACGGCTCTGCTTGAGACCAGCCGGTGAGGGCTTCCGTGGGGACGGGGCTGCCCTCACCGGCTTCTTTCTGCCCGGACCTCGGCCCAGACGGTCTTCCGCGGATACGGCCCACCACTGACACCCCAGGTGTCGGCCAGCGCCTCCACGAGGAAGAGGCCCCGCCCGGAGACATGGTCGAGGCGAGGGTGGGTGAGCCTGGGCAGATGGTCGCCGAGGGTGTCGGTGACCTCGATGCGGAGGGTGTCCCCGACGGTGTAGAGGGTGAGCCGGAAGCCCCGGTCGGGGACGCGCCCATGGGTGGCGGCGTTGGCGGTCAGCTCTCCGACGATGTTCTCCGCGGGGTCGAGGGGCCAGCCCCAGGAGAGGAGTTGAGCACGGGCGAGGAGGCGGGCTTCCCGGGCGGCTTGGGGGGTTGGGGGGTGGAGGGTGGTGAAGTGGGGGAAGGTGCCGGTCGGTTGCGGAGGGGAAGGGGCGGTTTGGTGGCTCATGTCACCCAGCGTGGCGGGATGTGGTTGCCTTGAGGTGCGGATGTGGCGGTGCGTATCGGTGCTGTCTCACCGTTGTCTCGTGCTGTCTCGTCCCGTCTCGAAGGTGGGGGTCATGAGCAACGAAGCTGCGGCGGAAGCCGATGACGGACGGGAGCCGGAGGACGATGTCGCCTCGCTGGTCCTGATGGTCGGCCGCCTGGTGCAGGTGGCCCGGCGACGGGCCGGGATGAAGGTGGAGGAGTTCGCGAAGGCCATGGGATACACCGCCGACATGATCCGCAAGATCGAGCGGGGGGTGCGGATTCCCCGTCCGGAGTTCCTGGACCGGGCCGATGACGTCCTTCAGGCGCACGGGTATCTGCGGGCGTTCATGGGGGACATGGAGAAGGCGGAGTATCCGAGGAAGGAACGCGAGCTGAAGGCGCTGGAGGACAGGGCCGCAGAACTGACCCAGTACAGCACGCACAACATCCAGGGCCTCTTGCAGACACAGGACTATATGCGGGCGCTGTACGAGATGAGGCAGCCCGTGCACCCGGAAGACGTGGTCGAGCGGGAGATCACAGGGCGCATGGCCCGGAAGTCCATCTTCGAGCGGGAGCCCGCTCCGACGCTCACGTTCATCCAGGAACAGGTCACGCTGGAGCGGCCTTTGGGAGGAAGGAAGGTGCTGCGGGCTCAGCTCGAACACCTTCTGGAGGTGGCTCAGCTACGGAATGTGACCCTTCAGGTCATGCCGACCGACAGGGAAGAGCACGCCGGGACACAGGGCTTGATCGAGGTCCTGAAGTTCGAGGACGGCACCTCGCTGGGGCGCACCGATTCCTGGACCAACAGTCATCGCCGCTTTGTCTCCGACCTCAAGCAGATCCGGATCCTGGACCTGCGGCTCGGCGTGATCCGATCCCAGGCGCTTCCGCCCAGGGAGTCGCGAGCCTTCATTGAGCGCAGACTAGGAGAACTATGAGCGCCACCGAACTGCACTGGTTCAAGAGCAGCTTCAGCGACACCGGCCCTGAAGAGTGTGTCGAGGTCGCCATAACCTCCGCCACCATCCACGTCCGCGACTCCAAGACCCCGACCGAGCCGCACCTCACCGTCACCCGGTCCACCTGGACGGCGTTCGTCGCGCACACCGGCGCCCGCTGACCACCCGCGCCCCCTGCAAGTCCGCACAGGGGGCGCAGCCGCAGGTCAATAGGTGACCCAAGACTCGCCCCCCGCCCGGACAGCGAGGCAGGTCATGGCAACACCCGTACGTGAGGCCCTCGCCAAGGCCCAGCGCTCCGCCCTGCACCTTGAGCTGCGCGATGGCTATATGCGCGACGACCCGGAGTTCATCCGCTGGCAGCAGGGGCACCGCTACGACCCGGCCGACCGCGACGCGTGGTGGCGCCCGTGGCTGGACGTGGTGGCCGGGACGACCCGCCGGGGTGTGGCCATGCGACGGCTGAGGGTCGTGTCCGAGCCGCTCAGCGACTATGTCCGCTACGAGTACGACGGCACCTTCACGAATGTCGCGGCGGGTGAGAACGTCCGCTGGCTCCCGCGCTCGCGGGCGCGCGGCCTGCTGCTGCCCGTACTGGACGGCTGGGTGGTGGACGAGGAGACCGTGATCCTGCATCACTTCAGCGGCGACGGACAGTGGGTCGGCCCGCGCATGGAGGTCGTCCACGACCCGGAGCTGGCGACGCAGTACGTGACGGCGTACGACGCGGCGTGGGGGCGGGCGATTCCGCACGCGGAATACCGGCCTGGCTGACGCCACCGGGCACCCCCCCATGGCCGTATCCGCGTCCTCCAGTGCTCAGCAGGCCCGGCAGGCTCTCGCGGACCGTCTCGCGGAACTCTGCCGGGACGCCGGCCTGTCCGGGCTGGAACTCGCCGAGCGGTGCGGGTGGAGCCGGTCGAAGTCGTCCCGGATCATCAACGCCCGTACCCCTCCGTCGGCCGACGACATCCGCGCCTGGTGCCGGGCGTGCGGTGCCGAGGACCAGACGGAGGACCTGCTCGCCATGGCGCGGACGGCCGAGGGTATGTGGGTGGGCTGGCGGCGTATGGAGCGGGCCGGGCTCAGGGCGGCGCAGGAGGCACGCCTGCCGCTGTACCGGCGCACCCGCCGCTTCCGCTCGTACTCGTCCTGGCTCGTGCCCGGCATGATCCAGACCGAGGCGTACACCACGGCGGCGCTGCGGGCGGTGCAGAAGCGGCGCGGCCTGGTGGACGACGTGGCGGGCGCCGTGGCCGCGCGCATGGAGCGGCAGCGCGTCCTGCACGAGAGAGGGCGCCGGTTCGCCTTCCTGGTCGAGGAGTCGGTGCTGCGGTCCGGGATCGGCGGAACCGGCGTCATGTCAGGACAGCTCAACCATCTGCTCTCGGTCGCCTCGCTCCCCCATGTCAGCCTGGGAGTGGTGCCCATGTCCCCGGAACGGGAACGCTGGCCCGCCGAGGGATTCTGGATCTACGACAGCATCCAGGTCAACGTCGAACTGATCTCGGGCTACCTCACCCTCACCCAGCCCAGCGATGTGGCCCTGTACGCCGAGGCGTTCGCGGAACTGGCGGCGCTGGCCGTGCACGGCCGACCGGCCCGGCAACTGATCGCTTCGGCCATGGACACCCTCGGGTGATGACGTGCAACCCCGTGCACGTCGCTGGGAGACGGACGCCCCCGCTCCCTAACGTAGGCGGTGGACCGCAGGCGCCGTTCACGCGCCCGCCCTCATTGAAAGAACGCGTATGAAACGAATCGTGGCCCGGGTGTGGAAACTCCTGCGCGGCCCGCTGCAATGGCGTCTCCTCTGGTTCGCCCACGCCAAGTTCATGATCGGCGTGACCGGTGTCGTGCGGAACGAGCAAGGGCAGGTGCTTCTGCTCAAGCACCGCATGTGGCCCGCCGACCGCCCCTGGGGACTGCCCACCGGCTACGCCGTGAAGGGCGAGGAGTTCCCGACGACCGTCGTCCGGGAGGTCCGGGAGGAAACCGGCCTCGACGTCGTACCCGGACGGCTGGTCCAGGTGACCAGCGGCTACCAGCTCCGCGTGGAGATCGCCTACGAGGCTCTGCACGTGGGCGGCACCCTCAAGCTCGACGGCTTCGAGATCCTGGAGGCGAAATGGTTCAGCCCGGATGCACTCCCGGAGGGGATGCAGGAGTCTCACATCCGGCTCATCAGGTCCGGGGCGCCGACCTGGCGGGACTCGCCCCGAACGAGTCGGTGACCGGCGCTCGGGCGCGAACCGCGCTGGCAGCCCTGCGCGCCGACCCTTCACCGCTCACGGCGAGGCACCCCGCCCATCTGTTCCGGCCCCTCGCGGACGTCCTCACCGCATGGGAATCGGCCGGAATCGACACCACGATCTTCCGCTCGGGCGTGGCAGCGGCGGGTCGGCGCTGCGCCGAACTCGGGCTGGCGAAGCTGCTCCCCCTCGAACGGGTACTGGTCGGCTGCGCATCCTCGCGTCCCGGGGCCTTCGGCGGATTCCACCATCCCGATCAGGGATACCGGCACCTTCAGATGGCGGCCGTCATCACCTTGTACGGACCCCTGCACCGCCGGGATCCCGAGCCGTCCCGGCTGGTCCTGCTCGATCTGCTGCGCGCCTACGCGCATGACTGCCTCCACTACGGATCGCGCCGGCGGTACGTGGAGGTGGCGGGTACGCCGGTACGGACCCAGTACGGAATCAACTACCGCCGCCCCGGTGGACAGTCCTACTCGGCCGCAGACAGCCAGGGCAGCCATCACACCCGGAACATCGGCACCGTCATGGAAGGCGCCTGCGACAGAGAGGCCCGCACCCTCACCCGGGAGACGGTCGAACGCCTCGGCGTGGCGGAACCCCGAGACCCGCTCGACGCCGTCGCCTTCCGGGACGTGACTGGCACGCTGGCGGAAGCCGACATCAGGCTCCCGGTGGCCGGGCCGGAGGACAGGGAGCAGGCGCAGTACATGGCGGCCCTCGCCGCCTACGAGAAGGGTGTCAACCGCCGGTACGCCCGCTTCCTCGCGGAATTCGCTCCCGGCGAGGAGCAGGACTGCCACACACGCCTTCTCACCGCCGTCATCAGCGGGCACCTGACCGAACTGGGGGCATGGCTGGACGAACGACACGGACCCGGCACCTTCTCGGGCCTGTTCCGGACGCCGGGGTACTTCGACCCCTGCCTGACAGCTTGAGACAGTCGGCCTCGCCCTTCAGCCTTCCCACGGCGGGCGCAGCACCTCCCCCGGAGGACCGGCACTTCCACGGCGTGTCCCTAGCAGTGGCTAGCCCTCGTACGACCGCACAAGACGCGCGAGCTGTCGGCCCGCCACCTCCAGCGGCTGCTCGCTTCGGTTGACCTGGGCGGTGACCTCGGCGCCCTCCAGGGTGCAGATGACAGTGGTCGCCAGTTCCCGGGCGTGCTCGGCGGGGAAGCCGGAGCGCAGCAGCTTGTCGTGGACCAACTGCTCCCAGTCGCGCAGGGCGTCGGCGCACGCCCGCTGGATCTCCGAGTCGGTGCCGAGGGTCTCCAGAGCCGCCGCCGTGACGGGGCAGCCGTCGATCCAGCCCGACTCGCGCAGCTCGTCGCCGAGCTGCCGGGCGCAGGCCGTCACCGCCTCCGCCGGGTCCTCCTCGCTGTCCAGCGCCTTGCGCAGGAGCGTCGCGAACTCCTCGGTGCTGTGCTTGATCGCGGCGACCGCGACCGCCTCCTTGCCGCCCGGGAAGAAGTGGTAGACGGAGCCGAGGGTGGCCTGCGCCTCCTGGGCGATCTGCTTGATGCCCGTGCCGACATAGCCCTGCCGTTGCAGGAGGCGTGCGGCGGCGACGACGATCCGGTCCCGTGTGCTGGTCTGCATGCAGCCACCGTAGCGGCCCGTTGGGTAGAGCGTTCGTTCTAGAGCCGTGGTACCTTCTTGCCGTGCTCTCTAAATAGAGCGCTCGTTTTAGTGATGGACGGATGGAGAACCCAGCATGCGCAGCACCGAGCAGCCCCAGTCCCAGTCCCAGTCCCAGTCGGTCACCGTCATCGGTCTCGGGCCCATGGGGCAGGCCATGGCCGGTGCCTTCCTCGACCGCGGCTACGACGTCACCGTCTGGAACCGCACCGCCTCGCGCGCGGACGACCTGGTCGCCCGCGGGGCGGTGCTCGCACCGAACGTGACGGAGGCCCTTGCCTCCCATGAGCTGGTGATCCTCAGCCTCACGGACTACGACGCCATGTACGCCGCACTCGGTCCGGCTGAAGCCGCGCTCACCGGCCGGGTTCTGGTGAATCTCAGTTCGGACACGCCCGAAAGGGCCCGGACCGCGGCCCGTTGGGCGGCCGAGCGGGGTGCCGTGCAGTTGACCGGGGGCGTCACCGTGCCGCCGTCCGGGATCGGCCGGGCCGAATCGGCGACCTTCTACAGCGGCCCGCGTGAGGTCTTCGACCGGCACCGGCCCGCGCTCGAAGTCATCACCGGGCGGACCGACCACCGGGGGGAGGACCCCGGGCTCGCGGCGCTCATGTACCAGATCGGCATGGGCATGTTCTGGACCTCCATGCTGAGCTACTGGCAGGCCATCGCCCTCGCCGACGCCAACGGCCTGTCGGCGGCGGACATCCTGCCGCACGCCGTGGAGACCGCGCACTCGCTGCCGGGATTCTTCTCCTTCTACGCCGAGCGCGTCGACGCCGGGCGGCACACCGGCGACGTGGACCGCCTCGCCATGGGGACGGCCAGCGTCGAGCACGTCCGGCACACCCACGCCGACGCGGGAGTCGACACCACGCTCCCGGCCTCGGTCGTGGAGCTGTTCCGGCGCGGCATGGACGCCGGGCACGCCGCTGACAGCTTCTCCGCCCTGGTGGAGCTGATGAAGAAGGGCGAGGCATAGCCCCGCCTGCCGCCCCCTGCGTGCGGACAGGGGGCGCGGGCTCACCTCAGCGCGTCACCCAGAGGTTCATCGCCCACCCGTTGTTGTCCTGCCGGAGGTTGTCGCACCAGTAGTACCCGTACGGGTCCTGGCCGCTGTAGTTGGTACGGGCCATGCCGCACTCGAGCTGGACGCCGATGGACGTGGGCGCGTGGAAGATCGCCACGACCGTGTTCGTCCCGGGCTCGGCCGCCGCCGGGGTCGCGGTCGCCGCGAGGCTTCCGATGGTGAACAGGGCGGCGAGGCCGATTCCTGCCAGGGTCTTCTTCGGACGCATGGGTTCCCCCCTCGGGATCCGTCCGCCGTCCGCCGGTTGCGGCGGCGGGCTCCGTACGACGACGAAACTAGGCGCGGCGGGGTGCGTCCCGCCGGGCGATCGGGACGCGATGCCCGACCGGGCGGAATCGGTGCCCGATGCGCGCGAACAGTGGATAGTCGCCGCATGGACCGAACGCCTTCGCCCGCCGATGACACGCCCCTCTCCCCCGGGGAGTACGCGGCGGTGCGGGCCGCCGTCTCGGCCGGGGCCGGATGCTGGGCCGACGGCCGGCCCTGCACGCTCAACGGGCTGCTCGAGAGGTGGCGCTCGGTCGTGACAGAGCTGGAGGAGGGCTACCCGTGGGGCGCGCCGGAACTCGGCAACGACCTCTGGTGCCGCGGAGCGCTCGCACGCGTCTGGCCTCTGCTGCCCCCGCGCGTCCGGTCGGTCCGGCGAGCGGAGCTGTGGGAGACCGACCGGCGTTTCCGCGCGGCAACGATTCCGTGGCCCGGCCGGGGTGAGGAGGAGGCGGGCGAGTGGTGGAGAGGGCGCCTCCCCCGGCTGCTGGAGATCGAGGCCGGAGACCGCCGCGAGCGGGGCTGGCCCTCCGGCTGGGCCATGCTGCCGTTCCCCAGACCGGATGCCGTGCGGGTGATCGACTGAGCATCGAGCCGATCACCCTGTAACGATGGCCCTCCCCCCACCACTTCTCCATGACAGAGAACACCGGGAAGACGGAGGTGCGGCGGTGGGGGATCGGATGGCCGGTGCGGAGGAGGCCGATGGAGCGTCGGCCCGCTTCACCGCGATGTACGACGACTGCCGGGCGCGGGTCTGGGCCTATGTGGTCAGCCGGGCCGGGCGGCAGGTCGCCGACGAAGTGGTGAGCGAGACCTTCGCCATCGCCTGGCGGCGCCGGGCCGATGTCCCCGAACCCCCGCTGCCCTGGCTGCTCGGTGTCGCCCGGAACGTGCTGCGCGACACCGTGCGGGCCGAGGTCAGACGGGAGTCGTTCGCGGCGGAGATGCGGGTGTGGACCACCGCGCAGGACGCCGACATCGCCGAGGACGTGGCCGAGCGGGACGACCTGCTGACGGCCCTGGGCTCGCTCGCCGACGAGGATCGGGACGTGCTGATTCTCGCCGCGTGGCAGGGGCTCAGCCCCGCTCAGGCGGCCGAGGTCGTCGGGTGTTCGGCCGCCGCCATGCGGGTGCGGCTGCACCGGGCGCGCAAGCGGCTCACCAAGGCGCTGGGGAGTGCGTCCCCGCCGCCCGTCTCTCCCGTCCGGCCCCGGGTTCGGTTCGTGCAGGAGGAAGCGTGAGAGGAAGCGTGAGGGACATGGGTCGCAAAGGGCAGGGCGAGGATCGTGGGTACGGGGACGTTCGCGGGCACAGGGGCGGTGCGGCGCAGCGGGACGTCATGGCGCGGCTGGCCGCCGCCCGGCCCGCCGCGCTGGACGACGGGGCGATGGCCGACCCCGTGACCAGGGCGCGCGAACTCGCCGCCGCCGTACGGCACGACACTCCTCCCGTGAGCAGGAAGCCGTGGCGGCCGGTGCGGCGGCCCCGGTGGGCGCTGGCCGCGCTGCCGGTCGCCGTGGCCGTCACCGTCACCCTGGTGCAGGGGGGCGGGGGTGGGTCCGGGGACGGGTCCGGGGGCGGTACCGCCAGTGACTATCTGCTCGCCGCCGCCGCGAAGGTCGAGGCCCGGGGGGACGGGTCCGGCGGCGACTACTGGTTCCAGGAGGAGCGCCTCGGCGCCCTGCACCGCGTTCCCGGGGACGGGGATGGGGATCAGGGTGAGGGTGAGGGGGCGTACGTCATCGATCAGCGGGAGACCGGGCGGCAGTGGCTCGCTTCGGGGTCTGACCGGCGCTGGTCCGAGTACGAGGACACCGGGACCGGCCCCGCGTCCCCCGCCGACGAGCGGGCCTGGCGGGCCGCCGGGTCCCCGGACGAGTGGACGCTGCCGGAATCGGCCGGCGGTGATGTCGTACGGCGCGAGCCCTCGGGGGTCGTGAAGCGGGACGCCCCCGGGGACGGCGTCGATGTCGTCCCGATCGGGGAGCTGACGACCGATCAGCTCAAGTCGCTGCCCACTGAGCCGGGGGCGCTGCGGGAGCGGCTGGTGGAACTGGCGAACGCCAGGTTCCGGGCGGCCGACGGCTCGCCGGACGATCTCACCGACCGGATCGTCGTCTGGCAGGCCATCGAGATCGCCGTCCGGCTGCCCGCCGACGCCGAACTCCGCGCCGCCGCCTACCGGCTGCTCTCGCAGGAGCCCGGCGTCCGGGACCTCGGGGTGGTCGAGGACCGGAGCGGACGCGAGGGGAACGGCGTCGCCCTGCCCGCCCGCGAGGGCGAGTCCGAGCTGCGGCTGATCCTGGACCGCTCGACCGGCGCCCCCCTCGGCACCCTCACCGTCGCGACCCGCGCCCACGACGGCTGGGCCGAGGGCGAGACCACCTCGTACACCACGATCGTCGAGCGGCGGTGGACGGACACCCCGCCGTCCTTCGACCGGGATCTGGGGATGGACGAGGGCCGGGGGAGCGGCTCCGCCGTCCGCCAGGACGACTGAGGCCGGTCGCCGGGTGGGGGGGCTGGGGCCCTCCGCCGGGGGGGCTGAGGGCGGTCGCCGGTATGGCTGGGGCCGTCCCCGCCGGGGCGGCTGGCGCCGGTCGGCCGGTCGGTCGCAGGAGGCGGCGCGCCGTGCTCTTCCGGTCGGGCTACGGGAAGTACAGCGCCGCCTTCTTCAGCACATGGCCGGTGAAGGAACCGGCCCACTTGACCCAGTCCCGGAACATGTCGGTCCGAGGGCCGTCCGCAGTCACGGTGACCGTGACCGGGCGGCCCGTCATCGTGAAGCCGAGCGTGCGGATGTCCGCCGTCGCCCAGGTGACGGCGGACGGCCGGACATCCTCGCTGATCAGCGCCGGCAGCACCAGCCCCGCGCTGCGGTTGAGCAGACGGCCGCGGATCCGGCTCCTGGCGGCGGTCATGGCCCAGCCGGTGAACTCGGCGAGTGCGACGTCGTCCACGGAGGGCACGGCGGCGGCGTGGACGAAGAGCTGTGCCCTGCTGCCCAGCCAGCGAGCCTTGCGGTCGGTCCGCATGCCCACCACCACCTCGTGGCCGTGCCACCGCATCGAGGTCACCTCGCAGCCGTCGGCCGCCAGCCGGTCTCGCAACCCCGCCAAGTAGCCTGCCGCCGGGCCCAGTTGGCTTGTCATGGGGAGATGGTCCAGCATGCCCGGCGCCCGGGGAAGGCCGGAAACGGCCTCGGCAACCCGGTCGCGTGTCCGCCGCACGCGACGCTAGCGTGCCCCCCATGACCTCCCCTCCTCCCTCCCCGTCCCCCTCTCCGTCCCCCTCCCCCGATTCCGCCGCGCACCCCCGTTTCGCCGAGGCCCTCGACGCGCTCGGTCTCGGGGAGGTGGCGGGCCGGGTGCGGCGCTTCCCGGACGCCACCCGCACCGCCGCCGAGGCCGCCGCGGCGATCGGCTGCGAGCTGAGCCAGATCTGCAAGTCGCTCATCTTCGCGGCGGACGGCGTCCCGGTGCTGGTGCTGATGGACGGGGCGTCCCGGGTCGATGTCGAGCGGGTCCGGGAGGAACTCGGCGCCGGGAAGGTCACCCGCGCCAAGGCCGACGTCGTACGCGAGACCACCGGGTACGCCATCGGCGGCGTACCGCCCTTCGGGCACCGCGGCCGGACCCGGGTCCTCGCCGATCGCTCGCTGCTTGCCCACGACGTGGTGTGGGCCGCCGCCGGGGACCCGCACACCGTCTTCCCGATGGAGCCCAAGGAGTTGATCGCGCACGCCGGAGCCACACTGGTGGACGTGCGCGAGTCCGACCCGGGCGCGTGACACCGCTGGTCGTCGCCGCCGTGCTCGCGGCGGCGGTCACCCACGCCGGGTGGAACGCCATCGCCCACCGCATCACCGACAAGCTGGTGGGGTTCAGCCTCATCTCCGGGGGCGGGCTGCTCATCGGCCTCGCCCTGGTGCCGTTCGCGCCCCTCCCCGCCGCCGCGGCCTGGCCGTACCTCGTCGTCTCCGCGGTCCTCCACCTCGCCTACTACCTGCTGCTGATGCGCTCCTTCCGGCTCGGCGACTTCGGGCAGGTCTACCCCCTCGCCCGCGGCACCGCGCCCCTCCTCGTCACCGGCCTCGCCGCGCTCTTCGCCCACGAGGTGCCCGACGGCCCGGCCGCCGCCGGGATCGCCCTGTCCTGCGCCGGGCTGACCGGCGTCGCCCTGTGGGGGCTGCGCGGCCGGCGCCCCGACTGGCCCGCCCTCGGCGCCGCCCTCGGCACCGGCGTCGCCATCGCCGCGTACACCGTGGTCGACGGCCTCGGGGTGCGCGCCGCAGGCTCCCCGCTCGGCTACATCGGCTGGCTGCTGCTTCTGCAAGGGGCCGTGCTCCCGGGGTACGCCTGGTGGCGGTGGCGCGGGGAGACGATGGCGAGGCTGCGGCCGTTCGCCGCGCTGGGACTGATCGGCGCGGCCCTGTCGGTCGCCGCGTACGGGCTGGTGCTCTGGGCCCAGACCCGGGCCGCGCTGGCACCGGTCGCCGCGCTGCGGGAGTCCTCCGTCCTTGTCGGCGCCGCCCTCGGTGCCGTGCTCTTCAAGGAGCGGTTCGGACTGCCGAGGGTGGTGGCGGCCGGGCTGCTGGTGCTGGGGACCGGGCTGATGCTGGGATCGGGGTGAGAGGGGCCCACAGGGGCCGTAGGGGCCGCAGGGAGCCGCAGGGTGCCTCAGTGCCTCAAAGGGTGTCGGGCGGCGGCTCGCCGAACCGCGCCAGGCACAGCGCCGCCGTCACCGCCAGCGCGAACCCCAGGACCGCGAGCCAGGTGAGGCCCGCCCGGGTGCCGTCCCCCAGCCACACCACCCCCACCAGCCCCGGTCCGATCGTCTCCCCGATCACCATCCCGGCCGTCGCCGTCGTCACCGAACCGCGCTGCAACGCCGACGTCAGCAGCAGAAACGCCGCGCCCCCGCCCAGCAGCAGGGCGTACGCCGCCGGATCGGTCAGCAGGGCCTCCGGCGCCGGGTCGTCGATCAGCCGTACGGACACCTCCACCACCCCGAACCCGAACCCCGCCCCCAGCCCCATCACCGGCCCCCTGACCCGGCCCCGCAGCAGCCGCCCGCCCAGCATCCCCAGCACCGCCACCGCCACCGCCGTCACCACCATCGCGTACGGCAGCGCCGCCGGACCGGGCCGGCCGCCCTCCGGGCCGGAGGCCAGCGCCAGCATCGCCAGCCCGGCGCACACCGCCGCCACCGCGCCCCGCTCCACCCCGGTCAGCCGCGCCCCCAGCAACCGGGCCGCGACCACCGCCGTGACCGCCAGACTGGACGCCAGCGCCGCGCCCACCGCGTAGATCGGGATCGAGCGCAGGGCGAGGATCTGGAGGACGAAACCGAGTCCGTCCAGGGCCAGTCCGGCCAGGTACCGCCACTGCCGCAGCGCGCGCAGCAGCAGCGCCGCGTCCCCGCCCCGGCCGATGTCCCCACCCCGGCTGACATCCCCGCCCCGGCCGACGTCCTCGCCCCGGCCCATGTACGCGACCCGGCGGGCCGCCATCGCCTGGAGCACGGTCGCGGTGCCGAAACAGAGCGCGGCACCCAGGGCGCAGAGCATTCCAAAAGTCACCGGAATACTTTAAACATGCGCAAATGGGGTGGGGGTGGGAAGGGGGTGTGCGGGATGACTCCGGGCGGGGCGGCGGGAGTTGGGGCGCCGCGCCGTCGGCCGGGGCCCGTCCCCGGGCGGCCGTACGCGCGGGCCGTCCGCGGCGCCTCCGGTTGCGGGCGTACCCGCCACGGGGTGTCCTGATCCTGACCGACCAGGGGGGATCGTCCGTCTGCGCCGCCGCCACCACCGGCAACCGACAACCGACACGGTGGCCGGGCGCGCGGCGCGGAACCCACCCCCCGGAGGGAACCCCCATGGCTGCCAAGCCCGCCGTCGTCCTGGTCCACGGATTCTGGGGCGGTGCCGCCCACTGGTCCAAGGTCATCCCCGAGCTGCACCGCCGCGGCTTCACCGAGCTGCACGCCGTCGAGAACCCGCTCACCTCGCTCGCCGAGGACGCCGAACGCACCCGCAAGATGGTCAAGCAGATCGACGGCCCGGTCGTCCTCGTCGGCCACTCCTACGGCGGAGCCGTCATCACCGAGGCCGGTGACCTGCCCAACGTCACCGCGCTCGTCTACATCGCCGCCTTCGCGCCGGACGCCGGGGAGAGCCCCGGCGGGATCAGCCAGGAGAAGCCCCCGGCCGCCTTCGACAACCTCGCGCCCGACTCCGACGGCTACCTCTGGGTCAAGCAGGACAAGTTCCACGAGAGCTTCTGCCAGGACCTGACCGAGGAGGAGGGGCTCGTCATGGGCGTGACCCAGAAGGCGCCGCTCGCCTCCACCTTCGGCGACACCATCAGCGCCCCCGCCTGGCGGGCCAAGCCGGTCTGGTACCAGGTCTCCAGCAGCGACCGCATGATCCACCCGGACAACGAACGCCGGATGGCCGAGCGGATGAACCCCCGCAAGACCATCGAGCTGGACTCCAGCCACGCCTCGCTCGCCTCGCAGCCGGGCCCGGTCACCGATCTGATCGAGGACGCCGCCAACGCCGTCTGAGGCGTGAGGGCCGCATGGGTCGTACAGGCCAGGCCGTACGGGCATGCGGGCGCGGGCGGCCGGGAGCACTCTGGAAGCAGGTCTTCCGGAGGTGACCGTCATGACGCACACCACGACCCGCACCACCCCGCCGACCGCGATGCACACCACCGTGGGCTGGCATGTCGAGCTGGAGTTCATGGAGGACGACCAGCACACCCGGGCCGCCGCGCTGGTCCGGCTGCCGGACGGCACCGAGGTCCGCGGCCACGGCCGGGCCACCCGCCACCACGCCGACTCCCAGCAGCCACGCGTCGGCGAGGAGATCGCGGGGGCCCGCGCCCTCAACGAGATCGCCATGCAGTTGCTCACCAAGGCGCACGGCGAGATCGACGCCGACTCGGGCCGGATCTCCAGCCCCATCCACGCCTAGCCGGCCCCGCACACACCCCCCCGTTAGAGCAGGCGCCTCGACCCTCTCTTGTGGTTACTCGGGAACTGTAAGAGAGTGAAGCCTGACCTGGAAGAACGCACTTTCTGGCGACGGGGGACCCGATGGCGACCAAGCAGCTCCTCAACGACCTCCCGGCCGACGCCGATCTGCGCCGCGCCGACTCGCTCGCCCGCGAGATCTTCTCGGACGTCGCCAACAAATGGGCGCTCCTGATCATCGAGGCGCTCGGCGACGGCACCCTCCGCTTCAGCGCGCTGCGCCAGGAGGTCGAGGGCATCAGCCACAAGATGCTCACCCAGAACCTCCGCATGCTGGAGCGCAACGGCCTGGTCGACCGGAAGGTCCACCCCACCGTCCCGCCCCGCGTCGAGTACACCCTCACCCCGCCCGGCCACGCCCTGCGCGCCGCCGTCGACACCCTCTGCGGCTGGACCCAGGAGCATCTGACCCACATCGAGAGCGCCCGGCAGCGGTTCGACGACTGAGGCGACTGGAGATGACTGAGATGACTGACGGGTGTCCTCAGGGCGTCCTCAGGGCGTCCCTGTCGTCCCTGTCGTCCGTGTCGTCCCTGTCCCGAACGCCCGCCCGAGGTGGGGGAGCGCGGCGGCCAGCGCCGGGTTGCGGGTGGCGTCCTGCCAGGTGAGGGAGAGCAGCGCCGGGGCCGGGGCGTCCTCGATCGGGCGGACGGCGAGCCGGTCGGTGTGGGGCGCGGCCAGGGACTCGCTCAGTACGGCCACCCCGAGGCCCCGGGCCGCCAGATCCGCCAGGGCGTCGGCCGCGCCCGCCCGGAGGGTGATCGCGGGGGCCTGCCCGACCGCCGCGCAGGCCCGGTCGAACGCCGTCCGCACCCCGGTCCCCGACGGCATGCAGATCAGCGGGTGGGCGGACACTTCCGCGAGGGTGACGCCGGGGCGGGCGGCCAGCGGGTGATCCGGCGGCACCGCCACCACCAGCCGCTCACTGACGATGACCAGCGACTCCAGCCCCTCGGGCGGTGCCGACGCCGTACCGACCAGCGCCAGATCCAACCCGCCCGCCCACACCCGCTCCACCAGCTTCTCCGAGTTGTCCTCCAGCAGCTCGATCTCCACCCCCGGATGCGCCCGGTGGAACGCCGCCAGCCCCTCGAACAGCGGGGTGACCGTGCAGCCGACCACCATCCCGGCGGTGAGCCGGCCCCGCAGCACCCCGGACACCTCCGCCACCGCCACCCCGACCGCCGCCGAGGCCGCCAGCGCGGTCCGGGCGTGCTCCAGCGCCGCCTTTCCGGCCGGGGTCAGGGTCGCCGTACGGCCCGAGCGGTCGAACAGCTCGGCGCCCAGCTCCCGTTCCAGCCGCCGGATCTGCGCGCTGACCCCGGACTGGCTGATGTGCACCCGCTCGGCGGCCCGGGTGAAGTTCCGCTCCTCGGCGACCGCGACGAAGTACTCCAACTGCCTCAGTTCCATGACTGGGGATTCTAGTTTCCGGAAGGAGTAGCTGTTGGACTTCTGATCGGGTGGGGCGGAGGCTGGAGGGACCGAAGTCCCCTCCAGAGAGGCAGAGTGACGGCCATGACCGGCAACGAGAAGACCGGCAACGAGAAGATCGGTTACGAGAAGGCCATGCGGCCCGAGGACCTCACCCGGCTGTTCGTCGAGCGCTCCAACGCCGGGGACGCCGCCGGGGTCGCCGCGCTCTACGAGGAGGACGCGGTGCTGGCGTATCCGCCGGGGCGGACGACCGTGGGGCGGGCGGCGATCCGGGAACTGTGGGAGAAGGTGCTCGCCGACCGGCCCCGCTTCACCCCCGAACCGCCCCTGCCCACCCTCGTCAGCGGCGATCTCGCGCTCACCGCCACCCCTCCGGCGGACGGCGCCGGGGCGCGGGCGCAGGTGGCGCGGCGGCAGCCGGACGGGAGCTGGCTGCGGGTGCTGGACCAGCCGGAGTTCGTGACGCTGGAGTAGCCGCCGGGGTAGCCGCCGGAGTAGGCGGGCCGGGGGCGGGCCCGAGATGCGGGGCGGCCGTCAGCGGCCCGTCGAGCAGACCCCCACCGCCCGGATCAGGGCCTGCGCCCTCGGGTCCGCCGTCACGCTCTTGCGGAAACCGTTGGTGACATAGCCGAAGGCGATCCCCGACTCCGGGTCGGCGAAGCCCAGCGCGCCGCCCCGGCCCGGATGCCCGAACGAGCCGTCCGACAGCAGCGGGGACGCGCTGCCGTGCAGCATGTAGCCGAGGCCGAAGCGGGTGCCGACGACCAGGATCCGGTCCGGCCCGGCGGAGCGCTCCCCGCGCGCCAGCTCCACCGTCTCCGGGGTGAACAGCCGCTTCCCGCCGTCCACCGGGCCGATCAGCGAGGCGTAGATCCGGGCCAGTCCGTCGGCGGTCGCGATGCCGTTGGAGGCGGGGAGCGCGGCGGCCCGGTAGGCCGGGTCGTTCTCGTCGGGCAGCGGGGTGATCGCGGCGAAGGCGCGGCGGGTGAGGGAGTCCGGGTCGGCGTAGGCGTCGGAGACGGCCCGCTTGGGGCGGGTGCGCAGCCCGCCGGGGCCGGTCCCCGGGGTGTCGCCGCGCCCGACCCGGCCCACCCGGGCCGCCTCCGCCGCCGGCAGCCCCAGCCAGAAGTCCGCGCCCACCGGACCGGCGATCTCCTCGGCGATCCACTCCCCGATGCCCCGCCCGGTCACCCGGCGCACCAGCTCCGCCGTCAGCCAACTGAAGGTCTGCGCGTGATAGCCGTGCGCGGTGCCCGGCTCCCAGGCCGGTGCCTGCGCCGCCACCGCCCGCGCCCCCAGCACCGGGTCCGCCGCCTGCTCCGGGGTCAGCGGCCGGTCCAGCACCGGCACCCCGGCCCGGTGCGCCAGCAGGTGCCGGACGGCGGTGCGCTCCTTGCCGGCCGCCTTGTACTCCGGCCACCACGCGCCGACCGGCGCGTCCAGGTCCAGTTCGCCGCGCTGGTGCAGCAGCAGGAGGACGGCGGCGGCCACGCCCTTGGTCGCCGACCGCACGATCTGGGCGGTGCCCCGCTCCCAGGGGGCCGTGCCGTCGATGTCCCGCGTCCCGGCCCACAGGTCGACGATGCGGTGCCCGTCCCGGTAGACGGCGACGGCCGCGCCCCGGTCGCCGAGCGCCGAGAAGTTGCGGACGAAGGCGTCCCGGACCGGCTCGAACCCCTCGGCCACCGTGCCCTGTATCTCCACACCCTCGCTCACACCCGCACCCCGTTCCGATTCCCGTTCCCGGCCCTCGCCGCCGTCGACAGTGGGTGCAACCGCCCCCCACCGCCGTCTGATTCCCCCGCTGGGCTCAGCCCCGCCCCGCCGACCGATTCCCCCGCAGGGCTCGCTGGGCTCAGCCCCGCCCCGCCGCCGGTACCGACCGCGGATCGAAACCGTACGGCAGCTCCAGCCGGTGCGCCCGCATCAGGTCCTCGTCGGAGAGCAGGTCGCGGGTGGGGCCGTCCGCCGTGATCACGCCCTCGCTGAGGATCAGCGCGCGCGGGCACAGCTCCAGGGCGTAGGGGAGGTCATGGGTGACCATCAGGACCGTCACGTCCAGGGCGCGCAGGATGTCGGCGAGTTCGCGGCGGGAGGCCGGGTCCAGATTGGACGACGGTTCGTCCAGGACCAGGATCTCCGGCTCCATGGCGAGGACGGTCGCCACCGCCACCCGGCGCCGCTGGCCGAAGGAGAGATGGTGCGGCGGACGGTCCCGGTACTCCGCCATGCCGACCTGCCCGAGTGCCCGGTCCACCCGGGCCTCCAGCGCCGCCCCCGTCAGTCCGGCCGCCGCCGGTCCGAACGCCACGTCCTCGCGCACGGTCGGCATGAAGAGCTGGTCGTCGGGGTCCTGGAAGACGATCCCGACCCGGCGCCGGATCTCCGCCAGATGCGCCCGCCCGACCGGCAGCCCGGCCACCCGGACCGTGCCGGTGCCGCCGGTCAGGATGCCGTTGAGATGCAGGACCAGGGTGGTCTTCCCGGCGCCGTTCGGGCCGAGCAGCGCGACCCGCTCGCCGCGCCCGATCCGGAAGTCCACGCCGAACAGCGCCTGATGCCCGTCCGGGTAGGCGAAGGCGAGGCCGGAGACCTCCAGGGAGGCGGGGGCCGGGGAGGCGGGGGCCGTGCTGTCGTCGTCGCTCACAAGGTCCGTCACAGGGTCCGTTGCAGGGTCCGTCACAGGGTCCATCCCAGCAGACAGACCACCAGCGCCGTCAGGGGGAGGGCCAGCGCCGACGACCACTGGGCGCGGTCCGCGCGCACCTCGTCGATGACCGGCATCGTCCCCGTGTAACCCCGGCTGATCATGGCCAGATGGACGCGCTCGCCCCGCTCGTAGGAGCGGATGAACAGCGCGCCCGCCGACTTCGCCAGCACCCCCCAGTGGCGGACGCCGCGCGCCTCGAAGCCCCGGGACTCACGGGCGATCCGCATCCGCCGCATCTCATCGGTGATGACATCGCCGTAGCGGATCATGAAGGAGGCGATCTGGACGAGGAGCGGGGGCAGCTTCAGCCGCTGGAGGCCGAGCAGCAGGGCGCGCAGTTCGGTGGTGGCGGCGAGCAGGACGGAGGCGGCGACGCCGAGGGTGCCCTTGGCCAGCACGTTCCAGGCGCCCCACAGTCCGTTCACGCTCAGCGACAGGCCGAGGACGTCCACCCGCTCGCCCCGCGCCACGAACGGCAGCAGCACCGCGAACGCCACGAACGGCACCTCGATCAGCAGCCGCCGCAGCAGCAGCCCGGCCGGGACGCGGGCGAACCCGGCGACCGCCGCGAGCAGCACCCCGTACAGCCCGAACGCCCACATCGCCTCGCGCGGGGTGGACACCACGACCACCACGAAGGCGAAGGTGGCGGCGATCTTGGTGTGCGGCGGCAGTCGGTGCACGGGCGAGTGCCCGGGCCGGTAGAGCCGGTGCGCGTGTCCCGCTCCCATCGGGTCAGGAACTTCCGGCGGCCGAGGTGGCGGTGGCGGAGTCGTCACCGGTACGCCGTCGGCGGATCGCCCAGAAGACCGCGCCGCCCGCGACGACCGTGGCGCCGACGCCGATCACGCCCGCGAGACCGCCGGAGAGCCGGGCGTTGTCGATGTCCCGGACGCCGTAGTCGGCCAGCGGCGAATCGGCGTTGGCGTGCTCCTCGGCGGAGTCCGCGAAACCCTTGTCCTCGGCGACCCGCTCCAGCCCGTCCGGGTTCGCGGACGCGTAGAAGGAGACGACACCGGCCAGGAGCAGGGAGACCACCAGCCCGGAGAGCAGGAAGGTGCGGCGGGACGCGCGCGGCGCCGCCGCCACCGGCTCGGGCTCCCGGCCCGGCGCGTCGACCAGTTCCCCGCCCACCCGCAGCTTCAGCGGCTGCCGCAGATCCCGCGCCCCGTACACCAGGTCCGGCCGGACGGCGATCACCGCGCCGACGGTGAGCGCGGTGATGACCGCCTCCCCGATCCCGATCAGCACATGCACCCCGCCCATGGCCGCCGCGACCGTCCCCAGCGGGACATCGGTCGTGCCGCCGATCGCGTAGAACCCGACGAAGGCGAGCGCGGCGGCCGGTACGGACACCAGCGCGGCCACGAACGAGGCGGCCGTCACCGAGCCGGGGCGCCGGGGCAGCACCTTCACCAGCGTGCGGAAGAGGACGTACGCCACCACGACCCCGACGACCGACATCGTGGAGATGTTCACGCCGAGCGCGGTCAGCCCGCCGTCCGCGAACAGCACGGACTGCATCAGCAGCACCACGGAGATACAGAGCGCCCCGGTGTAGGGCCCGACCAGGATCGCGGCCAGCGCCCCGCCCAGCAGATGCCCGCTGGTCCCGGCCGCGACCGGGAAGTTCAGCATCTGCACGGCGAAGATGAACGCGGCGACCAGCCCGGCCAGCGGCGCGGTCCGCTCGTCCAACTCCTTGCGCGCCCCGCGCAGGGACACGGCGACGGCGCCCGCCGCGACGACGCCCGCCACCGCGGAGGTGGGGGCGTTGATGAATCCGTCAGGTACATGCACAGGGCGATGATTGACCTGTTGCGAACCCTGTGCAAGAGCGCCTGGGTGTCGGGAACGTCTCGTGTGCGTATACGGAGATCGGCGCACAGGGGTTCCGGAGGGAGTCTCTCCGGGGGTGGTGTCAGGAAAATGTGCGACATTGGAGAAGGGGCGGGATTGCACAGCTTTCACACAGGTCACGCTGGGTAAAGGGGCCGTCCGATGTCCGCAGTCGAGCAGTACGCGCGAGCCCATATCGTCACCGACACCGACATCCCCGATGAGCCCGACGCCGTTCCCGTCGTGCTGCGCTACGACCCCGAGGCCGACCCGCTGTCGGTCCGGATCGGGCTGCCGGGCCCGCCCGGACCGCACGAGTGGACCTTCGACCGCACCCTGCTGGAACAGGGGCTGCGGGAACCCGCCGAGGCGGGCGAGGTCAGGGTCTGGCCGTGCGGCCGGGTCCAGGCCGTGGTCGAGTTCCACTCCGCGCAGGGCGTGTCGGTGGTGCAGTTCGACGCCAAGACGCTGATGCGGTTCCTGCGGCGGACCTATCTGGCGGGGGCACCGGCACCGGCACCGGCACCCGCCGCGGTGACGCGGATCAGCCGCCCAGCTTGAGCAGCGCCGCCACCATCGGGCCCGCCGTCGAGCCGCCGTGCCCGCCCTGCTGGACCACCCCGGCCGCCGCCAGATCACCCCGGTACGCCGTGAACCAGCCGTTGGGCTTCTTCTGGCCGTCGACCTCCGCCGACCCGGTCTTCGCGCCGACGTCACCGGTCACCCCGGCCATCGCCTCGGCCGCCGTGCCGGAGGACGCGGTGTAGCCCATCAGCTCGCGCAACTGGCCCGCCGTACCGGCGGACATCGTGCGCGAGGCGGTCGCCAGGGTGCGGCCGTCCACCGACGGGTCGACCAGATACGGCTGGCGGAAGGCGCCCTCCTTGACGGTCGCCGACACCGACGCCATGTTCAGCGGGTTCATCCGCACCCCGCCCTGGCCGATCAGCGAGGCGCCCATCTGCGCGTCCGACTGCACCGGCACCGAGCCGTCGAAGGACGGCACCCCGATCGCCCAGTCGTTCAGCCCCAGGCCGAACACCTGCTGGGCCTGCTTGGTCAGATCGTCGTCCTTCAGCTTCGGCGCCTGGCTGATGAAGGCGGTGTTGCAGGACCGCGCGAAACTCGTCCGGAACGTGCCGTCCTTGATCTCGAACTCGTCCAGGTTCTGGAACTTCCAGTTGCCGTAGGTGAAGTACTTCGGGCAGGGGTGCTCCTTGTCCATCGACGCGAGCCCCTTGTCGATCAGCAGCGAGGCGGTGATCACCTTCATCGTGGAGCCCGGCGCCAGCGAGCCCTGGAAGGCGGTGTTGAAGTTCGGGTTGGCGTTGGCGGCGGCCAGGATCTCACCGGTCGACGGCTTGATCACCGCCACCGACGACTTGGCCCTCTTCGCCACCTGCTCCTCCGCCGCGGCCTGCAACTCCGGGCTGAGCGTGGTCTCCACCGTGCCCGGTGTGCCCTCGCTCAGCTCCAGCAGGGTCTTGTCCGAAGCGTCCTTCTTCTTCGACTCCTTGCCGCGCACCACCCGCAGTTCGATACCCGCGGTGCCGCCGGCCGTCTTGCCGTACTTCTCCCGCAGTCCGTCCAGGACCGGGCCCAGCGACGGGTACTTCTCGACCGTCAGCTCACCGCCGTCCCGGTCCAGCGCCTTGACCGGCGGGGTGCCGGCCGCCCCGGTGACGAGGGTGTCGCCGTCCTGGAGTTCGGGGTGCAGGACCGCGGAACTCCAGTCGACCAGGGGGGTGCCGTCGCCCGCGCGGCGGATGACGGTGAGGGTGCTGGAGTAGGAGAGGGGCTTGCTGACCTCGGGGCGGGTCTCGGTCTTGGGCGAGGTGACCGTGCCCTTCACCGTGAACGGGACCTCGTCGCCCCGGCGGGTGCCCGGGGTGAGGGTGAGATCGCCGATCCCGGCCTCCCCGGCGTAGCCGGTGAGGAGCGCCTTGGCGGCGGGGCCGTCGTTGGTGGCGGAGGCCGCGGCGATGACATCGCCCCGCTGCCAGGCGGTGAGGAAGGTCTCGGCGGCGGTGGTGATCTCGGTGGCGGAGAGGGGGCCGGTCCGCTCCGGCTCGGCGCGCTCGCCCGCGCCGGACACGAGGGTGTCCTCGGCGGCGGCACCGCCGTAGAGGGCGTAGACACCGAGACCGGCTCCGCCGACGACCACGGCGACCATGCCGCCGATGAGGGAGGGGCGGGTCGTCCTTCGTCGCTCGGCGACGTGCCTTCTGTTGCCCACGCTGGTTCCGACCTCATTCTTCGTTCCGCGGTGTGCTTGCGCTGCGTGCTTCTGCCGTGGCGGCGACGCAGTGGCGGCGATGCCGTGTCGTTGTTGCCGTGTCGTTGTTGCCAACGAGTGCACCACCCTAGAGTCCCGACCTGTGCGGTACGACTCCGTCGGGGGGCGGGATGTGACGGGGCGTCGGTTGTTCGTCCGGTGCGGGTGGGTGGGGGCTGGTCGCGCAGTTCCACCCCCAGAGGGGGTACCCCCAGCGCCCCTGAAAAGCCGCTGCGCCCGCCGGAACCAAGAGGGAATCCCCCGACCCCTCTAACCCGCCCGGAGTACCGATGCCACGATCGGGCCCGCCGCGTCGCCGCCCCGGCCGCCGCCCTCCGCCATCGCCGCCGCCGCGATGTCCCCGCGGTACCCGGTGAACCAACTGTTCGCCTTCTCGGCGCCGTCCACCTCCGCCGACCCCGTCTTCGCCCCGATGTCCCCGCCCAGCCCCGCCATCGCCGCCGCGCCCGACCCGCTGACCGCCGTGCGGTTCATCATCGAGCGGAGCTGGGCGACCGTCCCGGCCGACAGCCCCTTCGCGGTGGCGAGTTCACGGTCGTCCAGGGACCGCGGCACGATCACCGGCTGCCGGAACGTCCCGGTGCTCGCCGTCGCCGTCACGGACGCCATGTTCAGCGGGCTCATCTGCACCTGCCCCTGGCCGATGAGGTTCGCCGCCTTGTCCGGCCCCTCGACCGCCGGGACCGAACCGTCGAAGGACGGGATGCCGGTCTTCCAGTTGTCCTTCCCGAGCCCGAACCGCTCCTCCGCCTCCCGGGTCACCGAGTCGGCGTCCAGGTCGTCGGTGTACTTGATGAAACCGGTGTTGCAGGAGCGGGCGAACGTGTCCGCCAGGGTCGCGCCCTCATCGGGCTCCAGGGTCTCCAGGTTGTTGAAGGTCTGGCCCTCCCACATCGCCGTGTCCGGGCAGGGCGCGGGGCCCTGCTCGGTGGTCAGCCCGGAGTCGATGAGCGTGGCGGCGGTGATGATCTTCATGGTGGAGCCGGGCGCGACCTCGCCCAGGAACGCCGCGTTCCAGCCGTCGGCCCGGTTGTTGGCGACGGCCAGCACCTCGCCGGTGCTGGGCCGGACGGCGACCACCGACGACTCGTCGTACGCGCCGACCGCCTTCTCGGCCGCGGCCTGCGCGCTCGCGCTGAGGGTGGTGGTCAGCCGGCCCGGCTCGCCCTCGGCGACGGTGAGCAGCGGGGTGTCGGCGGCGCCGGTCGCGGTGTGCCGGATCGCCAGCTCGACGCCCGGGGTGCCGCCGGACCGGTCGCCGTACTTGGCGCGCAGCTCGTCCAGGATCGGGCCGAGCGAGGGGTACTCCTTCGCGGTGAGGACCTCGCCGTCGCGGTCCACCGCCTCGATCGGGGGCTGCGCCGAGGGCCCGGTCATCAGGGTGTCGCCGTCCTTGAGGTCCGGATGCACCACCGACGGCTCCCAGTCGACGAGCGCCTTGCCGGTGGTCTTGCCGCGGACGACGGTGAGGGTGCTGTCGTAGGCGAGCGGCTTGCTCGTGCCGTCGTATGACACCGTTGCCTTCACCGTGTACGGGACGGTGGCGCCGGTGGCGGTGCCGGGGGTGATCGCCACGTCCGTGATACGGGCCTCCTGCCCGAAGGCGTTGAGGACCGGGGCGGCGACGGAGGCGTTGTTGGTGAGCGCGGCGGCGGCCGTGCCGTCGCCCTTCTCCCAGGCCGCGAAGAAGTCGGCGCTGGTCTCCTCGATCTCGTCGGCGCTCGGGGGGCCGGTTCTCACCTCGGACCCGCCCGAGCCGTCGCCGCCCATCGCCGAGACGACGTTGTACGCCCCGTATCCGGCGGCGCCCACCATCCCGGCGAACACCGTCCCCACGACGGCTCCCTTGACCCCCTTGCGCATGACGCGGCCCTCCCCGTTTCCCCGTTCGGTTCCCCTGCTGCTCTGCCCCGGCGGCGGCACGCGGACATTCTGAACGCGTTCAGACGGCCGGGCGTGTCGAACTGTAGGTGCCGGGAGGGCGAATTGTGACGCCTGTTGCCGGACGGTGGCAGAACAGAGACATGAAGCTGGTGCATAGGGCACCTATCGGGCCGGTGCGGGGCCCGTGCCCGGGTGCGTACCGGGTCTGCGCCGGGCCCGTGCCCGGGTGCGTACCGGGTCTGTGCCGGGCCCGTGCCGGGTGCGCGGCGGGCCCGTGCTGGGAGGGCGTCGGGCCTGTGCCGGGAGGGCGTCGGGTGTGCCGAATGCCTCAGCGGCTAGTCCGAGTTCGGCAGCGGCTTCCAGGTCGAGGGGCCCGGCGTGCGGCCCGCGGGCGGATACTCGCAGTCGATGCTGCTGATCTCCCGGTCCCCGTCGGCGTCGACCACCGCGACGCCGGTACAGGCCCGCCCGTGCTCATCGGTCCAGGTGACCACCTCGCTGCGATCGGCGCACCCGGCGAGCAGCAGCACCCCCGCGATCGCCGTCCCGGCCCCCACAACCGCCCGCCGCCCTCCGGCACCCCGCATGGCATCCCCCTGAGTCGCATGGTCTCCGACTCCCTTGGTACCGGGCGCGGTTGAACGCCGTCCATACGGCCGACCACAGCTACGGCCACATCTACAGCCGCACCTACGGCCACATCTACAGCCACACCTACGGCCGCACCCGCGACTACACCCAGGTGTCCAGCCACATCCGTGACCGCCAGTCGTCGATCGGGATCGACTGCCCGGTGTAGATCGGCCAGAAGTAGATGAAGTTCCAGGCGATGAGCAGGACCAGGACGCCCGCGCCGGTCGCGCCCGCGACTCTGCGGGTGTCCGTGGAGCGGGGTGGGCCGATCAGCGCGCCGAGGAGCATCGCCACGGCCAGGCACAGGAACGGGATGAAGACGACCGCGTAGAAGAGGAAGATCGTGCGCTCCTGGTACAGGAACCAGGGGGCGTACCCGGCGGCGATGGCGCAGGCGATGGCGCCCGCGCGCCAGTCGCGGCGGAAGAACCAGCGCCACAGGACATAGGCGAGCGCGAAGATCCCCACCCACCACAGCATCGGCGTGCCCAGCGCCAGTACCTCGCGGGCGCACTTCTCTCCCGCGTCCGCCGGGCAGCCGTCGGCGCCGGGGGCGGGGGACTCGTAGAAGTAGGAGACCGGGCGGCCCAGGACCAGCCAGCTCCACGGGTTGGACTGGTAGGTGTGGGGGGAGTCCAGGTCGACATGGAACTGGTAGACCTGCGTCTCGTAGTGCCACAGGCTGCGCAGCCAGTCCGGGAACAGCCAGGACCAGGAGCTGTCGCGGCCGTCGGTGGCCGCCCAGTTGCGGTAGTAGCCGCCCGTGCCGTCCGTCGGCGAGAGGATCCAGCCGATCCAGGACGCGAGGTACGTCACCACCATCACCGGCACCAGGGCGACGAACGCCAGGCCCAGGTCGTACTTGACGACCGCCCGATACGGGTGCCGGGCCCCCGCCACCTTGCGGGCGCCGACGTCCCACAGCACCGTCAGCACCGCGAACGCGACCAGCACATAGAGGCCGTTCCACTTGGTGCCGACCGCCAGGCCCAGCATCAGCCCGGCCGCCCACCGCCACGGACGCAGCCCCAGCCGGGCGGTGTCGGCGATGTACGCGTCCGGCCGGACCCGCCCGTCCGCGTCGACCGGCAGCGCGGCGGCCAGCCGGGCGCGCGCCTTGTCCCGGTCCACCACCAGACAGCCGAAGGCGGCGACCACGAAGAACATCAGCACACCGTCCAGCAGCGCCGTCCGGCTCATCACGAAGTGCAGCCCGTCCACCGCCAGCAGCGCCCCCGCCACACAGCCGAGGAAGGTCGAGCGCAGCAGCCGACGCCCGATCCGGCAGATCAGCAGCACCGACAGGGTGCCCAGCACCGCCGTCATGAACCGCCAGCCGAACGGATCGAACCCGAACATCAGCTCGCCCAGCCCGATGACATACTTCCCGACCGGCGGATGCACCACATAGGCCGCGTCGGTGGGGATCGGGACGTTGCCGCCGGAGTTCAGGATCAGGTCGTTGACGTTCTTGTCCCAGTTGACCTCGAACCCGCGGTGGACGAGCGCCCACGCGTCCTTCGCGTAGTACGTCTCGTCGAATATCACCGCCTTCGGGTTGCCCAGGTTCCAGAACCGCAGCACCCCCGCGAACAGCGTGACCAGCAGCGGACCGCCCCAGCCGGCCCAGCGGACCAGCCGGGTGGCGCGCTCGTGGGGAATCCCGAGCGCCGCCCACAGCCGCGGTCCGGGCTCCGCGTACGGCGGCACCAGCCGCTCCCGGACGTCCCCCGGATCGCCGTCGTCACTCCGCCCCGTGTAGCCGAAACGGCGCAGCCGCTGCGGCCACGCGGGCCGCTGGTCGGGCGGGGCCTCGTCATGCCGGGTGTCCGTCGAGGGCGCGGAGGACGCGGAGGACGCGGTACTGGTCACCGCGCCATCGTAGGGAACGGGGCTGTGGGAGTCCCGCGCATGGGTGGGATGGGGGGATATGGGCGGGAATGCTTCCCGTTCCCGGTGGTCGCCGCTCCCCGTTCCCGGTGGTCGCTGCGGTGCGCGGGAGGGCGCCCGGGAGGGCTGGGCGGGCTGGGAGGATGGGGGGCGTGACTGGAACCCTTGTTTTGGCGGGCACCCCCATCGGCGACACCGCGGACGCCCCGCCCCGGCTGGCCGAGGAACTGGCGGGCGCCGATGTGATCGCCGCCGAGGACACCCGGCGGCTGCGCCGGCTGACCCAGGCCCTCGGGGTGACCCCCCGGGGCCGGGTGGTGTCCTACTTCGAGGGCAACGAGGCCGCCCGCACCCCGGAACTGGTGGAGGAGCTGACCGGCGGGGCGCGGGTGCTGCTGGTGACGGACGCCGGGATGCCGTCGGTGTCCGACCCCGGGTACCGGCTGGTCGCGGCGGCCGTCGAGCGGGACGTCCGGGTCACCGCGGTGCCGGGGCCGTCCGCCGTGCTCACCGCGCTCGCGCTGTCCGGGCTGCCGGTGGACCGGTTCTGCTTCGAGGGGTTCCTGCCGCGCAAGGCCGGGGAGCGGCTGTCCCGGCTGCGGGAGTCCGCCGCCGAGCGCCGCACCCTCGTCTACTTCGAGGCCCCGCACCGCCTCGACGACACCCTCGCCGCGATGGCCGAGGTCTTCGGCGGCGAGCGGCGGGCCGCGGTCTGCCGGGAGCTGACCAAGACCTACGAGGAGGTGCGGCGCGGCCCGCTGGCCGAGCTGGCGGAGTGGGCGGCGCAGGGGGTGCGCGGGGAGATCACCGTGGTGGTGGAGGGGGTGCCGGAGCGGTCCGGGGCGGAGGTCGGCCCGGAGGAACTGGTGCGGCGGGTGCGGGTGCGGGAGGAGGCGGGGGAGCGGCGCAAGGAGGCCATCGCGGCGGTGGCCGTGGAGGCGGGGGTGCCGAAGCGGGTCGTCTTCGACGCGGTGGTGGCGGCGAAGCAGGGGACGCCCTGAGGGGGCCGACACGAAGGGCCGCCCGCCGCTCACACCCGTCTTGACGCATCCCTGACGCCGCCCCGGTCCACGCTTCGGCAAAGTGGAGGGACCTCCTCCGGGGGTTTCGGCAAGGAACGGCCAAGCCGTGGCCAACTCTCGGCAGGGTGGGTGCATCGGGGCCCGGGGAGGCGTTCTCTGGTCTGGAGGACGTACCCGTCCCCGACGGACCAGCGGACACCACAGGAGCTGGCATGAGCGAGATCGCAGGGCACACCGGCCTCCGCAGCGCGGCGGACACCGTCGTCCACGAGTCCTACTCCTTCGCCTGCATGAGGTGCGGGCACGGCTGGGAGCAGTCGTACGCGATAGAGCACCACACGGACGCCGACGGCCGCGCCTTCGTGCTGTACGTGGCGGACGGCCAGGTCGTGCCGTCCCCGCTGAACCGGCCGACCTGCGCCAACTGCGACGGCCATGTGCTGCGGATCATGGCGGCCGGCCGGGTCTCGGGCGTACGGGAGGCGGCGCGACGCGGCACCGCCCGCCCGGCCCCGCCCGCCCCGGCGGACGGGACCGACGACGTACCCGGCACCCCGCGCCGCGACCACCACCACTGGCACCTCTCCGACCTCCTGCACCCCTTCCACCGCCGGGCCAGCTAGCCCCGGCCCTCCCTCGTTCGGGCCCGGCGGACGGCCTCCCCCGCCGGGCCCGACGGCTGCCCGCGCCCATCCCCGACCCATCCCCACCGGTCCCCACTCGTCCCGGCCCGGCCCGGCGCTTTCGTAGGATCGGGACATGTCTTCGAACGCCTCCGGAGCCTCATCCCGCGGATCCCGCACCTCCCGCGCATCGCGTACCTCCCGTGCCCCGCGCGCCTCCCGCGCTCCCGGTGAGGACGCCGCCCCGCCGCCCCCGCAGCCGCTGCGCGTCCCGGTCGCCGACTCGCACACCCACCTCGACATGCAGTCGGGCACGGTCGAGGAGGCCCTCGCCGCCGCCGCGTCGGTCGGCGTCACGACGCTCGTCCAGGTCGGCTGCGACCTCAAGGGCTCCCGCTGGGCCGCCGAGACCGCCGCGGCGTACGACGACATCCACGCCGCCGTCGCCCTCCACCCCAACGAGGCACCCCGGATCGTGCACGGCGACCCCGACGGCTGGTCCCGGCAGGGCGCCCGCACCCCCGGCGGCGACACCGCCCTCGACGACGCGCTCACCGAGATCGACCGGCTCGCCGCGCTGGACGCGGTCAAGGCGGTCGGCGAGACCGGCCTCGACCACTTCCGCACCGGGCCGGAGGGCAAGGAGGCCCAGGAGCGCTCGTTCCGCGCCCACATCGAGATCGCCAAGCGCCACGGCAAGGCCCTCGTCATCCACGACCGCGACGCCCACGCCGACGTCCTGCGCATCCTCAAGGAGGAGGGCGCCCCCGAGCGGACCGTCTTCCACTGCTACTCCGGCGACGCCGCGATGGCCGAGATCTGCGCCCGCGCGGGCTACTTCATGTCCTTCGCCGGGACCGTCACCTTCAAGAACGCCCAGAACCTGCGCGACGCGGTCGCCGTCGCCCCGCCGGAGCTGCTGCTGGTGGAGACCGACGCCCCCTTCCTGACCCCGGCCCCGTACCGCGGACGGCCCAACGCCCCCTATCTCATTCCGGTCACGGTCCGCGCGATGGCCGCCGTGCGGGGCGTCGGGGAGGACGAGCTGGCGACCGCCCTCGCCGCCAACACCGCCCGCGCCTTCGCCTACTGAGGACACGGGGCGTAGCCGCGCCGCTTTGGAGAGTGACGGTCGCTCCGCTACGTTCTGGGGGCCCGAGCCGGACCCGTCCGGCCCCGAGGGCAGGAACGCCCAGGCCCCAGGAGCGTGTCGGCGTGAGCAGCCAGCAGTACGAGTACGCGAACCCGTACACCGACCCGTACCCCCACCCCCACCCCTACGGGGACGCCGAGCCGGACGGCCACGCCGCCGCCCCCTCGGTCCCGCCCTTCCCGCAGCAGCCGGGGACGGCGGGTCCCCGGCGATCGGCGGCCCACCGCCGCCGGACACGGACCGGCGCTGAAAGCACCGGCGGTCCCGGCACCGCCGAGGGCACCGTCCGGCGACTGCTGCCCCGCGCGCTGGTCATGGCCTTCCTCGCCGGGGGCACCACCGCGTTCGTCGCCCAGGACAAGGCGGTCGAGCTGACCGTCGACGGACACCCCCGCGAGCTGCACACCTTCGCCGCCGACGTCACCGAACTCCTCGCCGACCAGGGCGTCGAGATCGGCCCCCACGACCGGGTGACCCCGGCCCCCGGCACCCATCTGACCAGCGGCGACGAGATCGCCGTCCGCCACGGCCGCCCGATCCGGCTCACCCTCGACGGCCGCCGCCACGAGGTGTGGACGACCGGGCGCACGGTCGGCGAGGCCCTGGGGCAGCTCGGGATCCGCGCGGAGGGCGCGTATCTCTCCGCCGCGCGCTCCCGGGCCATCCCCCGCGCCGGACTCGCGCTGGACATCCGCACCGAACGCGCGGTCACCGTCATGGCCGACGGCCGCGCCCGGACCGTCCGCACCAACGCGGCGACCGTCGGCGAGGCGGTGGCCGCCGCCGGGATCACCCTGCGCGGCGAGGACGCCCTCTCGGTGGCCCCGGGCAGCTTCCCGCGCGACGGGCAGAGTGTCACCGTGCTGCGGATCACCGGGTCGCGGGAGGTGGCCGAGGAGGAGATCCCGTTCGCGGTCCGGCGGACCGCGGACCCGGCGCTGTTCCGGGGCCAGGAGGTGATCGAGCAGGCCGGGCAGCCGGGCCTGCGCCGGGTCGTCTACGCCGTGCGGACCGTCAACGGGGTGCGGCAGAAGCCGCGCCTTACCGGCTCCGAGGTGGTGCGCGCGCCGCGCGAGCGGGTGGTGCGGGTGGGGACCAGGCCGATGCCGGTGTCGGTCCGGGGCGCCGACCACCTCGACTGGCGGGCGCTCGCCGTCTGCGAGTCCGGCGGCCGTCCCGGCGCGGTCGACCCGTCCGGGACGTACGGCGGGCTGTACCAGTTCGACACCCAGACCTGGCAGGGTCTCGGCGGCACCGGCCGCCCCCAGGACGCCCCCGCCGCGGAACAGACCCTGCGCGCGAAGAAGCTGTACATCCAGCGGGGCGCAAGCCCATGGCCCCACTGCGGCACCCAGTTGGGCGGCTGAGCCGCGGGGGGCTTTCCAGGGGCGCGGGGCTCCCTCGATCCGCGGCTCCGCCGCGTGGTCGCGACCAGCCCTCACCCACCCGCACCCGCCTCACAACCAGCCCTCACCCACCCACACACCCGCCACACAACCACCCCCCACCCCCGCCCTCATCCCGCCCCCTCGGAACCCCCGTACCCTGGTGCGGTGAGCACCACCCCCACCCCCGACGCCCTGCTGGGCCCCGCCGACGTCCGTGAACTCGCGGCGGCGCTCGGCGTCCGGCCCACCAAGCAGCGCGGCCAGAACTTCGTCATCGACGCCAACACGGTCCGCCGTATCGTCCGCACCGCCGAGGTGCGGCCCGAGGACGTGGTGGTGGAGGTCGGACCGGGGCTCGGGTCGCTGACCCTGGCGCTGCTGGAGGTCGCCGACCGGGTCACGGCCGTCGAGATCGACGACGTCCTCGCCGCCGCGCTGCCCGCCACGATCGCCGCGCGGATGCCGGAGCGGGCCGACCGCTTCTCCCTCGTCCACTCGGACGCGATGCGGGTCACCGCCCTGCCGGGCCCCGCCCCCACCGCCCTGGTCGCCAACCTCCCCTACAACGTGGCCGTCCCGGTGCTGCTGCACATGCTCGACACCTTCCCCAGCCTCGAACGCACCCTGGTCATGGTCCAGTCCGAGGTCGCCGACCGGCTGGCCGCCCCGCCCGGCTCCAAGGTGTACGGCGTCCCCTCGGTGAAGGCCAACTGGTACGCGGACGTCAAGCGCGCCGGGGCCATCGGCCGCACGGTCTTCTGGCCCGCGCCGAACGTCGACAGCGGGCTGGTGGCCCTGACCCGGCGGACCGAACCGGTGAAGACATCGGCGACCCGGACAGAGGTGTTCGCGGTGGTGGACGCCGCGTTCGCCCAGCGCCGCAAGACGCTGCGGGCCGCGCTGTCCGGCTGGGCCGGTTCCGCGGCGGCGGCGGAGGCGGCCCTCGTCGCGGCCGGGGTCTCCCCGCAGGCCCGGGGCGAGTCCCTGACGGTCGAGGAGTTCGCCCGGATCGCCGAGCACCGAACCGCCGAGCACCGTGCCGCCGAGCACGGGACCGCCGAGCACCGGACCGCCGAGCACGGGACCGCCGAGCAGCACCGTGCCGCCGAGCAGAAGGAATCCCGGTAAGTGAGCGCCAGAGTGAGCGCCAGCGTGACGGTCCGCGTCCCCGCCAAGGTCAATGTGCAGCTCGCGGTGGGCGCGGCCCGCCCCGACGGCTTCCACGACCTCGCCAACGTCTTCCTGGCGGTCGGCCTCTACGACGAGGTCACGGTCACCGAGGCCGACGACCTCCGGGTCACCTGTGCGGGCCCCGACGCCGACCAGGTCCCCCTGGACCGCACCAACCTCGCCGCCCGCGCCGCGATCACCCTCGCCGAGCGGTACGGCCGCGTCCCCGCCGTCCATCTCCACATCGCCAAGGACATCCCCGTCGCCGGGGGCATGGCGGGCGGCAGCGCGGACGGGGCGGGCGCCCTGCTGGCCTGCGACGCCCTGTGGGGCACGGGCGCCTCCCGCGCCGAACTCCTCGACATCTGCGCCGAACTGGGCAGCGACGTCCCGTTCAGCCTGGTCGGCGGGGCGGCCCTGGGCACCGGGCGGGGCGAACTGCTCACCCCCCTGGAGGTCGGCGGCACCTTCCACTGGGTCTTCGCCATGGCCGACCGGGGTCTGTCCACCCCGGCGGTGTTCCGCGAGTTCGACCGCCTCGCCGCGACCGAGGGCCGCCGCATCCCCGAGCCGGTGGCCTCGCCCGCCCTGCTCACCGCCCTCGCCAAGGGCGACCCCGAGGCCCTCGCCGCGACCGTCTCCAACGATCTCCAGCGTGCCGCGCTCTCCCTCTTCCCGGCCCTCGCCGACACCCTCGCCACGGGCCGCGCCGCGGGCGCCCTCACCGCCCTGGTCTCCGGCTCCGGCCCCACCACGGCCTTCCTCGCCCGCGACGCCGCCACGGCGGCGGGCATCGCCGAGGCACTGACGGGGGTCTGCCGGACGGTACGGACGACAACAGCACCGGCGCCGGGGGCGACGGTGCTGTGAGCGGGGAACGCGCTCAGGGCGTCAGGGCTTGGTGATCGTCAGATCCAGGTCGATGTCATAGGGTTCCGCGACCTTGATGCGGTCACGCTGGAGACCCATGTGCACATACGACCGGGACAGCGTGTCGAGCTGGTAGACATGGGCGATCGGCTGGTCCGTGACGGGGTCCCGCTCGACGCGCCAGTAATGCGGGATTCCGGCGGTGGCGTACTTCAGCGGCTTGGTCGTGCTGTCCCGCGACTCGGACTCCGGCGAGACCACCTCGACGGCCAGCAGCACATCCCGCGCCTCGAAGCGACTCTGGTCGAGACTGGTCAGCGCCGCTCTGTCGACCACCGCGATGTCCGGCTCCGGGGCGTTGCGGTCATTGAGGCGTACGGCCATCTCCCGTACGAGCATCAGATCCGGTGGCAGGCTCAGCCCCAGTCCCTTCATGAGCAACTCGATCACAAGGAAGTGGAAAAAGCGCTGCGGACTCACGAAGACCAAGCTCCCGTCGATCAACTCGGTATGCGGCGGGAGATCCTTCAAGGTGAACAGGTCGTCCACGGTGTAGCCGTCCTGCGGCGGTACCGGCCACTTCGCGGCAGGTTCCCGGTGCTGTACGGGTTCGGCGGTCATGGTTCCTCCCATGGACGAGAGCCTGCTGCCTCCCCTCCACGGTATCCGCCGAAACCCCGATCTCATCATCACAAAGAGTGATCACCCCCTCGCGCGCCGCGCCTCCCCACCCAGGCCCTACGCTTGAAGGCTGACCGATCCCCGCGCAGCAGGAGAGAAATGGCCGTCAATCTGGTCAATGTCGAGAACGTCAGCAAGGTGTACGGCACCCGTGCCCTGCTGGACGGAGTCTCCCTCGGCGTCTCCGAGGGCGACCGCATCGGCGTGGTGGGCCGCAACGGCGACGGCAAGACGACGCTGATCCGGATGCTGGCCAAGCTGGAGGAGGCCGACACCGGCAGGGTCACCCACTCCGGCGGGCTGCGCCTCGGCGTCCTCACCCAGCACGACTCCCTCGACCCCGCCGCCACCGTCCGCCACGAGGTCATCGGCGACATGGCCGACCACGAGTGGGCGGGCAACGCCAAGGTGCGGGACGTCCTCACCGGCCTCTTCGGCGGTCTCGACCTGCCCGGCTTCCCCAAGGGCCTGGACACCGTCATCGCCCCCCTCTCCGGCGGTGAGCGGCGCCGCATCGCGCTCGCCAAGCTGCTCATCGAGGAACAGGACCTGATCGTCCTCGACGAGCCGACCAACCATCTCGACGTCGAGGGCATCTCCTGGCTCGCCCGCCATCTGCGCGAGCGCCGCGCCGCCCTGGTCTGCGTCACCCACGACCGCTGGTTCCTGGACCAGGTCTGCACCCGCATGTGGGACGTCCAGCGCGGCACGGTCCACGAGTACGAGGGCGGCTACTCCGACTATGTCTTCGCCCGCGCCGAGCGCGAGCGCATCGCCGCCACCGAGGAGGTCAAGCGGCAGAATCTGGTCCGCAAGGAACTGGCCTGGCTGCGCCGCGGCGCCCCCGCCCGCACCTCCAAGCCCCGCTTCCGCGTCGAGGCCGCCAATGAGCTGATCAAGGACGTCCCGCCGCCCCGGGACAGCAGCGAGCTGATGAGGTTCGCGTCCTCGCGGCTCGGCAAGACGGTGTTCGACCTGGAGGACATCAGCGTCCAGGCCGGGCCCAAGGTGCTGATCGAGCACGTCACCTGGCAGCTCGGCCCGGGTGACCGGATCGGCCTGGTCGGGGTGAACGGCGCCGGGAAGACCTCGCTGCTGCGCGCCCTCGCGGACGCCGCCCGCAGCGCCGGCGAGACGCAGCCCGCCGCCGGGCGGATCGCCGTCGGCAAGACCGTCAAGCTGGCCTATCTCTCCCAGGAGGTCGCCGAACTCGACCCCGCCCTGCGGGTCCTGGAGGCCGTCCAGCAGGTGCGCGAGCGGGTCGACCTCGGCAAGGGCCGGGAGCTGACCGCCGGACAGCTCTGCGAGACCTTCGGCTTCAGCAAGGAGAAGCAGTGGACGCCGGTCGGCGACCTCAGCGGCGGTGAGCGCCGCCGCCTCCAGCTCCTGCGCCTCCTGATGGACGAGCCCAACGTCCTCTTCCTCGACGAGCCCACCAACGACCTCGACATCGAGACCCTCACCCAGTTGGAGGACGTCCTCGACGGCTGGCCCGGCTCGATGATCGTCATCTCCCACGACCGGTTCTTCGTGGAGCGCACCACCGACAACGTCTACGCCCTCCTCGGCGACCGCGCCCTGCGGATGCTGCCGCGCGGGATCGACGAGTATCTGGAGCGCAGGCGCCGGATGGAGGAGACGGCCGCCGCCACCACCCGGCCCGCCACCACCACCGCCGCCGACAGCAAGGCCCCCGCCGGGAAGAACGCCCCCGTCGAGAAGAGCGCCGCCGACCAGCGGGCCGCCAAGAAGGAACTCCAGAAGATCGAACGCAGGCTGGACCGGATCTCCCAGCAGGAGACCACCCTGCACGACCGGATCGCCGCCCACGCCACGGACTTCGCGAAGGTCGCCGAACTCGACGCCGAGCTGCGCGCGTTGAGCGGCGAGCGCGACGAACTGGAGCTGCGATGGCTGGAACTCGCGGAGGACGCGTAGCGATATCCGGCGGAGTCCGGCGGAATCCGGAGCGCGGCACCCACCTCGTGAAGGGGGCGTGAAGACGCGTAACGGGCCCATCACGGCCCGGTGCTCCCTTGGGAACAGGGGGGACGCCGGGCCGTTGTGATGTCCGTCCCGGGTGATAGAAAGGGCCGGTCTGAGAACTGTATGAGCGCACGTCCGGGCCCCTCGTGAGCCTCGGGGCGTGGCCAAAAAGGTCAGCAATAACAGGGGGAACACGCTGATGGCTCAGCCGCCCAATCAGCCGCCGCCGCAGGGCGGTTTCGGAGCACCGCAGGACCAGCCGCCACAGCAGCCGCCGCCCCCCGGGGGCGTTTTCGGCCCCCCGCAGCCCGCCCCGCAGACCCCACCGCCACCTCGGCAGCCCCCGCAGACCCCGCCCCAGCCCCCACCCGGCTACGGCTACCCCCAGCAGCCCCCGCAGCCCCCACACCCCTCCGGCACCACCCCCGGCCCCTCCGGCCCCTACGCCACCCCGGGCCCCTACGCGCCCCCCGGCCCCTACACCACCCCCGGCTACGGCTACCCGCAGCCCGGCTACGGCTACCCGGCCGGCCCTCCCGGCGCCCACCCCGGAGCCCCCGGCGCCCACCCCGGCACCCCCGGCGGAGCCCCCGGCATGCCCACCCCACCGCCCCCCGGACCCCCCGGCCCCCGAGGCCCCTTCCGGGGCAAGCCCGCGATGATCATCGGCGCGGCCGTGGCCGTCCTGCTGGTGGTCGGCGGGACCGTCTTCGCGGTCACCCGGGGTGACGACGGCGGCAAGGAGCCCGTCGCCGAGAAGAGCGGGGACACCGGCCCGACCGCCTCCGACGACCCGGTCAACCCGGGTGACGGCGACGGTGACGGCGAGGCGGGCCCCGACCCGGACAACCTCAACGAGGGCCGCGAGGACGGTGACGCCCGGGTCCTCTGGTACAAGGAGGCCCCGGACGCGCCCGGTGACGGCGCCGACGCCCCCGGGATGTGGATCACCGACACGGCGGCGGTGAAGGCGGCGTACAAGCAGGTCTTCGCCTACGCCGTGGGTGACGGCACCCCCGCCTGGGACCCGATCGCCTTCCCGCAGCCGATCTGCGCGGTCACCCCGGAGAAAACGGCCGACGACACCATCGTCGTCGCCTATATGAGCGGCTCCACCGACCGCGCCAAGTGCAACCAGCTCCAGGAGATCGACCTGGCCACCGGCGCGAAGGGCTGGAAGGGCGAGATCCCGGACGGCGCCCTGTTCGACTCCACGCTCAGTGTGGAACTCTCGGTGGCGGGCGACACCCTGATGGTGGGCCGCTCCCAGTCCGGGACGGCGTTCGACATCACCACCGGCAAGAAGCTCTTCGACGCCAAGCGCTACGACGAGACCTGCTTCCCCTCCGGGTTCGCGGGCAGCGGCGGACGGCTCCTCCAGGTCGCCTCCTGCGGCGCCGGGACCGAGAACGAGCACGACGAGATGCGGGAGCTGGACCCGCGCACCGGCAAGGCCAAGTGGACCCAGAGGTTCGACAACGGCTGGCAGGTGGCCCGCACCTACTCCGTGGACCCGCTGGTGGTCTACAGCACCCATGACGAGAAGGACCAGTGGAACATCTCGGTCCTCGGCGCGGACGGAGCCGTCACCTCCCAGGTCCTCCTGGACGAGACCTTCGCCCCCGAGTGCGACTGGGCCATCCTCCAGCGCAATCTGACCGGCTGCCAGGGCGTCGCCGCCGACGCCGACACCCTCTATCTGCCGACCGAGGCCGTGACCGGCGCCAATGAGATCGTCGCCATCGGCCTCGCCGACGGCAAGGAGAAGTGGCGGGTCGAGTCCCCGACGGACCGGTCGATGCAGCCGCTGCGGATCGAGGACGGCGAGCTGATCGCCTATGTCGGGGCGTCCTACGACGGGGGCGGCCGGGTGGTGTCCATCCCGATCGCCGGGAACGACCGCGAACCGGTCACGCTGCTCCAGAACCCGAGCGGTGCCGCCGAGGTCGAGGCGGGCTTCTTCTCCCGGGACATGGCCTGGGCGGACGGCCGCTTCTACCTCTCCGCGACCAGGCTGACCGGCAGCGACGACGCCAAGGAGAAGCTGATGCTGGCGTACGGCGAGTAGCCGCCGCGGTACGGCCGTACGGACCGTATGGCCCTTCCCGTCCCCGCCCGCCTCTCCTTCCGCTCGCTCCCCAGTTCCGAGGTACTCCGCGATGACCCAGCCACCACCGCCCCCGCCGCAGCAGCCCCCCAACGAGCCGCCGCCCCAGCCCGGCGGAGGCTTCGGCCCACCCCAGCCCCCCCAGCCCGGCTACGGCTACCCGTCACCCCCGCCCCAGCAACCGGGCTACGGCTACCCCGGCTACGGCTACCCCGGCCACCAGCCACCCCCGAACACCACCCCGAACCCGAACCCGACCCCGAACCCGTACGGCTCCCAGCCGCCGCCCCCCGGGTACGGCTACCCGCAGCCGACGACCGTGCCGCTCCACCCGGCGCCGCCGGGCCAGGGCCCCGGTGGCGGCCGGAAGATCAACGCCCAGGTCGCGATCATCGTCTCGGCGGTCGTCGCGATCGCCCTGATCATCGGCGGCGGGGTCTGGTATTCCCAGTCCAGCGGCGACGGCGGGAACGACACGGCCGCCTCCGGCGGAGCGAACGGCGGCAAGAAAGACAAGGGCGACAAGAGCGACAAGGGCGACGAGGGCGGGGGCATCCCGAAGGGCTCCGAGCCCGTGCCCTCAGACCCGGCCGCCGAACTGCTCTTCCAGATCCCCGCCCCGGCCGTGAAGGGCGACCAGATCGACAGCGTGGCCGGTTCCTGGCTGACGGACTCGGTGTACGCCAAGAGCGGGGTGAACGAGGTCGTCGGGTACGACCCGGACACCGGCGACGAGCGCTGGACCCTGCCGCTCACCGGCCAGACCTGCGGGTTCGCCCGGCAGGTTGCCGGGGACGGGACGAGCGTGGTGCTCTCGGAGACCCGTAAGCGCAACAGCGAGGGCGACCACGAGTCGTGCACGCAGATCACCGCGTTCAATGTCGGCAGCGGCAAGAAGCTGTGGAGCAAGAGCGTCACCATCAATGACGCCGAGGTGGAGTTCGCGGAGGCCAGCATCAGCGGCTCCACGGTCGCGGTCGGCGGCGGCTTCACGGGCGGCGCGGCCTTCGACCTCACCAGCGGCAAGGTGCTGTGGCAGCCGAAGGTCAGCAACTGCGCGGACGTCGGCTACGCGGGCGGGGAGCAGTTGGTCGCGGTCCACAAGTGCGGCGAGTACGGCAGCGAGAAGTTCGAGGTCCAGGTGATCGACCCGAAGACGGGTGCGGTCACCTGGGGCTACCAGGTCCCGGCCGGGCTGGAGAACATCAAGGTGATCTCCACCAAGCCGGTGGTGTTCGGCGTGGACTCGGCCGACATCACCGCCTCCGGCGCCTCCGACGTCTTCTCCCTCGACGACACCGGCAAACTGCTCTACAAGATCGCCCTGAAGGACGGGGAGTACAGCCACCGCTGCGAGATCAGCCGCACCGACGGCTGCGACGGGATCGTGGTCGGCAACGGCAGACTGTGGGTGCCGACCGAGGAGCACGACACCGGCGGCGACTACGGCCGGACCAACGAGATCGTGGCGTTCTCCCTGGAGACCGGCAAGACGACCGGCGACCGTATCGACGCCGGGGACGAGTACACGATCTTCCCGGTGCGCATGGACGGCGGCGACCTCCTCGCCTACAAGGAGGGGCCGTACGACGGGGGCGACCAGATCGTCTCGGTGAACGGCGGCACGCTGAAGCAGACCACCCTCCTGGAGACCCCGGACAGCCAGTCGGTACGGGACGCGATCAGCCGGATGGTCCCGGCGTCGGCGGAACTGCGCTACACCGACGGACGCCTGTTCCTCGGCAAGAAGCTGATCAGCAGGCCGTACTCGGCGGACGAGGAGGTCTTCACGGCGTTGGGGTTCGGCGCGAAGTAGCCGGGCCCCGCCGGGGACGCGGGCGGGCCGGGCCCCGCCGGGGGCGGACCGGGCGGAGTCGCCGGGTGGACGCCGAACCCCCGGCATCGGCGCGAACTCCCCACCGCGCGCCACACCCGCGCCCCCACCCACCCCCGCTCACCTCCCCCTGCCCCCGCCCGCCCTCCCTCCACTCCTCCCCCCACCCCTCCCTCCACGCCGCCCCAGCTCAGGGGCGGCCCGCTGCACGTATCGCCCAACCCCCTCGAATGCGAGGATTTTCAGCGATCCGGGGCACATCTCTCCGGTAGGGGAAGCGCAATGTCGAACAAGCGTGTAGCTTCCGGGGGCATGAGGAGCAGGGGTGTCCCGGGCCCGGTGTCACGGGCTCCGATCATGGGGAGCGATGACGACCCGTAGTGGGCATCCATGGGGGGACTGGGGGGACTGGGGGGTTCTCGATGGGAGTGCGGCTGATGGTGGTCGACGACCACCGCCTGCTGGCCGAGGCACTGGCCTCGGCACTGAAGTTGCGCGGGCACCGGGTGCTCGCCGCGGCGGCACCCGCCGCGGGCGCGGCGGAACTGGTGATCGCGCGGGCGCCGGAGGTGTGCCTGCTGGGGACGGCGACACCGGCCGAGCCGGGCACCTTCGACCCGGTGGCGAAGATCAAGCGGGAGCGTCCGCAGGTGGCGGTGCTGGTCCTCGGACCGGTGCCGAGCCCGCGCGGCATCGCGGCGGCCTTCGCGGCTGGCGCCTCCGGCTATGTACGGCACGACGAACGGATAGAGGGCGTGGAGCGCGCCATCATGAAGGCCCGCGCCGGGGAGGCGGCGGTGGCCCCGCAACTGCTCCAGGGGGCGTTCAGCGAACTGCTGAACCCCGCCGCCCAGCCCGACGACGAGGGCCGCCGCCTGCTGCGGATGCTCACCCCGCGCGAGGTCGAGGTCCTGGTCCGGGTCGCCGACGGCGAGGACACCCGGCTGATCGCGGCCGGCATGGGCATCGCCCCGTCGACCGCCCGCACCCATGTCCAGCGCGTCCTGATGAAACTCGGCGTCGGCTCCCGCCTGGAGGCCGCCGCCCTGGCCGCCCGCACCGGCCTGCTGGACCACGCGGGCCCGTTCCACCCGACGGCTGGGCGGGCTTCGGAGAACGGGGTGGAGCGGGGTCCGTAGAAGGAACTCGACACCTGGTAGCCCAGCGCACCGCCCTCGTCGTCACCGTCGGTGCGGCTCAGGATCCGGTGACGCGGTGGCGGCGCGAAGAACGAGGAGCCCGCTGCCGAAGAGCCCCCTGGCCGGCAGCGGCACGGCCGTCGAGTAGGAGAAGTGTTCATGGCGTATCAATTGGTGACCGGCGATCTGCCCCTCGAGCTGGAGGGAGACTTCAGGCCGTGGGCCATAGCGGTGGGACACAGCCAGGTCCTCCTCCGTGGATTCCTGGGGGGTGACGACGGAGAGAACCCGCGGGTTTTTGACGTCCTGTTTCAGGATGTCTCCAGGATTTCGCTGGCTGACCGCTATTCGGGTCTGGTGATTTCAGGCGCAGGACCCGAAGCGTTGCGATCCGAGGAACGGAGAGTTGGTGGGCAATGGTTGGAGGCGAAACTCTTCAGGATCTCTGCGCAACACCCCGAGGATTATGTCATTGCAGGTTACGTATTCTGGGCCGAGGTCTTCATTTCGGCTGTCGAGCCGAGTCCTCTGATGCAGGAGTCACCAAATCTGGAAGAAATCAAGGACGGAATTGTATTCCGGGCGCGCTGGGATCGGTAGCGCCTCGTAGGGGAGGTTGGATTTCGCCGTCCCCCCTACCCTCATCGCCGCCCAACTCGCCAAGCCGGCCCAGTAAAATCCCGGCTGACGCCACGTCAGCCACCCCCGCACCACAGAGAAAGCGAACACCGCACCCCATGCACAGACCCGGCATACGCCACCGCCACCCCCGCACCACCCTCGCCGCCACCGCCCTCCTCTCCCTCACCCTCCTCACCGCCTGCGGCGGCTCCGGTTCCGGTGATGCCGAGGAGAAGAGCGGGGACGGCACGGCCACCGCCACCGCCACCGCCAAGCCCGCCGCCGTCGAAGAGGCAACCCCCCTCACCCCCGCCCAGTTGGAGACGGCCTCCCTCACCGAGGCCGACCTCGACAACTACACGGTCGCTGAGGCACCGGAGTCGGACGTCTCCGCCGCCGAGGCCGCGAAGGTCACCGGCGAGGACTGCGCCCCCGTCGGCCGCACCATCGCCGGAGCCACCCTCGGCACGGCGGACGCCACCACCCACCGCCGGTTCACCGGAGGCGCCGCCGATGCCTCCGACTATCTGAACATCAACACCGGCATGGTCACCCTCGCCTCCTACCCCTCCGCCGCCGACGCCGCAGCCGCGCTGAAGACGCTCGGCGACGCCGTCACCGCCTGCACGGACGGCTTCGAGTGGACCGTCGGCGGAGAGACGCTGACCGCCACCGGGGTCACCGCGGACACCGCCCCCGACGCCGGTGACGAGGCCGTCGCGTTCACCGTCATCAGCCCGGTCGAGGGCGTCGACGCCCCCTGGAAGGGCCTCGTCTTCCGCGACGGAGCCACCCTCGCCCACTACACCCTGGTCAACGCCGCCGCGGTCGACTCCGGCAAGGACGCCCCCTTCCCCACCGCCCTCATCACCGCCCAGGCGGACAAACTGCGCGGCTGAGCCCCGCCCCACCCAGCGAACCTCTTCCCCAACAAAATCAACACACCTCATGGTGTTCTTTGTTTGATTGTGGTGAAGTGACCTCGGTGGAAGCAGTCGGCGGGCAGGGCGTCCCAGGGCCCCGCCCGTCGGCTGGCCGAGGAGCGCAAGGGGAGCCCGTCCGTGAAGAAGACCTCGACCCGGCTGGCCGACGGTCGTGAGCTGATCTACTACGACCTCGGCGACGCCACCGTGCGCGACGCCCCCGACCGGCGCCCCCTGGAACCGACGGTCACCTCCTCCGAGGTCCGCCGCGACCCCCTCCTCGGCGACGCCGTCGCCATCGCCTCGCACCGCCAGGGCCGTACCTACCACCCGCCCCCCGACCAGTGCCCCCTCTGCCCCACCCGGGGCGACCGGCTCACCGAGATCCCGGACGCGTCGTACGACGTGGCCGTCTTCCAGAACCGGTTCCCCTCGCTCGCCGGGGACTCCGGGCGCTGCGAGGTGGTCTGCTTCACCTCCGCGCACGACAGTTCCTTCGCCGCGCTGAGCGGGGAGCAGGCCAGGCTGGTCCTGGAGGCGTGGACCGACCGCACCGCCGAGCTGTCCCAGCTCCCCTCCGTCCGGCAGGTGTTCTGCTTCGAGAACCGCGGCGCCGAGATCGGCGTCACCCTCCAGCACCCGCACGGCCAGATCTACGCCTACCCCTTTGTCACCCCCCGCACCGGCTCGATGCTGCGTCAGGCCGCCGCGCACCGCCGGGCGAGCGGCGGCGAGAACCTCTTCGACGCCGTCCTCGCCCGTGAACTCGCCGCCGAGCGGGTAGTCCTCACGGGTGAACACTGGGTGGCCTTCGTCCCGTACGCCGCCCACTGGCCGTACGAGGTCCACCTGTACCCGCGCCGCCGGGTGCCCGATCTGCTCGCCCTGGACGAGGCCGCGCGCACAGAGTTCCCCCAGCTCTATCTGGAACTCTTGCGGCGGTTCGACCGGATCTTCGGGGACGGCGAGCCGCCGACGCCCTACATCGCGGCCTGGCACCAGGCCCCGTTCGGGCCGCCGGCGGACGTCGAGGGCGTCAGCCGTGACGACTTCGCGCTGCATCTGGAACTTTTCACCATCCGCCGGACGTCCGGCAAGCTGAAGTACCTCGCGGGCTCCGAATCCGGTATGAGCGTGTTCATCAACGATGTGCCGCCGGAGCGCGCGGCCCAGCGACTGCGAGAGGTAGCGAGTTCATGAAGCACCTGAAGTACCTGGTGACGGGCGGGGCGGGGTACGTCGGGAGCGTGGTCGCCCAGCATCTGCTGGAGGCCGGGCACGAGGTCACCGTCCTCGACAACCTCTCCACCGGCTTCCGCGAGGGCGTCCCCGCGGGCGCCGCCTTCATCGAGGGGGACCTGCGCGACGCCGCCAAGTGGATCGATCACACCTACTCGGCCGTGCTGCACTTCGCCGCGTTCTCCCAGGTCGGCGAGTCCGTCGCCCGGCCCGAGAAGTACTGGGACAACAACGTCGGCGGCACCATGGCCCTGCTCGCCGCCATGCGCGACAGCGGCGTCTCCACCCTCGTCTTCTCCTCCACCGCCGCCACCTACGGCGAACCCGAGCAGATCCCCATCCCCGAGTCCGCCCCCACCCGCCCCACCAACCCCTACGGCGCCACCAAGCTCGCCGTCGACCACATGATCACCGGCGAGGCCACCGCCCACGGCCTGGCGGCGGTCTCCCTGCGCTACTTCAATGTCGCGGGCGCGTACGGCAGCCACGGCGAGCGCCACGACCCCGAGTCGCACCTCATCCCCCTCGTCCTCCAGGTCGCCCAGGGCCGCCGCCCCTCCGTCTCCGTCTACGGCGACGACTACCCCACCCCCGACGGCACCTGCGTCCGCGACTACATCCATGTCGCCGACCTGGCCGAGGCCCATCTCCTCGCCCTCACCGCCGCCCGCCCCGGCGAGCACCTCATCTGCAACCTCGGCAACGGCGCGGGCTTCTCCGTCCGCGAGGTGATCGAGACCGTCCGGCAGGTCACCGGCCACCCGATCCCGGAGACCGCGGCCCCGCGCCGCGGCGGCGACCCGGCCGTCCTGGTCGCCTCCGCCGCCACCGCCCGCGAACGGCTCGGCTGGCACCCCTCCCGCCCCGGCCTCGCCGACATCGTCACCGACGCCTGGCGGTTCGCCCAGCAGATCGCCGGGGAGCGCTGACGTGTCCACAGCGCCCACCGCACAGGTCGCCGACGACTTCCGCGCCCTCTACGGCACCGAACCGGACGGCGTCTGGGCCGCCCCCGGCCGCGTCAACCTCATCGGCGAGCACACCGACTACAACGACGGCTTCGTGATGCCCTTCGCGCTGCCGCACAGCACCGTCGCCGCCGTCGCCCGCCGCACCGACGGCCGGCTCCGGCTGCACTCCGCCGACCTCGACGCGGGCGTCACCGAGTTGGACCTCGACACCCTCGCCCCCGGCACCGACCGCGACTGGACCGCGTACCCCGCCGGGGTCGTCTGGGCGCTGCGCGAGGCCGGGCACCCGGTGACCGGCGCCGACATCCATCTCGCCTCGACGGTCCCCACCGGCGCCGGGCTCTCCTCTTCGGCGGCCCTCGAAGTCGTCGTCGCCCTCGCCCTCAGCGACCTCCACGCCCTCGGCATCCCGCGCTGGAAGCTGGCCCGGCTGTGCCAGCGCGCCGAGAACGTCTATGTCGGCGCCCCCACCGGGATCATGGACCAGACCGCGTCCGCCTGCTGCGAGGCCGGACACGCCCTGTTCCTCGACACCCGCGATCTCTCCACCCGGCAGATCCCCCTCGACCTCGCCGCCGAGGGCCTGCGCCTGCTGGTCGTCGACACCCGCGTCCGGCACACCCACAGCGACGGCGAGTACGGCAAGCGCCGCGCGGGCTGCGAGAAGGGCGCCGCCCTGCTGGGCGTCGACGCCCTCCGGGACATCCCGTACGACGGCCTGGACGAGGCCCTCGCCACGCTCGGCGACGAGGCGGAGGTACGCCGGCTGGTACGGCACGTCGTCACCGAGGACCAGCGCGTCGAACGCGTGGTCGCCCTGCTCGAAGCGGGCCGCACCCGCGAGATCGGCCCCGTCCTCACCGAGGGCCACGCCTCCCTCCGTGACGACTTCCGCGTCTCCTGCCCCGAACTGGACACGGTGGTGGACACCGCCGTGGCGGCCGGTGCCCTCGGCGCCCGGATGACCGGCGGCGGCTTCGGCGGCTCGGCGATCGTCCTGGCCGAGGCGACCGACACCGACCTCGTCACCAAGGCGGTGGAGGCGGCCTTCGCGGCGGCGGGCTTCACGGCCCCGAGAACGTTCGAGGCGGTCCCGGGGGAGGGGGCGCGAAGGGTCACCCGGTAGCGCCCCCGACCTCCACCCGTACCACCCCTACAACCTCTTCGTCAGCGTGTACTCCGTGACCCCCGCCGGATAGTCGGGGATCACGCACACCACCTCGTACCCCCGCTTCCGATAGAACTCCGGCGCCTGGAAGTCCCAGGTCTCCAGCCGCACCGCCCGGCACCCCCGTTCCGCGCGCGCGATCCGCTCGGCCTCCGCCAGCAGCGCCCCGCCGAGCCCCGCGCCGCGCACCCGCTCGTCCACCCACAGCGTCGACACATGCAGCCAGCCCGCCCAGGTGTGCCCGGCCAGCCCGCCCGCGAGGGCGCCTGTGTCGTCCAGCGCCCACACCTGGAGCGGAGCCTCCCGGTCCCGGCCGGTGGCGCGCAGGGCGCGCAGCGCGGGCGAGGCCGCGGTGTTGGCGGCGCGCAGCCCCGCCCCGAGCTGGGCCCGCCGGGCCGGGTCGACTTCCGCAACAAGACGAAACATGCGCCACACGATAGGCGCGCACCCGCGCGGGCCGCTGCGAATAGTCGTCTGCTGCGCGCACTCGTCGTCCGCCGCGCACAGCCGTCGGCTGCGGCGCACAGCCGTCGGCTGCCGCGCACAGTCGTCGTCCGCCACGAACGGACGTCCGTTGCCGCGAACGGACGTCCGCTGTCGCGCGAACACGCGTCCGTTTCCGCAAATCGGCGTCCGCTTCCGCAAAGAGCCTTCCGCGGCCCGCGCCCGCCCGTACCCTGGAGAACAGTGCCGGTGGGGGCCGGCGCGGATCAGGGGGCGAGACCAAAGTCGGGTACGACGCCCGATCGGGGGGTAGCAGTCTCTGCACGGCGGCGGCCATGCGGCTCTGACATCTCTCCGGGCGTCGTACCCGCGTCGGTCGTCGTACTCCGGACCAGTGGGGGTTGTCAGTGGTTCGCATCCGAGTACTGGTCGTCGACGACCATCGAATCTTCGCCGAGTCGCTCGCCGCGGCGCTCGCGGCCGAGCCCGACGTGGATGTCTCCGCGGCCGGGAGCGGCCCGGCGGCGCTGCGCAGCCTGGAGCGCGCGGTGGCCGAGGGCCGCCGGTACGACGTGCTGCTGGTGGACGCCGATCTCGGCGTCGCCCCGCCCGGGATACGCCCGGCGGTGCAGGAGGTCGGCGAGGACGGGCTGGTCGACGGGATCTCGCTGGTCGCGGGGGTCCGTTCGGCGCAGCCCGGCGTCCGGATCGTGGTTCTCGCCGAGAAGGACGATCCGCGGCGGGCGGCGCTCGCGCTCCAAGCCGGGGCGTCCGGCTGGGTGGCGAAGGACTGCTCGCTGTCCCGGCTGCTGACGGTGATCCGGGGGGTGCTGCGCGACGAGACGCATCTGCCGCCCGCGCTGCTGACCGGGGTGCTGCGGGAGCTGACGGCGGCCCGCAAGCACCGTACGGAGAGTGAACGCCTGGTGGAATCGCTCACTCCGCGTGAGCGGGAGGTGCTGCGCTGCATGGTGGCGGGGCTGGGCCGCAAGGCGGTGGCGGAGCGGCTGTTCCTCTCGCCGCACACGGTCCGCACCCATATGCAGAACGTGCTGGGCAAGCTGGGGGTCCACTCGACGCTGGCGGCGGTGGCCCTCGCCCGGCGGGCCGGGGTGGGGCCGGTGGACCTAACCGGGGATGTTGTCGAACGGGGCGGTCAACTGGCGTAGCAGCGCCGCGAGTTCGCCGCGCTGGGCGCGGGACAGCTCCGCGAGGATCGCCCGCTCCTGGTCGAGCAGTCCGGCGAGGGCCTGGTCGGCGCGGTCGCGCCCCTCGTCGGTGAGCCGGACCAGGACGCCCCGGCGGTCGCTGGGGTCGGGCAGCCGTTCGACCAGGCCCTTCTTGGCGAGCCGGTCGATCCGGTTGGTCATCGTCCCGGAGGTGACCAGCGTCTGGGTGAGGAGCTGACCGGGGGAGAGCTGGTACGGGGTGCCCGCGCGGCGCAGCGCGGTGAGCACGTCGAACTCCCAGGGCTCCAGGCTGTGCTCGGCGAAGGCCAGCCGGCGCGCGCGGTCCAGATGCCGGGCGAGCCTGCTCACCCGGCTGAGCACTTCCAGCGGCTCCACATCGAGGTCCGGACGCTCCCGGCGCCACGCTGCGACCAGCCGATCGACCTCGTCCTCCATGACGATCAGTGTAGTGGTTGTGTCGACATGAAGTCTCTTGACATCAAGATACTTTCGGGTCCACTGTGGGAATCGTCCCTTGGGGAAGCGGAAAGCCCCCCCCACGCCCCTCACGCTCCCCGCCCCCCAAGCCTCACGCCCCCCCAGCCCCCGCGCCCGCCCGAGGAGACCCCACCATGACCAGCCCCGTGTGGGACCCCGTCCAGTACCTGCGGCACGCCGGGCTCCGCGCCCGCCCCTTCGCCGATCTGCTGGCCCATGTGCCGGACCTCCCCGCCGAGCGGCCCCGGATCGCCGACCTGGGCTGCGGCCCCGGCACGGTCACCGTCGCCCTCGCCGACCGCTGGCCCACCGCGCACATCACCGGGTACGACAACGCGCCGGAGATGCTGGCCGGGGCCGAGGCGTACGCCGGGCCGACGCCGGGCGGCGGAACCCTCGACTTCGCGGCGGCCGACGCCCGCACCTGGACCCCGGACGAGACCCACGACCTGATCATCAGCAACGCCACGCTGCAATGGGTACCGGGGCATCCGGACCGGTTCTCCGACTGGATCGCGGCGCTGGCCCCCGGCGGCACCTTCGCCTTCCAGGTCCCCGGCAACTACGACGCCCCGAGCCACCGCGTCCTGCGCGAACTGGCCGGGGCCGATCCCCGGCTCGCCGGCACCCTGCGCCACCAGGACGCGGTCCGCACCCCCGCCGAGTACCACGAGGCCCTCACGTCCCTCGGCTGCGAGGCGGACGTCTGGGAGACCACGTACCTCCATCTCCTGAAGGGGGAGGACGCGGTGCTGGACTGGGTGAAGGGAACCGCCTTGCGCCCGGTGCTGACGGCCCTGTCCGGCGACCCGGAGGCCCGGGACACCTTCCTCACCGCCTACCGCGACCAGCTCCGCGAGGCATACCCGGCCACCGCGCAGGGCACGGCGTTCCCGTTCCGGCGGATCTTCGTGGTGGCGACGGTGCGGGGGTGAGGGGCGCCACGGGTGAGGTTCAGGCGGTGCGGCCCAGGTGGGTGATGAGGATGTGGATGACGTCGTCGTCGATGACGTAGAGGACGCGGTAGTCGCCGACGCGGAGGCGGCGGATGTCCACGCCGTAGGCGACGGAGTTGGCGGGTCGCGGGTCATGTGCCAGCTCGTCGATCGCATCCAGTGTCACAGCCAGGCCTTTTGGGTCCTCTTCAAGGAATCGGGCTGCGGCATTGAGAGCGTGGGGTTCGAAGATGATCTCGTACATCATGGGCGGTCGAGTCCCAGGCGCTTGCGTACCTCGGCCATGGGAATGCCCGGCCCGAGCGTCCCCTCCGCCTTGCGCCGCTGATAGTCCGCCACCGCCAAGGCGTCCTCAAGATCCTCTATCACCTGTGGAGAGACGAGCAGCGCCGCCACGTGGCCGTGGTCGGTGATCGCGATGGTCTCCCGGCTGTGCGCCGCGCGCCGCACCAGATCGCCGAGCTGGGCACGGGCCGCGCTGATCGTGATCTCAGTCATGCGCACATGATTGCACAAGGTGAAGGTTGTTTACGTTTGGATGGTTGAGTGGGAGAACCGTGCCCGGTCAGTTCTTCCGGTGGCCTATCAGCCGGGGTTTCGGCTCCAGGCCGTCCAGGCCGTGCCAGGCCAGGTTCACCAGGTGGGCCGCCACCTCCGCCTTCTTCGGCTTGCGGACCTCCAGCCACCACTGGCCGGTCAGGGCGACCATGCCGACCAGGGCCTGGGCGTAGAGGGGGGCGAGCTTGGGGTCGAAGCCGCGGCTCTTGAACTCCTTGCCGAGGATGTCCTCGACCTGGGTGGCGATGTCGGAGATGAGGGAGGCGAAGGACCCCGTCGACTGGGGGATGGGGGAGTCCCGGACCAGGATGCGGAAGCCGTCCGTGTACTCCTCGATGTAGTCGAGGAGCGCGAACGCGGCCTCTTCCAGCAGCTCACGCGGGTGCCCGGCGGTCAGGGAGCCGGTCACGCCCTCCAGCAGCCGGCGCATCTCGCGGTCGACGACCACCGCGTACAGCCCCTCCTTGCCGCCGAAGTGTTCGTACACCACCGGTTTCGAGACCCCGGCCTTCGCGGCGATCTCCTCCACCGACGTGCCCTCGAAGCCCTTCGCGGCGAAGAGCGTGCGACCGATCTCCAGCAGTTGCTGGCGGCGCTCCGCACCGGTCATCCGGGTGCGGCGGACGCGCCGCGGCTTGTCGTTGCTGGGGGTACTGGAGTCGGTCGCCACGCTGTCAATCATGCCGCCTCGGCGGGGTCTTTCCGCTGCCGGGAGCCGTCCAGGGCCTGGTTGCGGCGGGAATCGATACGCGAGCGTGACGGCCAGCGCACGTCGTACGCCCAGCCCGCCAGCTCGAACCAGCGGATCAGCCGGGCGGAGGAGTCGATCTGGCCGCGCTCCACACCGTGCCGCGCGGAGGTCGGGTCGGCGTGGTGCAGGTTGTGCCAGGACTCGCCGCACGACAGCACCGCCAGCCACCACACATTGCCCGAGCGGTCCCGCGACTTGAACGGCCGCTTGCCCACCGCGTGGCAGATCGAGTTGATCGACCAGGTGACATGGTGGAGGAGGGCCACCCGCACGAGGGACCCCCAGAAGAAGCCGGTGAAGGCGCCCCACCAGGACATCGTCACCAGGCCGCCGATCAGCGCGGGGAGGGCGAGGGAGACGCCGGTCCAGATGATGAACTGGCGGGAGATCGCCCGCAGGACGGGGTCCTTGATCAGGTCGGGGGCGTACTTCTCCTGCGGGGTGCGCTCCTCGTCGAACATCCATCCGATGTGGGCCCACCACAGGCCCTTCATCAGGGCGGGCACGGTCTCCCCGTAGCGCCACGGCGAGTGGGGGTCGCCCTCGGCGTCGGAGAACCGGTGGTGCTTGCGGTGGTCGGCCACCCAGCGCACCAGCGGCCCCTCGACCGCCATCGACCCGGCGATGGCCAGCGCGATCTTCAGCGGGCGGTTGGCCTTGAAGGAGCTGTGGGTGAAGTGGCGGTGGAAACCGATGGTGATGCCGTGGCAGCCCAGGTAGTAGAAGAAGACCATCAGACCGAGGTCCAGCCAGCTCACCCCCCAGCCCCACACCAGCGGCACCGCCGCGATCAGTGCGAGGAAGGGGACGACGATGAACAGCAGCAGGGCGAACTGCTCAAGGGAACCCTTGCGGTCGCCGCCCAGCGTGGCGGACTGCGGTGGCTCCCCGGTCGCCTCGGCGGACGGTTGCGTGGTCTGGTCGATCACATCGGAGCTCGTGGTCATGGCGCGTCCCCTGGGGGGTCGTGGGTTGGGGGGTACGGGTACCGGGATACCGGAACGGGGGAAACACCTGGACAGAGGCTTCCCTACGGTTCCGTAACCTACGGCGTCGTAAGTATGTCAGCGCGTAGCCCGGCGGCAAGAGCCCGACAGCCTGCGCGTCCCGCCCGACACCTATCCTTGGACGTGGTCGGACAGCGCGGTCCGCTCTCTCTTCTGCCCGGAAGCCCGGCCCGTACAGCGGTCCCGCCGCGCCACGGACCACGGCCTCCTCCCGACACGAGCCCCGAACTCATCAGCCGAGCCTCCACACTGCAAGGAGCCGCACCTGTGAGCAGTGCCGACGACCAGACCACCACGACGACGACCGGCAGTGAACTGCGCGCCGACATCCGCCGCCTGGGTGATCTCCTGGGCGAGACCCTGGTCCGCCAGGAGGGCCCCGAACTGCTGGAACTCGTCGAGAAGGTCCGCCGTCTCACCCGCGAGGACGGCGAGGCCGCCGCCGAGCTGCTGCGCGGAACCGAGCTGGAGACCGCCGCCAAGCTCGTCCGCGCGTTCTCCACCTACTTCCACCTGGCCAATGTCACCGAACAGGTGCACCGGGGCCGGGAACTGCGCGCCAGGCGCGCCGCCGAGGGCGGACTTCTCGCCCGTACGGCCGACCGGCTGAAGGACGCCGACCCCGAGCACCTGCGCCAGACCGTCCGCCATCTGAGCGTCCGCCCGGTCTTCACCGCCCACCCCACCGAGGCCGCCCGCCGCTCCGTCCTCAACAAGCTCCGCCGGATCGCGGCCCTGCTGGACACCCCGGTCATCGAGTCCGACCGGCGCCGCCACGACATCCGGCTCGCCGAGAACATCGACCTGGTCTGGCAGACCGACGAGCTGCGGGTCGTCCGGCCCGAGCCCGCCGACGAGGCCCGCAACGCGATCTACTACCTGGACGAACTCCACGCGAACGCCGTGGGGGACGTCCTGGAGGACCTCACCGCCGAGCTGGAGCGGGTCGGGGTGGACCTGCCCGCCGATGTCCGCCCGCTCACCTTCGGCACCTGGATCGGCGGCGACCGCGACGGCAACCCCAATGTCACCCCCCAGGTCACCTGGGACGTCCTGATCCTCCAGCACGAGCACGGCATCAACGACGCCCTGGAGATCATCGACGAGCTGCGCGGCTTCCTCTCCAACTCCATCCGCTACACCGGCGCCACCGAGGAACTCCTCGCCTCCCTCCAGGCCGATCTGGAGCGGCTGCCCGAGATCAGCCCCCGCTACAAGCGGCTCAACGCCGAGGAGCCCTACCGGCTCAAGGCCACCTGCGTCCGCCAGAAGCTGGTCAACACCAAGCAGCGCCTGGCCACCGGCACCCCGCACGAACCGGGCCGCGACTACCTCGGCACCACCGAACTCCTGCACGACCTGACCCTGATCCAGACCTCCCTGCGCGAGCACCGGGGCGCCCTGTTCGCCGACGGCCGGATGAACCGCACCCTTCGCACCCTGGCCGCCTTCGGCCTCCAGCTCGCCACCATGGACGTCCGCGAGCACGCCGACGCCCACCACCACGCCCTCGGCCAGTTGTTCGACCGGCTCGGCGAGGAGTCCTGGCGCTACACCGACATGCCCCGCGAGTACCGGACGAAGCTGCTGGCCAAGGAGTTGCGCTCGCGCCGCCCGCTGGCGCCCAGCCCGGCGCCGGTGGACGCGGCCGGGGCCAAGACCCTCGGCGTCTTCCAGACCGTCAAGCGGGCCCTGGAGGTGTTCGGGCCCGAGGTGGTGGAGTCGTACATCATCTCGATGTGCCAGGGCGCGGACGACGTCTTCGCCGCGGCCGTGCTCGCCCGGGAGGCGGGGCTGGTCGATCTGCACGCCGGGTGGGCGAAGGTCGGGATCGTCCCGCTCCTGGAGACCACCGACGAGCTGAAGGCCGCCGACGCCATCCTGGAGGACATGCTCGCCGACCCCTCCTACCGGCGGCTGGTCGCCCTGCGCGGCGATGTCCAGGAGGTCATGCTCGGCTACTCCGACTCCTCCAAGTTCGGCGGCATCACCACCAGCCAGTGGGAGATCCACCGCGCCCAGCGCCGGCTGCGCGACGTCGCCCACCGCTACGGGGTGCGGCTGCGCCTCTTCCACGGCCGGGGCGGCACCGTCGGCCGGGGCGGCGGCCCCACCCATGACGCGATCCTCGCCCAGCCCTGGGGCACCCTGGAGGGCGAGATCAAGGTCACCGAGCAGGGCGAGGTCATCTCCGACAAGTACCTCATCCCCTCCCTGGCCAGGGAGAACCTGGAGCTGACCGTCGCCGCCACGCTCCAGGCGTCCGCCCTGCACACCGCCCCCCGCCAGTCGGTGGAGGCGCTGGCCCGCTGGGACGCGGCGATGGACGTGGTCAGCGACGCCGCCGAGGCCACCTACCGCCGCCTGGTGGACGACCCCGACCTCCCGGCCTACTTCTTCGCCTCCACCCCCGTCGACCAGCTCGCCGACCTCCACCTCGGCTCCCGCCCCTCCCGCCGCCCCGACTCCGGCGCCGGTCTGGACGGGCTGCGGGCGATCCCCTGGGTGTTCGGCTGGACCCAGTCCCGGCAGATCGTGCCGGGCTGGTTCGGCGTCGGCTCCGGTCTGCGCGCCCTGCGCGAAGCCGGTCTGGACACCGTCCTGGACGAGATGTACGGCCAGTGGCACTTCTTCCGGAACTTCGTCTCCAACGTCGAGATGACCCTGGCCAAGACGGATCTGCGGATCGCCGGGCACTATGTCGACACCCTCGTCCCCGACGGTCTGAAGCATGTCTTCGCCACCATCCGCGCCGAGCACGAACTCACCGTCGCGGAGATCCTGAAGATCACCGGTGAGAACGATCTGCTGGACGCGCAGCCCGTCCTGAAGCAGACGTTCACCATCCGGGACGCCTATCTGGACCCGATCTCCTACCTCCAGGTGGCCCTGCTCAAGCGCCAGCGCGACGCGGCGGCGAACGGCACCGACCCCGATCCGCTCCTCGCCCGCGCCCTGCTCCTCACGGTGAACGGCGTCGCGGCGGGCCTGCGCAACACGGGCTGACCCCGACGACAGCGGCGAGAGGGACCGGCGCGGTCAGACGGCGAAGAACGCCGCCGTCAGCAGCACCGCGCCGGTCCCGGCCAGCACCGCCGCCGCCCGCGTCCGCCGCAGCCCCCCGGCCACCACCACCGACGCCAGCAGCATCCCGCCGCCCAGCGGCACCCACGCGTACAGCACCCCACCGGGCCCCGACCGCACCGCCTCGGCCCCGCCCGGCTTCATCACCACCGTGTACGTCCGCCCCTCCACGACCGCCACGGTGTCCTCCAGTGCCACACTCGCCCGCGCCCGCGACCCCGACGACAGCGGCGCGTACGCCCCCGTACACACCCCGTCGGCACAGCGCGCGATCTCGACGGTGCCGCTCTCCCGCCCCTTGGTGAGCATCACGTACTGCGCGGAACCCCAGGACGCCCACACCCCGGCGATCAGGATCAGCGCGGCGACCGTACCCATCGCCGCGAACCGCCCGAACCGCAGCGCGGCGCCCGCACCCTGACTGGAGACGACGGCAGAAGGCATGGCGGCGATCCTTGGCCATGACCCCACGCCCGGTCAACTCGCGCCGGGCGCATGTCAGGAGTTGTACGTACTCTGCGCCCGCTCCAGCCCCTCCGCGAGCAGTGCCTCCACGGAATCCGCCGCCCGGTCCACGAAGTAGTCCAGTTCCTTGCGCTCGGCGGACGAGAAGTCCTTGAGGACGAAGTCCGCGACCTGCATCCGCCCCGGCGGGCGGCCGATCCCGAAGCGGACCCGGTGGTAGTCCGGCCCCATCGCCTTCGTCATCGACTTCAGGCCGTTGTGCCCGTTGTCGCCGCCGCCCAGCTTCAGCCGGAGGACGCCGTAGTCGATGTCCAGTTCGTCATGGACGGCGACGACATGGTCCAGGGGGACCTTGTAGAAGTCCCGCAGCGCGTTCACCGGGCCGCCGGAGAGGTTCATGTACGACATCGGCTTGGCCAGGATCACCCGGCGGCTCGCGGGGCCGGGCGGGCCGATCCGGCCCTCCACGATCTGCGCCTGCGCCTTCCCGGCCCGCTTGAACTTCCCGCCGATCCGCCCGGCGAGGAGATCGGCCACCATGAAGCCCACGTTGTGCCGGTTCATCGCGTACTCGGGCCCGGGGTTGCCCAGCCCCACGACCAGCCAGGGGGCGTCGCCGCCGCTCGTCACGTCCATGTCTCCCATCCCTCGGACATCCCTCGGACATCCCTCCAACGAGATCCAGCCGCCGTTCCCGGGAAGGGGAGCGGCGGCTGGAAAGGTACCGTTACCGGCCGGGCGCGATCACGCCTCGGCGACGGCCTCGCCCTCGGCGGAGTCGCCCTCCGGCGCCTCCTCGGCCTGCGCGGCCAGCACCTGGAGGACCACCGCGTCCTCCTCGACGGCCAGGGTGACGCCCTTGGGCAGGGCGATGTCCTTGGCGAGCACGGAGGCGCCGGCCTCCAGGCCCTCGACGGAGACGGTGACGTTCTCGGGGATGTGGGTGGCCTCGGCCTCGACCGGCAGCGCGTTCAGCACGTGCTCCAGCAGGTTGCCGCCCGGGGCCAGCTCGCCCTCGGCCTGGACCGGGACGTCCACGGTGACCTTCTCGCCGCGCTTGACCAGCAGCAGGTCGACGTGCTCCAGGTGGCCCTTGATGGCGTCGCGCTGCACGGCCTTCGGGATGGCCAGCTCGGTGCCCTTGCCGTCGACGTCCAGAGCGATCAGGACGTTCGGGGTGCGCAGGGCGAGGAGCAGCTCGTGGCCCGGGAGGGTCAGGTGCACGGGGTCGGTGCCGTGCCCGTACAGGACGACGGGGACCTTGTTGTCACGGCGGATACGGCGGGCGGCGCCCTTGCCGAACTCGGTGCGGGTCTCGGCGGCGAGCTTGACCTCGGCCATGGGGATCACTCCTCGTAGAGATAGGTACGGACGTGGTCACCCGGCCACGAACGGCCTGCTACGAAGAGCGCGTCGATAACGGACAGCCCACCGCCTCCAGCGGAAGCGGCACGGCCTCCCTCGCCGAGCAACGGGGACAGCGTACTCGGCGGGGGAGGCCGCAGAAAAATCGATCAAGCGGAGGACGGGACCCCAGGGGTCACTGCTCGTCGAACAGGCTCGTCACCGAGCCGTCCTCGAAGACCTCGCGGACCGCGCTGGCGATGGTCGGCGCGATCGACAGCACCGTGATCTTGTCGATGTCCAGCTCACCCGGGGTCGGCAGGGTGTTGGTGAAGACGAACTCGCTCACCTTGGAGTTCTTGAGGCGGTCCGCGGCGGGACCGGAGAGCACCCCGTGGGTGGCGGTCACGATGACGTCCTCCGCCCCGTGCGCGTACAGGGCGTCGGCGGCGGCGCAGATGGTGCCGCCGGTGTCGATCATGTCGTCCACCAGGACGCAGACCCGGCCGCGGACCTCGCCGACCACCTCGTGGACGGTGACCTGGTTGGCGACATCCTTGTCGCGGCGCTTGTGGACGATGGCCAGCGGGGCGCCGAGCCGGTCGCACCAGCGGTCGGCGACCCGGACCCGGCCGGCGTCCGGGGAGACCACCGTCAGCTTCTCGCGGTCCACCTTGGCGCCGACGTAGTCCGCGAGGAGGGGGAGGGCGAAGAGGTGGTCGACCGGGCCGTCGAAGAAGCCCTGGATCTGGTCGGTGTGCAGATCGATGGCGAGGATCCGGTCCGCGCCCGCCGTCTTCATCAGATCGGCGATCAGCCGGGCCGAGATGGGCTCCCGGCCGCGGTGCTTCTTGTCCTGGCGGGCGTAGCCGTAGAACGGCACGATGACCGTGATGGAGCGGGCCGACGCGCGCTTGAGCGCGTCGATCATGATGAGCTGCTCCATGACCCACTTGTTGATCGGGGCGGTGTGGCTCTGGATCAGAAAGCAGTCCGCGCCGCGCGCCGACTCCTGGTACCGCACGTAGATCTCACCGTTGGCGAAGTCGAACGCCTTGGTCGGGACGACCCCGACACCCAACTGTTGGGCGACCTCCTCGGCAAGCTCGGGGTGGGCGCGGCCGGAGAAGAACATCAGTTTCTTCTCGCCGGTCGTCTTGATCCCGGTCACAGCACTGTCTCCTCAGAGGTGTCTCAGCTAGACGTGGACATGCGTCTCAGATGGGCGTGAGACGTCGTCTCGGACTGATGGGGTGCGGGTGGGCACTTATCACGGTACGCCGTGTTTGGAGCATCGGTTTCCGGTCAGCCTTCGCCGCCCGGCTCCCGGGACGCCGCCTCGGCCGCCTTCGCCGACGCGCTGCCCGGACGCTTACGGGCCACCCAGCCCTCGATATTCCGCTGCTGACCACGGGCCACGGCCAGCGAACCGGGCGGCACATCCCTGGTGATCACGGACCCGGCGGCGGTGTAGGCGCCGTCCCCGACCGTGACAGGCGCCACAAACATGTTGTCCGAACCCGTCTTGCAGTGTGAGCCGACGGTGGTGTGGTGCTTGTGCTCGCCGTCGTAGTTCACGAACACGCTGGCGGCGCCGATGTTGCTGTACTCGCCGATCGTCGCGTCCCCGACATAGGACAGGTGCGGGACCTTGGTCCCCTCCCCGACCGACGCGTTCTTGGTCTCGACATACGTGCCGATCTTGGCCTTCGCGCCCAGCCGCGTCCCCGGCCGCAGATAGGCGTACGGGCCCACGCTCGCGGCCTCCCCGACCTCGGCGCCGTCGGCGACGGTGTTGTCGACGCGGGCCCCCGCGCCGACCCGGGTGTCGGTCAGCCGGCTGTTGGGGCCGACCTCGGCGCCCTGGCCGATATGCGTCGTCCCGTGCAGCAGGGTGTTGGGGTGGACGAGGGCATCCTGGCCGAAAGTCACCGTCACATCGACCCAGGTGGACGCCGGGTCGACCACCGTCACCCCGGCGAGCATGGCGGCGGTCAGCACCCGCTCGTTGAGGATCCGGCGCGCCTCGGCCAACTGCACCCGGTTGTTGATCCCGGCGATCTCCCGGTGGTCCCCGGCCACCGACGCCCCCACCCGGTGCCCGGCCTCGCGCAGGATCCCCAGCACATCGGTGAGGTACTCCTCACCCTGGCTGTTGTCGGTGCGGACCTTGCCGAGCGCGTCCGCGAGCAGCGGCCCGTCGAAGGCGAAGACACCCGAGTTGATCTCCCGGATGGCCCGCTGGGAGTCGGAGGCGTCCTTGTGCTCCACGATCGCGGTCACCGCGCCGGAGGCCGCGTCCCGCACGATCCGGCCGTACCCGGTGGCGTCCGGCACCTCGGCGGTCAGGACCGTGACCGCGTTGCCGTCCTCGGCGTGGGTGCGGGCCAGGGTCTCCAGGGTGGCGCCGGTCAGCAGCGGGGTGTCCCCGCACACCACGACGACCGTGCCCTGCACGACCCCGCCCAGTTCCTCCAGGCCCATCCGCACCGCGTGCCCGGTGCCGTTCTGCTCCGCCTGCACCGCCGTCCGCACCTGCGGGGCGATCCGCCCGAGGTGCCCGGTGACCTGCTCCCGCGCATGGCCCACGACCACCACCAGGCGCTCCGGCGCCAACTCGTCCGCCGCGGCCAGCACATGGCCGACCAGACTGCGACCGCAGATCTCGTGCAGGACCTTGGGTGTGGCCGACTTCATACGGGTGCCCTCACCCGCTGCGAGGACGACGACGGCTGCCGGGCGAATGGCGCTCACGGGATGCCCTTCGGCTGTGGAAAAGGGTGTGGACATCCGCAGAATACCGGGGTCACCCGGCCCGGACATGAGAGTGGGCCCTGACGGTGCTGTTGCGGTCAGGGCCCGGACGCGAGGCGGCCACCTCGGTGACGCTCTGTCGGCTCCCGGAGAAGGATTCGAACCCTCATTCAACGGACCAAAACCGTTTGTCCTGCCCTTAGACGATCCGGGACGGCATGCGCGCCGCGGCCGACGACATCGGGACGAGTCGTTGATCGGCTTCGCGCACGGACACCACTATGCCGTACCGGAAGCCTCCGGTGCGACGGTACAAGTCAGGACGGTTCGGTCGCCGGACGATCACACAGGGTGCTGTGAGGCGGTCGTCGAAACTCATCGAAACTCATCGGAAAACGGGGCGGGTGCGCCCGTAGGCTGGAGGCATGACCACGACGGGGGAAGACACCGGGGAGGCCGGGGAGGTCCACGCCAGGGCCTCGGCCGGGGCTGCCGGGGCCGCGGGGGCGGCCGGGGGGCTGTGGTGGTGGGCCCGGCGGCGCGGCGCGGTGTTCGACGGCGCGCTCGCCGTCGTCTCGGCGCTGGAGTGCGCGGCGGAGGGCATCCCCTTCGCGCGGGACGCCGGGATCCCGGTGGCGGCGGGGGTCGTCTTCGGTCTGGCGGCCGGGGCGACGCTGCTGGTGCGGCGGCGCTGGCCGATCGCCGTCGTCCTGGTCGCCATCGCGATCACCCCGGCCCAGATGGGCTTCCTGCTGGGCCTGGTCGGCCTCTACACCCTCGCCGCGTCCGAGCTGCCGCGCCGGATCATCGGCTCCCTGGCGTGCATGTCCCTGATGGGCACCGCGATCGTCACCTTCGTGAAGGTCCGCCAGGACGCGCGCAGCGGCACCGTGGACCTCGGGGACTGGTTCGTGCCCTTCGCGTCCATCGCCACCGCGGTCGGGCTGACCCTGCCGCCCGTGCTGCTCGGGCTGTACGTCGGCGCCCGGCGGCGGCTGATGGAGAGCCTGCGGGAGCGCGCGGACAGCCTGGAGCGGGAGCTCCAGCTCCTCGCCGAGCGGGCCGAGGAGCGCGCCGAGTGGGCGCGCGGCGAGGAACGCACCCGGATCGCCCGCGAGATGCACGACGTGGTGGCCCACCGGGTGAGCCTGATGGTGGTGCACGCGGCGGCCCTCCAGGCGGTGGCCCGCAAGGACCCCGAGAAGGCCGTGAAGAACGCGGCGCTGGTCGGCGACATGGGCCGCCAGGCGCTGACCGAGCTGCGCGAGATGCTGGGCGTGCTGCGCAGCGGCGAGGGGGGTTCCGCCGCAGGCGGTACGGGGGGCTCCGCCGCGGGTCGTACGGGGGCCTCGGTGCCGCCGCTCGCGGCCGTCGGGGCCGCCGCTGCCGCCGCCGCGACCCGGGCCGCGGCCGAGGGCGCCCTGGAGGGGCCCGCGCTGGCCGCGCTGGACGAGCTGGTCGGGCAGTCGGCGGCGGCCGGGATGGTCGTGGCGCTCTCCATCGAGGGCGAGGTGCGGCTGTACGCCCGGGAGATCGAGCAGACCGCGTACCGGGTGGTGCAGGAGGCGCTGACCAACGTCCACAAGCACGCGGCCGGGGCGAAGACCCATGTACGGCTCGCGCACCGGTCGGCCGAGATCGCCATGCAGGTGGAGAACGAACCGCCGCCCGAGCTGCCCGCGGTGTCCCTGGTACGGCTGCCGTCGGGCGGCAACGGGCTGGTGGGGATGAAGGAACGGGTCGTGGGGCTGGGCGGGGTGTTCGTGTCGGGGCCCACGGATGCCGGGGGGTTCCGGGTCTCGGCGGTGATTCCGGCGGGGTGAGGGGCGCTCCGCGGGGGTGGGGTGTGCGGGGGGCGGGGTGTTTCGGTGCGGGGGATGAGGGCTGGGCCGTGGCGGGGCGGGGTGTCCCCCGCGCCGGGTTCGCGGCTCCCGCGGCCCGACCGGGCCTCTCGGTCGTCGGCAGCGGCCCGGTTGCCGGGGTTCGGGCTGACCCGGTGGGCCCGGTGCGTTGCCGTCCCGGCTCATCTTTCGGGCCGCTGTCGTCAGGTCACCGGTGTTGGGGCTGCTCCGGTCGCCGGCCGCACTGCTCCCGGGGGCTCAGCGGGGCTGTGGGGCGGGGGCGGGGTCCGGGGGACCCGGCGGGGTCAGGCGGTGGGGTTCCGTGCCGGAGACCAGGGTGGTCAGGGCGTGGTCCATGTCCTGGCCGAGGTACCAGTCGCCGGTGTGGTCGAGGGCGTAGACCCGGCCCTGCGTGTCGATGGCCAGCAGCGCCTGGGAGTGCGGCTCGGCGCCCAGCGGGCTGACCTCGGTGTCCAGCGCCCGGCCCAGGTCGGCGAGGGTGCGGGCCAGATGCAGTCCGTGCAGCGGGTCGACATGGAGGCCGACGGGGGCGATCCGGCGCCCCGGCCCGGTCGGCGCGATCCGCAGCCCGCCGAACTCCGCCCAGACCTCGACCGCCGCCGGGAAGACGGCGTGGGTGTGGCCCGCGGGCGAGGTGTGCTCGCGCAGGGTGTCGGCCCAGATCTCGGCCTGCTTGATGTCCCAGCGGCCCGGCACCCAGCCGGCGGCGCGCAGCGCGGCGTCGACGGGGACCGGGAAGCGGGTGGTGGAGGTGCGGTCGGGGTGCATCTGGCCCTTGATCTCGGTCGGCGGGGGCATGGTGCCTCAGGGCGCCCGGCGGACGCCCGGGGGAGGCCCGGGGGCCTGGCGGAGGCCCGGTGGAGGTTCGGCGGGTGTCGGCTCAGGAGTCCTGGTCCGTCGGGTCGACCACCCGGACGCCGAAGTGGGCGGTGAGGGCGGCGCAGGCCCGGCAGGGGCCGGCGAAGCTGCCGTGCAGCGGGTCGCCGTCCTCCCGGATCCGGCGGGCGGTGAGCTTGGCGTGCTTGAGCGCCTTGCGGGCCTCGCCGTTGGTCATGGGCTTGCGCGCGGCGCGCTTGCTGCGGCCGGAGTCGGCGGTGGCGATGTGCCGGGAAATCAGGATCGTCTCCGCGCAGCGGCCGGTGAAGCGGTCCCGCTGGGCGCTCGGCAGCGAGTCCAGGAAGTCCTGCACCAGCGGGTGGAGCGCGGGTGGCTGGTCGCCCCGGGCGGCGGTGCCGGTGAGCGTGGCACCGCGCACGGAGAGCGCCGCGGCGACGGTGGGGAGTATGCCGTCCCGGCGGTGGCGCAGGGCCGGGACGGGTGCCCGCTCGGCGCTGCTCCAGCCCACGCGTGGGTCGCCGCCGGACGGGGCCTGGTGCGCCCCCGTGTGCGTCGCGTTCATGATCGTTATTCCCCTCCGTGCATCCCCCCGGCCGATCCAGAGTGCCAAATGCCGTGGCTGGTGCGGAAGCTGGGGCGGTGCGACACGCCCGTGGCCGGGCAGGCTGTGACCAGGGCGTGACGGGTGGTCACGGGGGTCGGGCGGGGGGTGCGGGGGTGTGCGCGCGGTGTGACGGGCGCCGCGACCGGCGCCGGTGACCGGTGTTCGCGTTCCGCATAGGCTGTCGGCACGCGACGCGCGGTCGGCGATGAGCGGACGGCGGTCGGTCGACGCGGCCGACCGGTCAACGCCGATCGCCGGCCGGCACGAACAGACACGCAGACAGACATGCAGACAGACACGTAGACACACACAGACAGACACACCCGCACAGACGTACGCAGACGTACGCGCACGCAGACCCGCAGACCCGGACAACGGTCAGCGAGTGACAGTCGGATACGGGGGGCGGCGGACCGGAGGCGGTCGCCGCCGTCCGTACAGAGCGCCGCAGGGGGCAACCGCCATGACAGCAGGTCGGCTCGGGCTGGGGGCACCTCCCGGCCGTCAGGCCGGGGGACAGGCCGCACCGCCGAACGCGGCCTATGCCGGGCAGGTCGTGCATTTCCCGGACCCGGTCCGGGCCGCCCGTCATCCCCGGGGGGTACGGGTGGACGAGCACGGCTACCCCGACTTCTCGCCCTACGCCCGCGCCGCCGCGCAGATCGCGGAACCGCCGGAGGGCTTCGGCGTCGACGAACTGCGTCTGACGGACTACGTGTCGGCCAACGCGGCGCAGTCCGCCGCCGGGCACGACCTGTGGGACACCCTGCCGCCCGTCGCCACCCCGCACGGCTGGACCTGGCACCACGTGGTGGGCACCCGGCGCCTGGAACTGGTCCCGGTCGAGGTGAAGGCGCTGCTGCGGCACCACGGCGGGATCGCCACGTCCGCCGTCGACCAGACCAAGCGCGGCACCCGCCCCCTCCAGGAGACCCGGCCCGCCCACTTCGGGCTGCCCAGGTCCGGGGTCGCGGTGACCGAGGAGCAGGTCCTCGGCGTCGAGGAGGACCTCGGCTACCGCCTGCCCGGCGCGTACCGCACCTTCCTGAAGGCGGCGGGCGGCTGCGCCCCGGTCGGCACGGCGCTGGACGCGGAGCTGGGACTCCTGGTCGACCAGCCGTTCTTCACGGTCCGCGACGAGGCCGCCGTCAACGACCTGGTCTATGTCAACAAATGCCTGCGCGACCACCTCACCAAGGACTACCTCGGGGTGGGTTTCGTCCAGGGCGGGCTGCTCGCGGTGAAGGTGAAGGGCGACCGGATCGGCTCGGTGTGGTTCTGCGCCTACGACGACGCCCGCGACACCGACCCGTCCGTACCGCCCGCCGAGCGGGTGGCGCGGCTGCTGCTGCCCTGCGGCGACGACTTCGACGCGTTCCTGTCCCGGCTGGCGGGCTCTCCGCCGGAGTTGGAGACCGTGGCGAATCTGATGGTGGACGGCGGCTTCGCGCAGACCGTGCCGGTCGCGTCCGGGGCGGGGGAGTGAGCTGACGATGGTGACGTTCGCGCAGGCGCAGGAGCGCGCCGAGGAGTGGGTCAACGGCGATGTGCCGGCGTACCAGCACCGTGAGGTGCGGGTGCGGGAGTTCGACCTGGGGTTCGTGGTGTGGGCGGAGGACCGCGCGGACGGTCCCCGGTCCGACGGGGGGATGCAGCGGCTCGTCCTCGCCCGGGACAGCGGCGAGGCCACGCTCTGGCCGTCCCTCCCGATCGGCGAGGTCATCCGCCGGTACGAGGAGGAGTACGGGGGTGTCGCCGACGCGGTCCCGGCGCCGGGACCGGCCGCGGCCCGGATGGACCTCAACCAGACGTCGTTCCTGCTGACTCCGCCGGAGTGGTTGCAGGAGGCGGCGGACAAGCTGGGGATCCCGGACCGGAGGGGGGGCTCCTCCGGAGAGGGTGCGGGAGGGGGTTCCGAGGGGGCGGGGGCGTCCGGTGTGTCCGGGGCATCTGCTGCGTCCGGTGCGGTGGGTTCTGCCGGGGCCGGGGTCGGGGGGTCTTCGGCGGCCGGGGTTTCGGGGGGCTCCGGGGTTTCCGGGGGCTCCTCCGGTGTGGGGGCGGCTTCCGGTGGGGTTTCTTCCGGGAGTGGTGGGTCGTTCGGGGGTGGCGGGTCGTTCGGGGGCGGGCTGGCGGAGACGCAGGCCGGGGTGGCGCCGGGCGCGCCCGCCGGGGCGACGCCCTGGGCCGGGACCGACACCAACGCCGGTGGCGGCGAGGACGGTTCCGTACCGCTGCCCCAGACGGTGTTCGCGCCGCCGCTGAGCGGTGCGGACGACGAGGACGCCCTGCCTCAGGTGGCGCCGGAGGCGCAGACCGCGCTGATGTCCGGCGGCAGCCAGTTGCCGCGGACGGTGACGGCACCGGCGTTGGACGACGGCGATGCGGAGGGGTCGGGGGTGCCCGGGGTGCAGGGTGCGCCCGGGGTGGCGCCCGGCGGGCCGGGGGCGACGGGGTCGTACGGGGGCGGGGCTGTGCCGCCGGGGGCTGTGCCGCCGGGAACGGGGGTGTCGGGAGCTGGGGTGCCTGGAGCAGCCGTGCCTTCCGGGGCCGTTCCGCCGCCGGGGCCCGTACCTCCGGGGTCGGTACCCCTGGGGTCGGTACCTCCGGGGCCCGTACCCCCGGGTCCCGTGCCCCCCGGCAGTACGCCGCCACCACCCCCCGCGCCCACCTACGGGTATCCGCAGCCGCCCGGTACACCGCCACCACCACCACCGCCGTCGGCGGGCGGGCCGCAGGCCGGGGACATCGCCGATGCCGCCACCAGCAAGGCGGCTCCGCCGCCGCGCCGGGGTGGGGGCCGGGGCGCGACGCCGCCGCCTCCGCCGGGGGCGCCGGGTGTGCCGGGAGGACGTCCCGGGTCCGCGTCGCCGCCTCCGCCTCCGCCGCCGGGGGTGCCCGGTGGAGTGCCTGGTGGTGCGTCCGGTGGCGGGACCGGTGGTGGGTCCGGTGCCTATGTGCCGACGCAGTTGGTGCCGCCGGTCGGGCCGGGGGGTCCGGGGGCGCCGGGCGGGACGCCGCCCGGGGGTGTGCATCACGCGCCGACGATGCTGGCGGGCGGGACCGGAGGGGGCGTGCCGGGCGTGCCGGGCGTGCCGGGCGGGTCCGCCGGGGGTGCGCGGGGTGCCGTCCATCATGAGGAGACCGTGTTGTCCGGGCCTCCGGTCAGGGGTGGGGCCCAGGTGCCCCCGCCGCCGCAGGCGCCCGGGATGCCGCCGGGCGGCCCGCGTCCGGTGCCGGGGCAGCCGCCCGCGTACGGGTATCCGCCGCAGGGCCAGCCGACGGTCGGGCCCGGCTATCAGGCCGTGCTGCGCTACCGCGCGCAGGACGGGTCCGAGCAGCAGGTGATCCGGCGCTCCGCGCCCGGTACCCCGCACCCTGAGTGGCAGATCTTCCACGAACTGCGCGGGATGAACGTGCCGCCGGACCAGGTCCTGGAACTCCACACCGAGCTGGAGTCCTGCGAACTGCCCGGCGCCTACTGCGCGCGGATGATCCGGGAGCAGTGGCCGCAGGCGCGGATCACCAGCATCGCGCCCTACGGTGCCGATCACGCCGGACGGCAGCAGGGGATGCGGCAACTCCTGGCGCACCAGGGCGAGTTGCACCAGGTGGCCGACGGCCCGGCGCGCCCGGGACCCGTACGGGCGCCCCTGCCGCCCGTGCCGCCCGCGCCGCCGATTCCGCCGGAGGGCGTGGCGCAGGAGCTGGCGGGGGCGTTCGGGCCGGGGGTGTTCCGGTTCGAGCAGGCGGCGGTGTCCCGGCAGGGGGTGCCGCCGGTCGTGGCGCACACGCTGGTGGTGGCCGGGCTGCCGGTGGACATGGGTCCGTTCTTCTGGGCGCAGGCCCAGCCGGGGCGGCCGGTGCCGACGCTGGCGGAGCTGGCGGCCGAGCGCGGGGTGCAGCCGGCGGCGGATGCCGGGTCGTACTTGGTCATGGGCAGCGACTTCGGCAAGGCGCTGTGCGTGCAGTACGGCACGGCGAACATCGTGGCGGTGCCGGTGGAGCCGGGGCCGGGCGGGGCGCCGGTGCCGCCGCAGTTCGTGAACACCGGGCTGCCGGAGTTCGTGCGCTGTCTGGCGCTGCTGGGGCGGATGTGGCGGCTGCGGTTCGGGCTGAACCAGGAGCAGGCGGGGCGCTGGACCGTCGACTTCCAGGCGCAGCTCGCCGCCCTCGATCCGGCGGCGCTGGGCTCGCCGGAGAGCTGGTGGTCGGTGCTGCTGGAGCAGATGTGGGACGGGCTGCTCTGAGGCCGAGGGATATCGTCCGTATGGGGGTATAGATGTCATACGGACGACCTTCGTAACGTATAAGCGGAGTGTCGCGTTATGAACCTTTCTCTGTGATCCATCAGGCTGTGCCGCACATCGACCTGTGTGCGCGCACGGCCTGTGCGGTCCGGCGGAGAGGGGTTCGGGATGAACAGCGCATCGGTGTCGCGGCAGGGCTTCGCGACCGTCCGGGGGCGTGGCTACCGCCCCGAGCGGGTGGACGCGTTCACCGAGGCACTCTCGCAGGAGCGCGACGCCGCCTGGGAGCGGGCGGCGCGGCTGACCGTGCTGCTCAGGGACATGGAGGCGGAGGCGCACCGCCTGCGCGAGACGGTGGCCGAGCTGCCCCCGCAGACGTACGAGACGCTCGGGGAGGGTGCCCGGCACCTCTTCCGGGTCGCGGCGGAGGAGGCGGCGGACCTGCGCGAGCGCGCCCGGCGAGAGGGCCGGGAAGAGGTCGCACGGGCGGAGTCGTACGCCCAGGCGGTGTCCGGGACGGCGCGCGAGGACGCGGACGCACTGATCGCCGAGGCCGAGGAGCGGGCCCGGCAGCGGCTGGCCGTCGCCCGCGCGGAGGCCGACGAGGTGCGGATCGGCGCCCGGCGGGCGGTCAAGGAGGGCCGGGGTGAGGCCCTTTCGGCGCTGCGCGAGGTACGGCAGCGGACGGCCGGGCTGCTGACCGGGCAGCAGGAGGAGCACGCCGAGCGCTGGGCGGCGGCCGAGCGGGAGGCGGTCGCGTCCGCGGCGGTCACGGAGGCGCACCTGGCGGAACGGGTGGCCTGCGCGGAGGCGGCGCTGTCGGCCGCGAAGCAGGGGTTCGCGGTGGCGGAGGAGTCCGCACGCCGGGTGGAGGAGGAGGCCGGGGCCCGCGCCGCCCAACTCCTCGCCGAGGCCCGCCTCCACGAGGACCGTACGGCCCGCGAGACAGAACGGGTGCTGTGCGAGCACGGGGAGCGGTGGGACGAGCTGCGGGCGCAGATGGATCAGGTCCGGGGGAGCCTTGCGGCGCTTACGGGGGGTCGGGCTGCGGTGGAGTGAGCGGTGCGGGGGGCGGACGGGTCCCCGGTGACGTGGGGACCGTGCCCTCGCGTCAGACGGGCAGTACGTAGGCCCTCGCGAACCACGTACCGATGTGCGCACTGTGCACGTGGCCGGATACCGCTCGGTTGCCCTCCACAGCCAGCGTTGCGTGCAGGTGGACCTTGCCGTTCGTGATCTCACCGGTGCCGTGCATTTCGGCTGGCAGGTCGTAGTCGGTGATCACATCGGCTGTCGCGTCGGACGCGGGCATGGTCGAGACGGTGAACGCGTCCGCCGCACCGATGAGAGAGACGATCGCGCCATTCACGATGCCCAGTTCCTTGGCGCGCTGAGTAATCGTCTCCAGCAGCTCAGCGTTCTTGACTTCGATCACGTGCACCTTGTGGCTCCCTGCGGCTAGAGGGCTATGCCCCGGAGCATGGCAACGAGCACTGACGCGCGCCAGCGGCGCGTGGCGCGCGTCGTCCAGCCCTCAGGCGAACACGGGAGCGTCCGGAAGCGCGCTGTGCTCGGCCCGGCAGCGCGGGCAGCGGCACGGCGGCCAGCGGTCCGGGACCAGCATCAGCGGCCCGGGGACGCCCTGGAACACGCGCCGCACGACGGGGCCTTTGCGCCTGCCGTCCGGGCCGACCCGGTACGTCTCGATGGTCATGCGTGATTCGCCCGACTCGGGGCGGGTGCCGACGTTCACCGCGCCCCGCCCCCAGCCTCGGCAGCGAGCGCGTACGGGCGGGACCCGTCCAGTAGGCCGCAGAGCCCGTACCGCGAGCTGGGCGCGCCGACCCACGCGGCGGCGCAGGAACGGGGCGCGTACGAGCATCGCGCGGAAGCAGCAGAGACTGGACGGGCACCCGCCCGGCGCTTCCCCTTGCCCGGCAGTAAGACGCCCAGCACCCGTCCCGCGATCGTATGGATAATGCTCACTGTCATCAGCTCCTCTGAGGCTGGTGGCCACGCCCCCGGACCGGTCGCACGGTCGCGGGGGTTTCTGCTGCGCTGGTTTCAGAGTGCCGACGGGAAAGACCCCTGGCGTTGACAGAAGTGTCAACGCCAGGGGTCTTGACGGGAGTTGAGTGATTCGCTATACGCCGCACCACAGTGCGTAGTCGCGCAGCTCTTCGTCGGCGCGTTGGCGGGCACGCAGCAGTGTGGCGACCGTCTCGTGCACCGAGTGGTGGTAGCGGGTGAGCTGGGGGGACGCGGTACGTGCCGCTTGCAGCGAGGTCAGGGCCTCGTCGCGCCGCGCCGTCCAGGTCTCGGCGCGGGCCCTGTCGATCCAGAAGTGGGCCGCGCGGGTGGGCGGATAGTCGTCCGGCAACCGCACTGCGGAGGCGACGGACAGCGCCTCGTCGTGGTCGTTCTGATCGCTCGCGGCGGAGATCTCGTGGAGCCGGACGTTGACCGGGCCGAACGCGAGCGCGTAGTCGCGGGTCTCGCCGGTCCGCTCGGCCAGTTCGGCGGCCTGACCCATCCACTCGGCTGCACCGCTCCGGTCGTTGCCGCGGGCCGAGAGGGTCGCCGCCCGGAGCTGGAGCGTGCCGCGCACCGCACGGGTCGTGCGCGTCCCGTCGTCGTCCAGTTCCCGCAGCGCGTGCCGCATGAGGGACACGCCCCGGTCGAGTCGGGAGCTGTCGGCCGCCATCTGCGCCCGTTCGTAGCGTTCGATGGCCACTTGGCGCGGATCGCCGGACCGCGGAGCGGCCACGGCCATGCGGGCCAGCGCGAGCCGGGCGAGGTCCATGTAGCCGAGGCGGTACGCGACGACGGCCGCCGTACGGGCCACCTCCGCCTGCGCCGCGTGGGCGCGCTCGCGCTCGCGGCCGGGACGGTCGTGCATCTGCGTGAGTAGGGAGAGTTCGGAGATGAGGCCGGGCAGCACCCCGGCGATCTCGGTGAACTCGGCGGCGACGCGCCGCGCGTGCAAGTCCCCTACCTCCTGCTCCAGGGTCTCGATGGTGCGCGGTGCCGGGGCATCCTCCGGTGGCAGGTCCCAGTCGTCGAACGCGGTGCTGATCGGGGTGAGGAGAGCGTCTATCCGTTCCTGTTGGAGTGCCTGGATGTACGGCTGCCCGCGCAGCACCGAGACGCCGACGGAGAGGGCGCGGGCCACGGACGCCAGGACGGATTCGCTCGCCGAGCGTTCGCCGTTCTCGATGCGGGAGATGAGGCTCGGTGAGACATGGGCGCGTCGGCCGAGTTCGGTGAGCGAGTAGTCGCGGATCTTGCGGAGTTCCTGGATGCGGGCCCCGATGTGCTCCGGGGTGCCGGGGAAGGTGTCGGGCATGCTGACTCCCCTTGCGATGCTGAGACTTCGCAATGTACTCGCGCCGCATGACGGGGCATGGTGACCGACCCTGGTGGGGGTGGGGCCGTCGGATGGGCGCGGAGGCAGGCGGTCGGTGTGGAGGGAGCGAGCATCCTGATGGGCAGGCGTGATTACGAGGACGACCCGGATGCCCCGGAGGCGAACAGCCTGGTTCCGGCCGCCTCGGCCGTCGTTGTGGACGAGCGGGGCCGCGTGCTGTTGCAGCGGCGGGTCGACAACGGGATGTGGGCCCTTCCGGGTGGTGTGATGAGGATCGGCGAGTCGCTGCCGGACTGCGCGATCCGGGAGACCTTTGAGGAGACCGGTTTCGAGGTCGAGATCCTCGGCATCGTGGGGACGTACACGAATCCCCGGCATGTCTTCTCCTACGACGACGGTGAAGTGCGCCAGGAGTTCTCCATCTGCTTCCTCGCCCGGCCGACCGGCGGGCAGGTGAGGGTCTCCGAGGAGTCCACGGAGGTGGGGTGGTTCCCGCCGTCGGAGGTCGATGCTCTCCCTATGGTCGGCAGCATCCGGAAGCGCGTGGACGACTGGCGGAACGGTGTGATGCCCGCCCTGCGCTGACCGTCGGGGTGGGTCTCACTACGCCCAGGCGGCGCCCGCCGCAGCGCCCCCCTTGACCCTCACCCAACCGGAGGGTGGACGCTCGCTGCACCGGAAGGTGGAGGTGACCCTGAGGCGGGCTCCATCCGGCGGTGGACAGCCCCTAGGGGTATCTCCGTATCAGGTGTGGGGGAGGGCTCGTACCGGCGGAGGACGAGAGGGGCCGTCCGTCCTCCTTAACCTGGCTTTACGTCGATGGGGGGCGCCGCCGGGCGGTTCACCGCAGCTTCGGGGGTGGGGTTTTCCCCAGGAGAAGACTGCGCTGTGCACCAGGGCGCGGAGCCCTCCCGGACGGAAGACTCATCACCACGGCGGCCGACCGCTCGGCCACCGCACCGGCACCACCTCAGGATGTCCGCGACCTGGTCGCCGGACGCCCGACCGCTGACCGACTTAGGAGATATACCGTGACATCGGCTGTAACCATTCCCAGGCACGGGGGCACTGGAGGGCGTACGGCCGTCGCCGCGCGAGCGCGGCAGGTCGTCAAGGCGTACGGGGCCGGGGAGACCCGCGTCGTCGCCCTCGACCATGTCGACGTGGACATCGCCCGCGGCCAGTTCACCGCGATCATGGGGCCCTCGGGGTCGGGCAAGTCGACCCTGATGCACTGCCTGGCCGGGCTGGACACCGTCACCAGCGGGCAGATCTACCTCGACGACACCGAGATCACCGGGCTGAAGGACAAGAAGCTCACCCAGCTCAGGCGCGACCGCATCGGGTTCATCTTCCAGGCGTTCAATCTGCTGCCGACGCTGAACGCGATAGAGAACATCACCCTGCCGATGGACATAGCGGGGCGCAAGGCGGACAAGCCCTGGCTGGACCGGGTGGTGGAGACGGTGGGGCTCGCCGGGAGGCTCAAGCACCGGCCGACCCAGCTCTCCGGTGGGCAGCAGCAGCGCGTCGCCGTGGCCCGTGCGCTCGCCGCCCGGCCCGAGATCATCTTCGGCGACGAGCCCACCGGAAACCTGGACTCCCGGGCGGGGGCCGAAGTGCTCGGCTTTCTGCGGCAGTCCGTGGATGAGCTGGGCCAGACGATCGTGATCGTCACCCACGACCCCGTCGCCGCCTCCTACTCGGACCGGGTGCTCTACCTCGCCGACGGGCGGATCGTCGATGAGATGTACAACCCGACCGCCGATCAGGTGCTGGACCGGATGAAGGACTTCGACGCGCGGGGGCGCACGTCATGACCGTGTGGAAGACCTCCCGGCGCAACTTCCTGGCCCACAAGGGCCGGATGGCCCTCTCGGCGGTGGCGGTGCTCCTCTCCGTCGCCTTCGTCTGCGGCACCCTGGTGTTCACCGACACCATGAACACGACGTTCGACAAGCTCTTCCAGGCCACCGCCGCCGATGTCACCGTCAGCACCAAGGACAGCTCCGACACCGGGCAGACCGTCTCCGAGAACGGCAGACCGCCCGCGCTTCCGGCCTCCGTGGTCGACGACGTGAAGGGCGCCGAGGGGGTGAAGTCGGCCGAGGGGACCGTCTTCTCCACCTCGGTGACCGTCATCGACGCGGAGAAGGACAATCTGTCCGCGTCCGGCGGCGCCCCGACCATCGTCGGCAACTGGAACGGCAACGACGCCCGGACGATGGAGATCGTCTCCGGGGCCGCCCCGCGCGGCGCCGACCAGATCATGGTCGACGGCGACACCGCCGACAAGCACGATCTGGCGCTCGGCGACGAGGTCTCCGTGATCAGCGCCGTCGGCACCCACCGGGCGAAGGTCTCCGGCATCGCCGACTTCACCGTCACCAACCCCGGCGCGGCGATCTTCTACCTCGACACCCCGACCGCCCAGCGGATCCTGACCGGCGAGAGCGACGTCTTCACCAACGTCAATGTCACCGCCGCGGCGGGCTTCACGGACGCCCAGGTGAAGAAGAACGTCACCGCGGCCCTCGACGGCGGCTACAAGGTGCAGACCGCCAAGGAGGTCGCCGACGCCAACGCCGAGGAAGTCCAGGAGTTCATGGGCGTCATCAAGTACGCCATGCTGGGCTTCGCCGGGATCGCCTTCCTCGTCGGCGTCTTCCTGATCATCAACACCTTCTCCATGCTGGTCGCCCAGCGCACCCGCGAGATCGGTCTGATGCGGGCCATCGGCTCCTCCCGCAAGCAGGTCAACCGCTCCGTGCTGCTGGAGGCGCTGCTGCTGGGCCTGGTCGGCTCCGTGCTCGGCGTCGCGGGCGGCGTCGGACTCGCCGTCGGCCTGATGAAGCTCATGGGCGCCGCGGGCATGAACCTCTCCACCGACGATCTCACCATCGCCGCGACCACCCCCGCGGTCGGCCTGGTCCTCGGCGTCGTCGTCACCGTCCTCGCCGCCTACCTCCCGGCCCGCCGCGCGGGCAAGGTCTCGCCCATGGCCGCCCTGCGCGACGCCGGGGCCCCGCCGGACGCCCGCGCCGGAGTGATCCGCGGCATCATCGGCACCCTCCTCACCGGCGGCGGCATCGCCCTTCTCCTCCTCGCGGCCGGCGCCGACAAGGCGAGCGAGGGCGCCATGTGGCTGGGCGGGGGAGTGGTGCTGTCCCTCATCGGGTTCGTCGCCATCGGTCCCCTGCTCGCCGGAGGGGTGGTGAGGGTGCTCAGCGCGATCCTGCTGCGGGCCTTCGGCCCCGTCGGGCGGCTCGCCGAGCGCAACGCCCTGCGCAACCCGCGCCGCACCGGCGCCACCGGCGCGGCCCTGATGATCGGCCTCGCCCTGGTCGCCTGTCTGTCGGTGGTCGGCTCCTCCATGGTCGCCTCGGCCACCGAGGAACTCGACAAGAGCGTCGGCACGGACTTCATCATCCAGAGCGACACCGGCCAGCTCATCACCCCGCAGGCCGTCCAGGCGGTCCGGGACACCGAGGGCGTCGGCCATGTCACCGAGTACAAGTGGACCGAGGCCGACTTCCGCACCCCCGACGGGCAGACGGTGGAGAAGACGGCCATCACCGCCGCCGACCCGACCTACGCCACCGACCTCCGGGTCGAGACCGTCCAGGGCGAGCTGTCCGACGCCTACCTCCCCGGCTCGATGTCCGTGCACGAGGACTTCGCGAACGACCACGGCATCAGCCTCGGCTCGAAGATCGGCGTCGACTTCAAGGACGGCACGGCGGCCGAGCTGACCGTCCGCGCCATCACCAGCAGCGAGGCCGTCATCGACGCGGGCGCGATGTACACCAGCATCGACACCCTCGCCCAGCATGTCCCGGCCGACAAGATGCCCCTGGACCAGATCCTCTTCGCCTCGGCCGAGGACGGTCAGGAAGCGGCCGTCTACGCCGCGCTGCAAACCTCCCTGGACGACTACCCGCAGTACACCGTCCGGGACCAGACCGACTACAAGGAGGCCCTCCAGGACCAGGTCGGCCAGCTCCTCAACATGATCTACGGCCTGCTGGCCCTCGCGATCATCGTCGCGGTCCTCGGCGTCGTGAACACCCTCGCCCTGTCGGTGGTGGAGCGCACCCGGGAGATCGGTCTCATGCGGGCCATCGGTCTCTCCCGCAGGCAGCTCCGGCGCATGATCCGCCTGGAGTCGGTCGTCATCGCCCTCTTCGGCGCCCTGCTCGGGCTCGGACTGGGGATGGGCTGGGGCGCCACGGCGCAGAGGCTGCTCGCCCTGGAGGGACTGAACGTCCTGGAGATCCCCTGGCCCACGATCGCCGGTGTCTTCATCGGATCGGCCTTCGTCGGACTCTTCGCGGCCCTGATCCCCGCTTTCCGGGCGGGCCGGATGAACGTCCTGAACGCGATCGCCACGGATTGATCGCCATGGATCAACCGCCATTGACTGGCTGATCGCCATGGATTGACCGCCACGGGTTGACCGCACGGGTCGATCGTCACGGGTTGATCGCCATGGATTGACCGATCGGGATCTGCACGATCTCTCCCGCCCCTCCGGCCGATCGGAGGGGCGGGAGCCATGACCACCGCATACGGGGGTTGCGGGGGACGGCCCCGGCGCACGCGTCCAGCGTCCGCCGGGGCCGGAGGCGTTTCCGGGGGTCGGGGGTCGGGGACCGGGGACCGGGGGGCGTACGGCGGGCCGGGGTGCGCGCCGGAGCGCCGGGCCCCGGCGTGCGCGCCGGGCGCTCTACCGCCGCCCCGGCGACTGTCGGCGCCGCGTCGTACGCTGGACACCCCCGGCCCGTGACGCGTGCCGGGCCCTTCGTGTTGCCCGCCCCCCGTTGCCCGACCACCCCGAGAATCTCCCCTCCCCGGACGGAAAGCCCCTCCATGAGCCTGCACGGTCTGCTCGACGCCGTCGTCAAGGACGCCGCCCTCGCGGAAGCGATCAAGGCGGCTGCCGACGGCAACCGCATGCATGTCGACCTGGTCGGCCCGCCCGCCGCCCGCCCCTTCGCGGTGGCGGCGCTGGCGCGCGAGTCCGCCCGCCCCGTGCTCGCCGTCACGGCCACCGGCCGCGAGGCCGAGGACCTGGCCGCCGCCCTGCGCTCCCTGCTGCCGCCCGACACGGTCGCCGAGTACCCGTCCTGGGAGACGCTGCCGCACGAGCGGCTCAGCCCGCGCAGCGACACCGTGGGGCGTCGGCTCGCCGTGCTGCGGCGCCTCGCCCACCCGCGTCCCGACGACCCGGAGACCGGCCCGGTCTCGGTGGTCGTCGCCCCGGTGCGGTCCGTGCTCCAGCCGCAGGTCAAGGGCCTGGGCGACCTGGAGCCGGTGGCGCTGCGCACCGGGCAGACCGCCGATCTCAACGCGGTCGTGGACGCCCTCGGGGCCGCCGCCTACGCGCGCGTGGAGCTGGTCGAGAAGCGCGGCGAGTTCGCGGTGCGCGGCGGGATCCTGGATGTGTTCCCGCCCACCGAGGAGCACCCCCTGCGGATCGAGTTCTGGGGCGACGACGTCGAGGAGATCCGCTACTTCAAGGTCGCCGACCAGCGCTCCCTGGAGGTCGCCGAGCACGGACTGTGGGCCGCGCCCTGCCGTGAGCTGCTGCTCACCGAGGAGGTCAGGGACCGCGCCCGCGCCCTCGCCGAACGCCACCCCGAGCTGGGCGAACTCCTCGGGAAGATCGCCGAGGGCATCGCGGTCGAGGGCATGGAGTCCCTCGCCCCGGTCCTGGTGGACGACATGGAGCTGCTGCTGGACGTGCTGCCCGCCGGCGCCATGGCCGTCGTCTGCGATCCGGAGCGGGTGCGGACCCGGGCGTCGGACCTGGTGGCGACCAGCCAGGAGTTCCTCCAGGCGTCCTGGGCGGCGACCGCGGGCGGCGGCGAGGCGCCGATCGATGTGGGCGCGGCGTCCCTGTGGTCGCTCGCGGACGTCCGGGAGCGGGCCCGCGAGCGGTCGATGATGTGGTGGACGGTGTCGCCGTTCGCCGCCGACGAGGAGCCGGACGCGGACACCCTCAAGCTCGGCATGCACGCCCCGGAGACCTACCGGGGCGACACCGCGCGGGCGCTCGCCGATACCAAGGGCTGGCTGGCCGACGGCTGGCGCACGGTGTTCGTCACCGAGGCCCACGGCCCGGCCGCCCGCACGGCGGAGGTGCTCGGCGGCGAGGGCATCGCCGCCCGGCTGGACCCGGATCTCGGGGCGCTGAGCCCGTCCCTGGTGCATGTGGCGTGCGGCTCGATCGACTACGGCTTCGTCGACCCGGCGCTCCGCCTCGCCGTCCTCACCGAGACCGACCTCTCCGGGCAGAAGGCGGCGGGCCGGGACGGCGCCCGGATGCCCGCCCGGCGCCGCAAGACCATCGACCCGCTCACCCTGGAGGCGGGCGACTACATCGTCCACGAGCAGCACGGCGTGGGCCGCTACATCGAGATGGTGCAGCGCACGGTCCAGGGCGCCACCCGCGAGTACCTGGTCGTGGAGTACGCGCCCGCCAAGCGCGGCCAGCCCGGCGACCGCCTGTACATCCCCACCGATCAGCTTGAGCAGATCACCAAGTACGTCGGCGGCGAGGCCCCCACCCTGCACCGCCTCGGCGGCGCCGACTGGACCAAGACCAAGGCGCGCGCCAAGAAGGCCGTCAAGGAGATCGCCGCCGATCTGATCAAGCTCTACAGCGCCCGGATGGCCGCCCCCGGGCATGTCTTCGGCGCCGACACCCCCTGGCAGCGCGAGCTGGAGGACGCCTTCCCCTACGCGGAGACGCCCGACCAGCTCACCACCATCGCCGAGGTCAAGGAGGACATGGAGAAGTCCGTCCCCATGGACCGCCTGATCTGCGGCGATGTCGGGTACGGCAAGACGGAGATCGCGGTGCGGGCCGCGTTCAAGGCCGTACAGGACGGCAAGCAGGTCGCCGTCCTCGTCCCCACGACGCTGCTGGTGCAGCAGCACTTCGGGACGTTCAGCGAGCGGTACGCGCAGTTCCCGGTGAATGTGCGGGCGCTGTCCCGGTTCCAGAGCGACACCGAGGCCAGGGCCACCCTGGAGGGGCTGCGGGAAGGTGCCGTGGACGTCGTCATCGGCACCCACCGGCTGTTCTCCACGGAGACCCGCTTCAAGGACCTCGGCCTGGTTATCGTGGACGAGGAGCAGCGCTTCGGCGTCGAGCACAAGGAGCAGCTCAAGAAGCTCCGCGCCAATGTCGACGTCCTGACGATGTCCGCGACGCCCATCCCGCGCACCCTGGAGATGGCCGTCACCGGCATCCGCGAGATGTCGACCATCACCACCCCGCCCGAGGAGCGCCACCCGGTGCTCACCTTCGTCGGGCCGTACGAGGAGAAGCAGATCGGCGCCGCCGTCCGCCGTGAACTGCTGCGCGAGGGCCAGGTCTTCTACATCCACAACCGGGTCGAGTCCATCGACCGCGCGGCGGCCCGGCTGCGCGAGATCGTCCCCGAGGCCCGGATCGCCACCGCCCACGGCCAGATGTCCGAATCCGCCCTGGAACAGGTCGTCGTCGACTTCTGGGAGAAGAAGTACGACGTCCTGGTGTCGACCACGATCGTGGAGTCCGGCATCGACATCTCCAACGCCAACACCCTGATCGTGGAGCGCGGCGACACCTTCGGCCTCTCCCAGCTCCACCAGCTCCGCGGGCGCGTCGGGCGCGGCCGGGAGCGCGGGTACGCGTACTTCCTCTACCCGCCGGAGAAGCCCCTGACCGAGACCGCCCACGAGCGCCTCGCCACCATCGCCCAGCACACCGAGATGGGCGCGGGCATGTACGTCGCCATGAAGGACCTGGAGATCCGCGGCGCGGGCAACCTCCTCGGCGGCGAGCAGTCCGGCCATATCGCGGGCGTCGGCTTCGATCTGTACGTCCGGATGGTCGGCGAGGCCGTCGCGGACTACCGGCGCCAGCTCGAAACCGGCGGGATCGAGGAGGAACCGCCGCTGGAGGTGAAGATCGAGCTGCCGGTCGACGCGCACGTCCCGCACGACTACGCGCCCGGCGAGCGGCTGCGCCTCCAGGCGTACCGCGCCATCGCCTCCGCCAACAGCGAGGACGACATCAAGGCGGTCCGCGAGGAGCTGACCGACCGCTACGGCAAGCTGCCCGAACCCGTGGAGAACCTGCTGCTGGTCGCCGGGCTGCGGATGCTCGCGCGGGCCTGCGGGGTCGGGGAGGTGGTGCTCCAGGGCACCAACATCCGCTTCGCGCCGGTCGAACTGCGCGAGTCGCAGGAGCTGCGCCTGAAGCGGCTGTACCCCGGCAGCGTCGTCAAACCGGCCGCGCACCAGGTGCTCGTACCGCGCCCGAAGACCGCGAAGGTCGGCGGGAAGCCGCTGGTGGGGCGGGAGCTGCTGGGGTGGGTGGGGGAGTTCCTGGCGTCGGTGTTGGGGTCGTAGCCCGACGTGCCGGGGTCGTAGCCCGACCTCGGGTCGGGGCGTGCGCCCGGAGACGAGGTGAAGCCGTCCGCGGGAGGTGAGGTGCCGCGGACGGCTTCGGTCGAAGGGTGTCGACGGGTGTCGACGGGTGTTGAGGGATGTTGAGGGGTGTCGGACATCGCCTCGGCGATTAGGCCGGTCCCGGCGTGTTCCGGGCCGTCCCGTGCGGTACGGCTGGGCGGCCGGGCGGCCGTGTCCTCCGTTGCCGGGGCCTACGGCTGATCGGGCCTTTCGCGGTCCATGCCGAGCGCGCCTTCCGCCTTCTGCTGCGCGTCGTCGACCTGGCTCTCGTACTTGTTGCCCGTCTTCTCGTTCGCTTTCCGTTCCGCCGTGTCGGACATGTCCTTGGCCTTGTCCTGACCATGGTGGCCTTTGAACCTGTCGAAGATGCCCATCCGGCAACTCCTTCCGCAGGTGACTCACTTTCGACCATACGCCCGACGTGCGGAGTATGCGCGCCTTGGTCCGGCGGGGTGCGAACCGGCCGCCCGCTACCGTGTCCGGCACGTGCGGGACCGGCGGGACAGCGGGACAGCCGGACAAGGGGAGGGGCGGGGCCGTGACGCGTCTGCGGGGCGGGGCCGTGATCGCGGCGGGGCTGCTGCTGGCCGTGACCGGGTGTACGGCGGGGACGGGCGGGAGCGGGGGAGCCGCTGGAGATGGTGGAGATGGCGGAGATGGCGGGGGCGGCGAGGGCGCGGCGCTGGCCGCCGTCCGGGAACTGACCGTCAAGGGCCGCGCGCCCAGGACCGGCTACGACCGCGACCGGTTCGGCACCCCGTGGGCCGACACCGACTCCAACCGCTGCGGCACCCGCGACGACATCCTCGAACGGGATCTGACGGACGTGGAGTTCGGCGACGGCCACTGCGAGGTGGTCTCCGGCACCCTCGCCCCCGACCCCTACACCGGCCGGGACATCCCCTTCGAACGCGGTCGCAGTCAGGTCGACATCGACCACCTCGTCGCCCTCTCCGACGCCTGGCAGAAGGGCGCCCGGCAGTGGGATCCCGGCAAGCGGATCGCCTTCGCCAACGACCCGCTCAATCTGCTGGCCGTCGACGCGGGCACCAATCGCGCCAAGGGCGACGGCGACACCGCGACCTGGCTGCCCCCCGACAAGGGGTACCGGTGCGCGTATGTCGCCGGTCAGGTCGCGGTGAAGCGGAAGTACGGGCTGTGGGTCACCGCCGCCGAGCGGGACGCGATGACCCGGGTCCTGTCCGGCTGCCCCGACGAACCCCTCCCCACCAGCGGCAACCCGACCGCCGCACCGCCCCGCTTCACGGCCGACTGACCGAGCGGGACGGCCTCCCGGCGGTGGCGGAGGTATTACGGGGGTGGGGTTTGGGGGTCGTAGCGGAGGATGCCGGAGGTTGTGCGGGGTGGGGCCGGGGGTCGTGCGGGGTGGTGGTGGGGCCGGAGGTCGTACGCGGCGGGGCCGGGGTCGTACGGGGTGAGGCCGGAGGTCGTACGCGGCGGCTGTGCCACATCGGCCGCTCCAGCGGCAGCCGCCTCAGCCGCCTCAGCCGCTCCAGCCGCATCGGCCGCATCGGCCGCCTCAGCCGGACTTCTTCCAGTCCTGGCAGCCGGAGGTCTTGAAGTAGCCGTCCGACTCGGAGATCGTCACGACCGCGGAGCCGTTGACGTTGTTGTTGGCGATGATCGACTCCAGGGCGTGCTCGGCGTCCTTGTCGCGCTCCCAGTAGCACATGTCATCGGTGTTGCCGGAGGACTTGTAGGTGCCGGGGGCGATGTCGACGCCGACCTGGAACATGCCGCCGTCGCCCGCCATCTCGGTGGCCGGCGTACCGCCCGCGGCCTTGGTGTCGACGGCCTCCCAGTCCGAGCAGCCGCTCGACTTGAAGATCTTGTCGGCCGTCGTGATGGTGACATAGCTGGTGCCGGTGACGTTGTCGTTCGCGAGGATCGACTCCACCTCGCCCTTGGCGTCCTTGGCGCGCTCCCAGTAACACATGGCGTCGGTGTTCCCGCTGGTCCGGTAGGTGCCGGGCTTGATGTCGGAGCCGACCTCGTACTCCCCGTCCCCGCCGAACGCCGACTCCTTCTTCTCTTCCTTCTCTTCCTTCTTCTCCTCCGCGGCCTCCCCCTCGCCGCCGGAGCCCTGGTCGCCGCCGGACCCGTCCTGCGAGGACGCCGAAGAGTTCTTGTCGCTGCCGGAGTCGTCCCCGCCGCCGCTCATCGAGACCGCCCCGATGACCACGATCCCCACGACGGCGCCCAGCGCGACCTTGCTCTTCATGCCCATGACTGTTCCCTCCCCAAAGCGTTGACTGCCTCGGTCGGGCAGCCGCTCGTTCGCTGGGTCAATAAGAGCATTGCCTGTGAATCGAGTCAACACGGTTCCCATAATCAAGTCAGTGCACGGCCGTGAACGCAGAGATCTTGCGTACCGTCCGTGAATCGGGGGATCGTTCCTGCATCGGTATGCTCAAGGTCACGCACGGGGCGAGGGGACGAGGGGAGCGGGGCGAGTGCAGGACAACGCGACAGAGGTGACCGCGGCCGGAATCGCCCGGCTCGCCGGGGTGGGGCGCGCCGCCGTCAGCAACTGGCGCCGCCGCCACGCCGACTTCCCCAAGCCCGTCGGCGGCACCGAGACCAGCCCCTCCTTCGCCCTCACCGAGGTCGAGGGATGGCTGCGCCGCCAGGGCAAACTCGCCGAGGTCCCGCTGCGGGAGCGGGTCTGGCAGCACCTCGCCGGACACCCCGAGGGCCCGGCGACCGCGCTGGTCCACGCCGGGTGCCTGCTGCTGCTGATCCATGACCGTCCGACGATGTGGCTGGACATGTCCGCCGGGTCCGACGCGCGTCTCGCCGCGCTGCTGCCGGCCTCGCTGGAGCGGGTGCTCGTGGCGCGCTTCGGGGCTGCGGGCGGGAGGGCTTCCGGCGGCACCCGGTCCGTGGTGAACCCGTCTGCCGGGGTGAACCCGTCCGCCGTCGTGAACCCGTCGGCGGCCGTGAACCCGTCTGCCGCTGTGAACACTCACCGGTCGGTTCACGCGCCGCACGCCGTTCACGCCCCCCACCCCCCCGCGCCCACCTCACCCCCCACCCCCAGTCCCAGCCCCACCCCCACCCCCACCCTCGGTCCCACCCCCACCGCGATCCCCACCCCCACCGGCCCCGAACTCCTTCCCTCCGTCCCCCTCCTGCGCGGCGCCGCCGAACTCGCCGCCGAGCTGGGCGCGCGGCAGACCTACGAGTTCCTCCTCGGCCGCCATCTCGACGCCAACCCGCGCCAGTACACCCTCACCCCCGCCGACCTCGCCGACCTCATGGCCCGGCTCGCGGGACCCGCCCGTACCGTGCTGGACCCCGCCTGCGGCACCGGCGCGCTGCCGAGGGCCGTGGACGCCCGGCCGGAGCAGGAGTTCCACGTCCAGGACAGCGCGCCCGAACTGGCCGCGTTCACCGCGCTGCGGCTCGCGCTGCACTCGCGGGCCGCCGTGCGCGCCGCCGTCGGGGACACCCTGCGCGCGGACGCTCATCCCGGGCTGCGCGCCGACGCCGTCCTGTGCCATCCGCCGTTCAACGAGCGCAACTGGGGCCATGACGAACTGGCCTACGACCCCCGCTGGGAGTACGGCTTCCCGGCGCGCACCGAGTCCGAGCTGGCCTGGGTGCAGCACGCGCTGGCCCGGCTCAAGGAGGGCGGCATCGCCGTCCTGCTGATGCCGCCCGCCGCCGCCTCCCGCCGCTCCGGGCGCCGGATCCGGGCCGACCTGCTGCGGCGCGGCGCGCTGCGGGCCGTGATCGCCCTCCCGCTCGGCGCCGCCCCGCCGCACAGCATCCCGCTGCACCTGTGGGTGCTGCGCCGCCCCGGGAACCCGCCCGCCGTGCCGGAGGTGCTGCTCATGGACACCGGGCAGTTCGCCGGTGAGGGCCGCGGCGGGCCGGACTGGCGGGCGGTCCGGGAGACGGTGGAGGAGGCGTGGGGAGCGTTCGACCGCGCGGGCACCCTCACCGAGCGGCCGGGCCTGGCCCGCGCCCTGCCGGTCATCGAACTCCTCGACGACGATGTCGACCTCGCCCCCGCCCGCCATCTCCCGCCCCCCGCGGCGGCCGACGGCGCCGAGGCGCTCACCGCCGTCCGGGAGCGCCTCGGCGAGACCCTGCGCCTCACCGGCGACCTCACGCCCCCGCCGCCCGCCCCCGCGCCCCCCACCCGCTGGCCCGTGACCACCATCGGCGAACTCGCCCGGGGCGGCGCCCTGGTGACCCGCACCGGCGCGAACACCCCGAGCGCGGGACACGCCGGGAACTACCCCGGTACCGGGCACACGGGGGGCGACGGAAACCCCGCCCACGCGCGCGTGCCCGTGCTCACCGACCACGACGTCCTGTCCGGCACCGCCCCCACCGGCGTGCTCCCCGAGGGCGAGGACGACACGGTGCTGACCGAACCCGGCGATGTCGTCGTGCCGGTCCTCGGCGGCGGCGCCATGGCGCGGGTGATCGACGGCACGACCGGCGGGGCCGCCCTCGGCCGCAACCTGGTGCTGCTGCGCCCCGACCCCGCGGCCCTCGACCCGTGGTTCCTGGCCGGATTCCTGCGCGGCACCGCCAACAACCGCCAGGCCAGCAGCTACGCCTCCACCGCCACCCGGCTCGATGTGCGCCGCCTCCAGTTGCCCCGGCTCCCGCTCGCCGAACAGCGGCGCTACGGCGCCCGCTTCCGCGCCCTCGACGAGTTCGAACGGGCCCTGCGGCAGGCGAACCGCGTCGGCGAACAACTCGTGCGCGGCATGTACGACGGCCTCACCGACGGCACGGTCGCCCCCGACTGAGCCCTCCCGCGCTGATGCTGGGCCCTCCTGCGGAGATACTGAGCCCTCCTGCGGCGATCAGGTCGACAACGGTTCGGTACAACGCGGGACACGTTGTCCGTGTCGGCCTATACGCTCGAAGTGACCATCGCACGACCGGCGGCGCACAGGGCCGGTTCGCGCACGCCCGTCTCAGGTTTCAGGAGCAGCCATGCATGGCCACGGCTACACGCAGCCGGTGAACCGGCCGCCCTCCACAGGGGTGCTGGTCTTCCTGCGTGTGCTGTTCGTCGTGATCTCGGTGTGCAGCATCGGCATGCTGGCCTGGACGATGCTGCTGCGCCTGGCGATCGTCACGCGCAAGAGCCTGGACTGGGGCCTGTTCGTGGCCGTCGTCGCCGCCGACATCCTCGCCGTGGTACTGATCTCCACCGAGCCCGGCGACGAGGTCAACACGGTCGGCGGCTGGACCGGCATGGGCCTGCTGGTGGGCACCCTGGTGGCCGCCATGGCGTACTACCTGGCCGCCGAGACCCGCCACTACCACCAACTGCGTTACCCGTACGCGCCCCCGCCCGGCACCGGCCCCGCGCCCGCGTACGGCTACCCCCAGCCGCAGCCCCAGCCGCCCTACACGGCCACCACGGTCTCCCACCTGCCGCCCGTCCCGGGCCCGCACCGGCCCGCCCCGCAGACCGGCGGCCCGCACACCCCCGTACCCCCGAGGGGCCCGCACACGCCCGTGCCCCCCAGCGGCGGCCCGCACACCCCGCCCCCGGCCCCGCCCCGGGTGCCCGGTCCCGCGGGGCCCGGTCCCGCGGGGCCCGCGCAGCCGCCCCAGCAGCCGCCCGCGCGCATCGACCAGGTCCGCGCGGAGCTGGACGAGCTGAGTGACTATCTGCGCAACCAGGACGGCCGTCCCGAGGGCGGCAGGTGACCGTGGCGGCCGGACGCGTCGTCGCCACCCGCTACGAACTGGCCACGCTGATCGGACAGGGCGGCATGGGCCAGGTCTGGACGGCCTACGACCGCCGCCTGGACCGGCGGGTCGCGGTGAAGCTGCTGCGCCCCGACAAGGTCGCCGGGCAGGAGGCGGACGAACTGCGCCGCCGCTTCGTACGCGAGTGCCGGGTCACCGCCCAGGTCGACCACCCGGGCCTGGTCACCGTCCACGACGCGGGCAGCGAGGGCGAGGAACTCTTCCTCGTCATGCAGTACGTGGACGGCGCCGACCTCTCCGACCACCTTGCCGAGCACGACCCGTACCCGTGGCAGTGGGCCGTCGCGGTCGCCGCGCAACTGTGCGCCGTCCTGAGCGCCGTGCACGCGGTGCCGATCGTCCACCGGGACCTGAAGCCCCGCAATGTGATGGTCAAGCAGGACGGCACGGTGACCGTCCTCGACCTCGGCGTGGCGTCCGTCATGGACACCGACACCACCCGCCTCACCCACACCGGCTCACCCATAGGCTCGCCCGCCTACATGGCCCCCGAACAGGCCATGGGCGGCGCGGTCGGCCCGTACACCGACCTGTACGCGCTCGGGGTGCTGATGCACGAACTGCTCAGCGGTGACGTACCGTTCGCGGGCTCCACCGCGCTCGGGGTGCTGCACCGGCACCTCTACGAGCCGCCGCTGCCCGTGCGCCGGATCCGCCCCGAGGTCCCCGAGGCCCTGGAGACCCTCGTGCTGCGCCTCCTCTCCAAGGACCCGCAGCACCGGCCCGGCTCCGCCCAGGACGTCTACGAGGACCTCGCCCAGCTCCTCCCCCCGCGCGGGACGCCCACCGGGGCCCCGCTCGACCCCACCCGCCCCTTCCTGCGCCCGCACGCCCCCTGGCCGGACCGCGCGCGCACCCCGGCCCCCCAGCCCGCCCCGGTGAGCCCGGCGCCCGCCGAGAAGCCGGATGTCGCCAAGGCCGTCGACGAGGTCAAGCGGCTGCTCGGCGAGGGCCGGATCACCCAGGCCGTCGACATCCTCGGCTCGATCCTGCCCGCCGCCGCCGAGCAGCACGGTGAGCACTCCCCGGTCGTCCGCAGCCTGCGCAAGCAGTACGCGGCCACCCTCATGGACGACGGCCAGTACCGGCGCGCGCTGCCCGAGCTGCGCCGCCTCGCCGACGAACGCGCCGCCGAGGCCGGCCACGCCGACCCCCAGGCCCTGCGGTTCCGCTACGACGCCGCCCAGTGCCTGGAACAGCTCGGCGAGCCGGCGGCGGCCCTCGCCGCCTACCGGGCCCTGCTGCCCTACTACGAGAACCAGTACGTCGCCGGCGATCCCGGGCTCGCCCACGAGGTCCGGCGCAGGATCGGCCATCTGCTGCTCGCCCTGGGCGACCGGGCGGCGGCCCACGAGACCCTGATCCGCCTGCTGCACGACGTGGAGCGCATGGGCGGCCCGGCCCACCCCCTGGCCCTGGAGGTCCGGCGCACCTTGCAGTGGCTGGGCCAGGTACGGGGCTGAGGACCCGACCCGCTCAACGCCCTCCGGCGCCCCGCTCATCAACCTCCGGCGCCGCGCCGAACGGGCCGGTGCCCCCGGTCCCGGATGGCCGAGACGCGTGCCGGTGCCCGAAGTCCTGGTGAATCGTTGGTCGAATGGGTTGGCCAGAGCTTGCCCGCTGCCTACCATCGATCACCGCAAGACTTTGTGCACCGCCGCACAATCTCCTCGGGAGGTTCCCTTGCACCGCCGTCGTCGCACCGTGCTCGCCCTGTCCGCCGTGATCGCCGCCGCGGCCCCGCTCCTGACCGCGTGCGGAAGCGACGCGCACCCGGGTGCGGCGGCCGTCGTGGGCGATCAGCGGATCACCGTGTCGCAGTTGGAGAACCGGGTGGACGAGGTCCGCGAGGCGCAGCGGGCGGCGGTGACCGACGAGGCGCAGTACGCCGAGGCCATCGCCCAGACCGGCACCCTCACCCGGGACACCCTGCACGGCATGGTCCTCGACCAGGTGCTGAATCGTGCCGCCAAGGACGCGGGCGTCACCGTCAGCCGCAAGGAGGTCCAGGCGTTCCGCGGCGAGCTGGAGGCACAGGCGGGCGGCGCGCAGGCCCTGGAAGCGGCCTGGCTCCAGCAGTACGGGGTCGCCCCCGAGCGGCTCGACGCCAACCTCCGGGTCCAGATCGAGGCCCAGAAACTCGCCACCAAGCTCGGCACCGACACCAGCCAGCCCGCCTTCTGGGCGGCCCTGTCCGACGCGTCCAAGGAACTCGGCGTCGACCTCAACCCGCGCTACGGCGCCTGGGACGCCGAGAAGGTCGGCCGGGTCGACGCCCAGACCCCCTGGGTACGGGAGGTCACGGCGGCGGCCGAACAGCAGCCCGCCTGACCCTTCGCACACCGATAATCCGAAGATAGCCCCGCGGCTGTGGACAACTTTCCGGTCCCGTCCGCGGGGTGCGTTACGTTCGGATCGTGAACGCAATCAGCCCCGAAGGCATCCCCGACCCCGGCCGTATCGTCCTGCTCACCACCAGCCACCGGGTGGCCCCCGGCCTGCTGTCCTGGCCCGCCTGGCAGGCGCTGCACGCCGCCGACGCGGTGCTCTGCGCGGACGGGGCGCACCCGCAGCTCCCGTATCTGAGGGACGCGGGCATAGCCGTCGAGGAGACCGCCCCCACCGCCGAGGAGCTGACCGCCGCCTGCGCCGGGGGGCGCACGGTGGTGGTGGTCGCCACCGCCGAGGGCGAGCCCGCGCTCACGGACGGGCTGGCCCGGCTCGCCGGATCCGGCCGCACCCGGATGCCCGAGCTGGAGCTGCTCCCCGCCTCCTACGACCTCCCCGGCGCCCGGCTGCTCGACCTGGTCCAGGTGATGGACCGCATCCGCCGCGAGTGCCCCTGGTCCTCCCGCCAGACCCACGAGGGACTCGCCAAGTACGGCCTGGAGGAGGCGTACGAACTGGTCGAGGCGATCGAGACCGGCGACCGCGCCGAACTGCGCGAGGAACTGGGCGATGTCCTGCTCCAGGTGGTCTTCCACGCCCGGATCGCCGAGGAGGGCGCCCCGCCGGAGCCGGACGACGACGAGGACGGCGGGGAGGACGGCCCCGGCACCGACGCCCCCTTCTCCATCGACGACGTGGCCGCCGGCATCGTCGCCAAGCTCATCCACCGCCACCCCCATGTCTTCGGCGACGCCACCGCGACGACCCCCGAGGAGGTCAAGGCGCACTGGCTGCGCACCAAGGCCCAGGAGAAGCGGCGCACCTCGGTGACGGAGGGCATCCCGGTCCACCAGCCGGGCCTGGCCCTGGCCGCGAAGCTGGCCTCCCGCGCCCGCACGGCCGGGCTCGACGTCCCCCTGCCCCAGGGCGACGGCATCGGCTACGACCTGCTGGCCCTCGCCGCCCGCGCGGAGGCCCGGGGCGAGGACCCGGAATCAGCCCTCAGAGCGGCGGCACGGGCCTACCGGGACGCGATCAGACAGAGGGAGAGCGAGGAGAAGGAGAGCAGGGAGAACGAGAGAGGAGAGAGCAGGGAGAGCGGGGAGCACAGGGATACGGTCGAACAGTGACCGACCAGCACGACCAGGGCGACCGGCACGAGCAGGGCGACCGGCACTACAAAAGCGACCGGCACCACAAAGGCGACCAGGACGACCCGCGCAACCGGCCCGACCAGAGCACCCCCCTCCCCGGCCCCACCCCACCCCTCTTCTCCTGGCCCTTCGCCACCGACCCCTACCCCGCCTACGCCTGGCTGCGGGAGCACTCCCCTGTGCACCGCACCGAGCTGCCGAGCGGCGTGAGCGCCTGGCTGGTCACCCGGTACGGCGACGCCCGCCGGGCGCTGGCCGACCCGAGACTGTCGAAGAATCCGGGCCATCACGCCGAGGGCGCCGAAGGCAAGAACAGAACGGGCATCCCGGGCGAGCGCAGCGCCAACCTCATGACCCATCTGCTCAACATCGACCCGCCGGACCACACCCGGCTGCGGCGGCTGGTGTCCAAGGCGTTCACCCCGCGCCGGGTGGCCGAGTTCGCACCCCGGGTGCGTGAGCTGACCGACGACCTGATCGACCGCTTCGCGGAGAAGGGAACCGCGGACCTGATCCATGACTTCGCCTTCCCCCTGCCCATCTACGCGATCTGCGACCTGCTCGGCGTCCCGCGCGAGGACCAGGACGACTTCCGGGACTGGGCCGGGATGATGATCCGGCACGGCGGCGGCCCCAGGGGCGGGGTCGCGCGCTCGGTGAAGAAGATGCGCGGCTACCTCGCCGAGCTGATCCACCGCAAGCGCGCGGCGCTCCCCGACACCCCCGCACCCGGCGAGGACCTCATCTCCGGCCTGATTCGCGCCTCGGACCACGGGGAGCACCTCACGGAGAACGAGGCGGCGGCGATGGCGTTCATCCTGCTGTTCGCCGGTTTCGAGACGACCGTCAATCTCATCGGCAACGGCACCTACGCCCTGCTCACCCATGACGAGCAGCGCACCCGGTTCCGGCGCGCCCTGGCGGAGGGGGACACCGGGCTCCTCGAAACCGGGGTCGAGGAACTGCTGCGGTATGACGGGCCGGTCGAGCTGGCCACCTGGCGGTTCGCCACCGAGCCGCTGAGCCTCGGCGGTGAGCGCATCGCGGCGGGCGATCCGGTGCTCGTGGTGCTGGCGGCGGCGGACCGGGACCCGGCGCGGTTCGCCGACCCGGACACCCTCGACCTGGGCCGCCGGGACAACCCGCACCTCGGGTACGGGCACGGCATCCACTACTGCCTGGGCGCCCCGCTGGCCCGGCTGGAGGGGCAGACGGCGCTGGCGGCGCTGTTCACCCGCCTCCCGGACCTGCGTCTCGCGGTCGACCCGGCCGAACTGCGCTGGCGCGGCGGCCTCATCATGCGGGGGCTGCGGACCCTGCCGGTGGAGTTCTGACAGGCCCCCACCCGCCGGACATCAGGCCAGACCCCACCCGCCGGACATCAGACCAGACCCCACCCGCTCGGCAACCGACCAGACCCCACCCATCCAACAGACACCCGACGGCCCGCCTGACAGACAGTCACCCCACAGCCCCCTCAGACCCACAGACGGTCACTCAAAAGTTGACACTCCCTCATCTTTGTGATCTTCACGTGATCTACGCGGCATTAACTTGTGACAAGTCAACGATTGCGGCTACGTTCACCCCTCAGCGCGACGCGCGAGCATCACGCGACGCGCGGGTCACCGCTGTCTCGGGAAAGGTCCCCGCATGCTCTCCGGGAACGGTCGTCACCGTCGCCCCCGTCAGGCCCCGGCCATCCTGGTCGCTGCCGGAGTGACCGGTTCTGCCATCGCCCTTCCGCTGCTCGGCGCCGGAGGCGCGAGCGCCGCGAGCGGCACCACCTGGGACAAGGTCGCCGGGTGCGAGAGCGGCGGCGCCTGGAGCGCGGACACGGGCAACGGACGCTACGGCGGCCTCCAGTTGACCCAGGACGACTGGGAGGCGTACGGCGGGCTGGACTACGCGTCGAGCCCGGACCAGGCGAGCCGCTCGCAGCAGATCGCGGTGGCCGAGCGGATCCTCGCCGACCAGGGTGTCGGGGTCTGGCCCTCCTGCGGGCCGCTGCACGGGCTCGCGGAGGACAAGGAGCCGGCCGGGGTCGACACGGGGGTGGCCGGTGATCCCACGCCGGAGGCCACGGACGGCGGCGACGGTTCCCCCGGACTCACGGGCGGCCTGACCGACTCCTCCAGGTCCTCCGGAGCGTCCGGGCCGCAGACGGAGACCTCCGGGCCGGAGAACGGCACCAGTGACTCGTCCTGGGGCTCGGGCCCCTCCGGCACCACCGAGGGCGATGGAACCGGTACGCCGGAGTCCTCGCCCTCCGGCAGCCCTACCTCCCCCTCCTCCGACCCCTCCGGCTCGCCGGACGCCCCCTCCGTCGACTCCTCCACCTCGGCCTCTCCGGTCGAACCGCCCACCGAGTCCCCCTCCGGGTCGAACGGTGAGGAAACGGGCAACCTCGGGCAGGGTCTCGGCTCTTCGTTCCTGGTCGACACCAGCGACCTGCCCGAGGTCGACCCGACCCCCGGCACCGGCAAGCACCGCGGCGGCAGCGCCGACGAGAGCGGACTGGACGCGAGCGCCCCGGAGAAGGGCGCCAAGGGCGCCACCGAGACTCCGAACACCCTCTCGGGCAATTCAACTGATTCAACCAATTCAACTGATTCAACCGAATCGCCCGAATCATCCAGCGGCTCCGCGACCGGCGAAGGCTCGCAGCAGACGCCGGAGCCGGACGAGGCGGACGCGGTGGAGGAATCGGATGAACTGGGGGAATTGGGCGAAGTAAGGGCGGGGAATTCCGACCCGCGGGCCTCACGTGACGCAGGCGGCGACCGGGACGCGCTCGACCGGAGCTACACCGTCCGCTCCGGGGACACGCTCAGCTCCATCGCCGACTCGCTTGAGGTCGACGGCGGATGGCGCCAGGTCTACCGGCTGAACGAAGCGGTGCTCGACGGCGACCCGAACCACATCGTCCCCGGTCAGACGCTCACCGTCGGCGGCCAGTAGTTCCCGGACCGGGTGACTTCCATGCCCGCTCCAGGGTGGGAAGTGGGCCGGAAGTGACGGGAGTTCACGTCATGCTTCGCACCGAATGTCCGAGTTTGGCGAAAGTGTGGGATGAGTCTCAGAAGCCCTGATCGTCTTTGAAATTCCGGGAATCGCGTGTCTACGGTCAGGACCGCTCGCAAGCAGCGGGCCCCGAGGTCGCCACGCCGAATCCTGCCGGTGGCCGTACGGGAACAGTCGTCGCGCCAAGCGCCGTAGGCAGGAGCGGGGGACCCAAGGTAAGTGCCGGTGACGGAGGTTGAGGCGACTCGACCGGACGGATCCGGCTTGGGGTGAAGCCATGACGTACGGGATGAAAACCCCCGTACGGGACATGGCCGGGCAACTCAACCGGCCCGAACCCGACAGCTCACCTCGTAGGCGTCGGTGAGGGGATCTCCACATGCTGTTCTCCGGCAAGGGCAAGCACCGCCGTCCGTCCAAGGCCACCCGTGTCATCGCGCTCGCCGGTGTCACCGGCGCCGCCGTCGCCGCCCCGCTCGTCGCGGCGAGCAACGCCTCCGCCGCCACCGCGTCCGAGTGGGACGCCGTCGCCCAGTGCGAGTCGGGCGGCAACTGGGCCATCAACACCGGCAACGGCTACTTCGGCGGCCTCCAGTTCTCGGCCTCCACCTGGGCCGCGTTCGGTGGCACCCAGTATGCCGCCACCGCCGACCGCGCCACCAAGGCGCAGCAGATCGAGATCGCCGAGAAGGTCCTCGCGGGCCAGGGCAAGGGCGCCTGGCCGTCCTGCGGCGTGGGCCTGTCCAACACCCCCTACGGCGGCGGCGCGACCACCCCCGAGCCGGCTCCGGAGACCACCCCCGAGCCCGCCCCCGCCCAGCCCGAGCGCACCGAGCAGCCCAGTACCTCCCGCTCGCAGGAGCGCCCGGCCGCGTCCGGCGAGACCGTCACCACCCCGACCGGCGGAACCGTCGAGAAGGGCGACGGCGAGTACGAGGTCGTCTCCGGCGACACCCTCAGCTCCATCGCTGCCGAGCACGATGTCGCGGGCGGCTGGCAGCAGCTCTTCGAGCGGAACAAGGACATCGTCGACGACGCCGACCTGATCTTCCCGGGCCAGCAGCTCCACCTGAAGTAGCCCCCGGGGGAGTAGCCCCGCGCAGCCGCAGCCGCAGCCGCAGCCGCAGCCGCAGCCGCAGCCGCAGCCACGGCCACGGCTAAGCCGGGTCGGGCCGCCCCACCTCACGGCCCACCCACAGCCGGCCCACGCTCCCCCCACAGCCCCATCCCCCACCCTCGCCATAGGGCCCAATGAGCCCCAGTGAGCCCGGTGAGACCCGGCGGTGCCCGGTGAAACCCGGCGAGACCCCGTGGGGCCCCCGTCCCCACGGCCCGCCCCGCCCCGGTGCGTGAATCCCCCGTACGCACCGGGGCGGGGCCTTTCCACGCCGACGGCCAGACCGACGCCGACGCCCGGGCCGCCGGACACCGGGCCGCCGGACCCCCGGCCCCCGCGCCCCCGCACCCCCGCACCCCCGCACCCCCGCACCCCCGCACCCCCGGGCCCCGCACCCCCGGGCCCCGCACCCCCGGGCCCCGCACCCCCGAACCCCGGGGCCCCCGGACCACCGAAACCCCAAGCCCCCAAAACCCGCCCCCCGAACCCCCGTATTTGTTCCATTCAGAAACATTTTACGACCGGTTCCGTCCGAGGGGTGGGAGACCGGCTGGCCGATCCCCCCGGGACGGTTAGGCTCGTCTCGCAGAGCCACCGCGGTCCCGCACGGTCGCGTCCGGCGTCTGCGCCACCCGCGTCACATCCACGAAGGAGATGCTCGTGCCGTCCATCGACGTCGTCGTAGCCCGGGAAATCCTGGACTCCCGAGGCAACCCCACGGTCGAGGTCGAGGTCGGCCTCGACGACGGCAGCACGGGTCGTGCCGCCGTGCCCTCCGGCGCCTCCACCGGCGCCTTCGAAGCCATCGAGCTGCGCGACGGCGACCCCAACCGCTACCAGGGCAAGGGCGTAGAGAAGGCCGTCCTCGCGGTCATCGAGCAGATCGGCCCCGAGCTGGTCGGCTACGACGCCACCGAGCAGCGCCTGATCGACCAGGCGATGTTCGACCTGGACGCCACCGACAACAAGGGCTCGCTCGGCGCCAACGCCATCCTCGGCGTCTCCCTGGCCGTCGCCCACGCCGCCTCCGAGGCGTCCGACCTGCCCCTCTTCCGCTACCTGGGCGGTCCGAACGCGCACCTGCTGCCGGTGCCGATGATGAACATCCTGAACGGCGGGTCGCACGCCGACTCGAACGTGGACATCCAGGAGTTCATGATCGCCCCGATCGGCGCGGAGTCCTTCTCCGAGGCGCTGCGCTGGGGCACCGAGGTCTACCACACCCTCAAGAAGGTGCTGAAGACCAAGGGCCTGTCCACCGGCCTCGGCGACGAGGGCGGCTTCGCCCCGAACCTCGGCTCCAACCGCGAGGCCCTCGACCTCATCCTCGAAGCGGTCAAGCAGGCCGGGTACGTCCCCGGTGAGCAGATCGCCCTCGCGCTCGACGTGGCCGCCTCCGAGTTCTACAAGGACGGCAAGTACCTCTTCGAGGGCAAGGAGCGCTCCGCCGCCGAGATGACGGAGTACTACGAGGAACTGGCCGCCGCCTACCCGCTGGTCTCCATCGAGGACCCGCTGTTCGAGGACGACTGGGCGGGCTGGCAGGTGCTGACCGAGCGCCTCGGCGACAAGGTCCAGATCGTCGGCGACGACCTCTTCGTCACCAACCCGGAGCGCCTCGCCCGGGGCATCGAGGAGGGCGCCGCCAACGCGCTGCTCGTCAAGGTCAACCAGATCGGCTCGCTCACCGAGACCCTGGACGCCGTCGAGCTGGCCCAGCGCAACGGCTTCAAGTGCATGATGTCCCACCGCTCCGGCGAGACCGAGGACGTCACCATCGCCGACCTCGCCGTCGCGACCAACTGCGGCCAGATCAAGACCGGCGCCCCGGCCCGCTCCGAGCGCGTCGCCAAGTACAACCAGCTCCTGCGCATCGAGGAGATCCTGGACGACGCCGCGGTGTACGCCGGCCGCAGCGCCTTCCCCCGCTTCAAGGGCTGAACCCGGGCCCGAGAGCAAGCGTCGTCCGTACGTCCCCGCACCCGGTCCCGTACCGTGTGCGGGGACGTACGCGCGTGTGAACGGGAGGCGGGGGCATGGCCCTGAAGGAACGGGACCGGTTCTCCACGGCCACCAGGCTGCGGCTGCTCGGCGAGCAGACCGCCGAGCGGGTCTACCGCTCGCAGACCCGCCGCCAGGCCCGCCGCTCCCGGCTCACCGGCCGGGCCGCCCTGCTGGCCCTGGTGCTCTGCTCCCTGATCGTCGCCCTCGCCTACCCGATAAGGCAGTACGTCGCCCAGCGCGCCGAGATCGCCGATCTGGAGCGGGAGCGGCAGCAGGCCCAGGAGCGGGTCGAGGAACTCCGCGACGAGAAGGCACGTTGGCAGGACGACGCCTATGCCGAGCAGCAGATCCGTGAGCGGCTGCACTATGTGATGCCGGGCGAGACCGGCTACATCGTGATCGACCCGGACGCCGCCCGCCCGTCCCGCGCCGACACGGGCGCCGCGGACCGGCCCTGGTACGCGAACGTCTGGGACGGCGTCGACAAGTCCGACGCCGCAGAGGGCTGACCGCCCCGGCCCCACCCCGAAAGAGGGCCCGCAGCCCCCTCCCGAAAGACCCAGCCCTCCCGCCCCTACGACCGGGCTGACCGACCTGACCGACAGAAAGACATCATGCAGACGCCCCCGCCGCCCACCCCGCGCACCGAGCCCACCGACGCCGATGTGGCCGCCTTCCGGCAGCAGCTCGGCCGTCCCCCGCGCGGACTGCGCGCCATCGCGCACCGGTGCCCGTGCGGGCAGCCCGATGTCGTGGAGACCGCGCCCCGGCTCCCCGACGGCACGCCCTTCCCGACGCTGTACTACCTGACCTGCCCCAAGGCCGCCTCCGCCATCGGCACCCTGGAGGCCAACGGGGTCATGAAGGACATGACGGCCCGCCTGGAGAGCGACCCGGAGCTGGCCGCCGCGTACCGCGCCGCGCACGAGGACTACATCCGGCGGCGGGACGAGATCGAGGAGCTGACCGGCTTCCCCAGCGCGGGCGGGATGCCGGACCGGGTGAAGTGCCTGCACGTCCTGGTGGCCCACAGCCTGGCCGCCGGGCCGGGCGTGAACCCGCTCGGCGACGAGGCGCTGGAGATGCTCCCGGAGTGGTGGCGCAAGGGGGCGTGCGTCGTCCTCGACCCCGACGGCACCCCGGCCCCCGATGGCACCCTGGCCGCCGATGGCACCCCGGCCCCCGACGGCACCCCGGCCGCCGAAGGCACCCCGGCCCCCGAAGCCGCCCCCGCCCCCGAAGCCGCCCCCCAGGGCCCCACCGCCCCCGAAGGACCCACCGCATGACCCGCGTCGCCGCCATCGACTGCGGTACGAACTCCATCCGCCTCCTCGTCGCCGACGCCGACCCCGCCACCGGTGAACTCACCGACCTGGACCGCCGTATGACGATCGTGCGGCTCGGGCAGGGTGTCGACCGCACCGGGCGGCTGGCGCCTCAGGCGCTGGAGCGGACCTTCGCGGCCTGCCGCGAGTACGCCGCCCTGATCGAGGAGCACGGCGCCGAGCGCCTCCGCTTCGTCGCCACCTCCGCCTCCCGCGACGCCGAGAACCGGGACGACTTCGTGCGCGGGGTGCGGGACATCCTGGGCGTCGAGCCCGAGGTGATCTCCGGCGACCAGGAGGCCGAACTGTCCTTCACCGGCGCCACCAAGGAACTGACCGCCGAGCACCCGACCACCGGCGCCCCCAAGGAACTGACCACCGGCGCCACCGAGGACCCGCCCCCCGCTCACACCCCCACCCCCACCCACCCCTTCCTGGTGGTCGACATCGGCGGCGGCTCCACGGAGTTCGTCGTCGGCGGGGACCGCGTCCGCGCCGCCCGCTCGGTGGACGTCGGCTGCGTCCGGATGACCGAGCGGCACCTGGTCGTGGACGGAGCGGTCACCGACCCGCCCACCGCCCCGCAGATCGCCGCGATGAAGGCCGACATCGAGGCCGCCCTCGACCTCGCGGAGCGCACCGTCCCGCTGCGCGAGGCCCGCACCCTGGTCGGCCTGGCCGGTTCGGTGACGACGGTCTCCGCCATCGCCCTGGACCTGCCCGCCTACGACTCCGCCGCCATCCACCACTCCCGGGTCTCCCGGGCCAGGGTCCGCGAGATCACCGAGTGGCTGCTGCGCTCCACGCACGCCGAGCGGGCCGCCGTCCCCTCCATGCACCCGGGGCGGGTCGATGTGATCGGCGCGGGGGCGCTGGTGCTGCTCTCGATCATGGACCGGACCGGCGCGGAGGAGGTCGTGGTGAGCGAGCACGACATCCTGGACGGCATCGCCTGGTCCCTCGCCTGAGCGCCTTCACCAGCCGTATGAGCGCAGTTCCGGGCCCCTTCCGGGGGCCTTCGGGACCCCCCGGCGGAAAAGTTCGTGAAGTTCTTCACAAGGAATTCGGCCCTGTCGGGGGACCAACCGGCCCCCCTGCGCCCGTCCGGGGGTCCGGTGGGGGTGCGGGGGTGCCCGGGGGAGGGTGACCGGTGGGTTCCGGGGCCCGTCGGAAGCGGGTGGTCCAACGGATTCCGCAGGGGCGGAGCGGCAGCTCACGCGGCATTGACAACGGGTCGGAGGGGGCCCCGGTTCCCTTTCCGCGCCATGATGTGGATCACGCGGGCCGCGCAGTGTAGCAGAGGGTGCACCGAAGCTTGTGAAGGGGCGCACGAGGTACCCCCCCGACCCAGGTGGATACTCAATGGCATGAGCACCACGGAGCGTCCCAGGATCCTCGTAGTAGGCGGTGGGTACGTCGGCCTGTACGCGGCTCGGCGCATCCTGAAGAAGATGCGCTACGGCGAGGCGACCGTCACGGTCGTCGACCCCCGGTCGTACATGACCTACCAGCCCTTCCTCCCGGAAACCGCCGCCGGAAACATCTCCCCGCGCCATGTCGTCGTCCCGCTGCGACGTGTGCTGCCCAAGGCGGAGGTGCTCACCGGCCGGGTCACCACCATCGACCAGGACCGCAAGGTCGCCACGATCGCCCCCCTGGTCGGCGAGTCGTACGAGCTTCCCTTCGACTACCTCGTGATCGCGCTCGGCGCGGTCTCCCGTACCTTCCCGATCCCCGGCCTCGCCGAGCAGGGCATCGGTATGAAGGGCATCGAGGAGGCCATCGGCCTGCGCAACCACGTCCTGGAGCAGTTGGACAAGGCCGACTCCACCACCGACGAGGAGATCCGCCGCAAGGCGCTCACCTTCGTCTTCGTCGGCGGCGGCTTCGCGGGCGCGGAGACCATCGGTGAGGTCGAGGACATGGCCCGCGACGCGGCCAAGTACTACACCAGCGTCTCCCGCGAGGACATGCGCTTCATCCTCGTCGACGCCGCCGACAAGATCCTGCCCGAGGTCGGCCCCAAGCTCGGCCAGTACGGCAAGGAGCACCTGGAGAGCCGGGGCGTCGAGATCTACCTCTCCACCTCCCTGGACTCCTGCGTCGACGGCCATGTGGTGCTCAAGAACGGCCTCGAAGTCGACTCCAACACCATCGTGTGGACGGCCGGCGTCAAGCCCAACCCGGCGCTCGCCCGCTACGGTCTGCCGCTCGGCCCGCGCGGCCATGTCGACACCGCCCCCACCCTCCAGGTGCAGGGCACCGACTACATCTGGGCCGCCGGTGACAACGCCCAGGTTCCGGACCTCGCCGCCCGCAAGGCCGGCAACCCGAACGCCTGGACCCCGCCCAACGCCCAGCACGCGCTGCGCCAGGCCAAGGTCCTCGGCGACAACGTGATCTCCGGTATGCGGGGCTTCCCGCAGAAGGAGTACAGCCACGCCAACAAGGGCGCGGTCGCGGGCCTCGGGCTGCACAAGGGCGTCGCGATGATCGTCGTCGGCAAGATGAAGATCAAGGTCAAGGGCCGGCTCGCCTGGTACATGCACCGGGGCTACCACGGCATGGCCATGCCGACCTGGAACCGGAAGATCCGGGTCTTCGCCGACTGGACCCTCGGGATGTTCCTCAAGCGCGAGGTGGTCTCCCTCGGCGCCATGGAGAACCCCCGCGAGGAGTTCTACGAGGCCGCCAAGCCCGCCCCCGCCCCGGTCGCCAAGACCGAGGAGCCGGCCAAGGCGTCCTGACCGGGGAGTCGGCCAAGGCGTCCTGACCGCCCCGTCCGACCCGCCCGTCCCATCCGTCCCGCCTCCCGAAGGGGCCGTCCGCCATCCGTGGTGCGGACGGCCCCTTCGGCGTGCCCGGCCGCGGGGACCGATCTGACGGATCAGCAGGCAAAAGGTGCGGAGTACAGGTGTTTTGCCCACTCGTAACGCGCGTTGGGGACTGCGCGGGCGCCCGCCAGGTGTTTACGTGGGAGAAGTCATCCGGGATCACTTGTCACGGAGGTGCGCCATGGCTCACGCCGCGCCGCGGCTGAGGGGACTGCTCGAACAGGTGCTCGCTGCACCGCTCCCGGTGCGGATCCGCGCCTGGGACGGCTCGGAGGACGGCCCGCCGGGCGCGCCGGTACTGGTCGTCCGCGACCGCCGGGCGCTGCGCAGGCTGCTGTGGAAGCCGGGGGAACTGGGCCTGGCCCGCGCCTGGGTCGCCGGCGATCTGACCGTCGAGGGCGATCTGTACCGGGCCCTGGAACTGCTGGCCGGACAGCTCTGGGAACGGGGCGAGGACGACCGTACGCTCGGCCAGGCACTGCGCGACCCCGAGGTGCGGTCGGCGGTGCGCGGACTGCTCCGCCTCGCCGGACCCGCGCTGCCGCCCCCGCCGCCCCCCGAGGAGATCCGCAGACCCCGCCATCTGCACACCAGACGCACCGACCGCCGCGCCATCAGCCACCACTACGACGTCGGCAACGACTTCTACGAGATCGTCCTCGGCCCGTCGATGGTCTACTCCTGCGCCTACTGGGAGGACGGCGGCACCCTGGAGGACGCCCAGCGCGACAAGCTCGAACTCATCTGCCAGAAGCTCGCCCTCACCCCCGGACAGCGGCTGCTGGACGTGGGCTGCGGCTGGGGCTCACTGGTGCTGCACGCCGCCCGCGAGCACGGGGTCCGCGCCGTCGGCGTCACCCTCTCCCAGGAGCAGGCCGCCTACGCCCGCAAGCGCATCGCCGACGAGGGACTCACCGACCGGGTCGAGATCCGCGTCCAGGACTACCGCGACGTCCAGGACGGCCCCTACGACGCCATCTCCTCCATCGGCATGGCCGAGCACGTCGGCGCCGAACGCTACCGGGAGTACGCCGCCGATCTGTACGCCCTGCTGCGCCCCGGCGGACGGCTCCTCAACCACCAGATCGCCCGCCGCCCGCAGCGCGACGAGTCCGCCTACGAGGTGGACGACTTCATCGACGCCTATGTCTTCCCGGACGGCGAGCTGGCCCCCGTCGGCACCACCGTGACCCAGTTGGAGCGGGCCGGGTTCGAGGTGCGGGACGTGGAGTCGCTGCGCGAGCACTACGCGCTCACCCTGCGCCGCTGGGTCGCCAATCTGGAGGCGGGCTGGGACCGCGCGGTCGGCCTCACCAGCCCGGGACGGGCCCGGGTCTGGCGCCTCTACATGGCCGCCTCGGCGCTGTCCTTCGAACGCAACCGGATCGGCGTCAACCAGATCCTCGCCGTGAAGCCCCGGGCCCCCGGCACCGCGGGCCTGCCCCTGCGCCCCCGCACCTGGCACGGCTGACCCCGCACGGCGGACGACAGAAAGGCCCCGTCCCCCCGGTCAAGGTCACCGGGGGGACGGGGCCCTCTGCTCCGCCGTCCTCCGTGCTACTCCGCCTTGATGGCGGACAGCATGTTCAGCTTCGCCGCCCGGCGGGCCGGCCACAGTGCGGCCAGTACGCCGACCAGGGCCGCCAGCAGCAGGAACAGCGCCATCCGGTCCCACGGCAGGACCAGCTCGTAGGTCGACATCCGGGAGCCGACCAACTGCCCGGCCGCCCAGCCGAAGAAGACGCCGAGACCGATCCCGAGGACCCCGCCGAACAGGGAGATCACCAGGGACTCCAGCCGCACCATCCGCTTGATGCCCCGGCGGTCCAGGCCGATCGCCCGGAGCATGCCGATCTCCTGCGAGCGCTCGAAGACCGACATGGCCAGGGTGTTGATCACCCCGAGGACGGCCACGATCACCGCCATGGCGAGCAGCGCGTACAGCATGTTGAGCATCAGGGTGAACATGCTGGCGATCTCGTTGGACAGATCCTGCTTGTCCTGGACCTGGATGGCCGGGTTGGCGCCGAGGGCCTCCTCCAGCCGGTCCTTGGTGGCGTCCGAGACCCCGCCGTCCGTACCGACCATGACCAGCATGTCGGTCGGCTCGCTCTGGTGCGGGGCGAGGGTCCCGGCGTCGAGCATGATGCCGCTGAACATCTCGTTCGCCTCGTACACCCCGGTGACGGTGAGCCGCTCGCTCTCGCCGTCCTCGAAGTGGGCGGTGAACGTCGAGCCGGGCTGCCAGCCGTACCGCTCGGCGGCGTCGGTGTCGACGACGGCGTCCGTGCCGCCGATGGTGAAGGTGCCGCTGTCCAGCGGGAAGTCGGTCAGCTCGCCGAAGGTGCGGCCGTCGACACCGGTGAGGTACTCGGTCTCGCCGTCGACGCGTGAGGGGGCGTTGCGCATCGGGCTGGTGGCGGTGACGCCCTCGGTGTCGCGCAGGGTCCGCTCGACATCGGGGGAGAGCGCGTTGCCGTTGGCCATGGAGACCACGTAGTCGGCGCGGATCGCCTCGCCCGCCATCTTGTCGATGGACTTCTGGAGGCTGCCCGCCATCACCGTCATACCGGTGATGAGGGTGAGGCCGATCATCAGGGCGGAGGCGGTGGCCGCGGTGCGGCGCGGGTTGCGCACCGAGTTCTGCCGGGCCAGCTTGCCCGCCACCCCGAAGACCCGCAGCAGCGGGGCCGCCGCCGCGATCAGCGGCCGGGACAGCAGCGGGGTCAGGATGAACACCCCGATGATCAGCAGGGCGGCGCCCAGCCCCATCGGGAGCTGCCCGTCCGAGCCCTCCATCCCGGTCGCGGCCAGGATGACGGCCACTCCGGCACCGGCGAACAGCGCGCCGATCGTGTTCCGCACCACCAGGGACTTGGTGGTCGCCTGGGCGTGGACGCTGCTCATCGCGGCGACCGGCGGGATCTTCGCGGCGCGGCGGCCGGGCAGCCAGGCGGCCAGCATGGTGATCACGACGCCGACGCCGAGGGCGACCAGGACCGTGCCGGGCGAGACCACCAGCGGGCCGTCCGGGACGGTGACGTCCAGCGAGCCCATCAGGGCGCGCAGTCCGGCGCCGATCCCGATGCCCGCGACCAGTCCGGCGACCCCGGCGACCGTGCCGACCACGAACGCCTCGATCAGCACCGAGCGGGTGACCTGGCGGCGCGAGGCACCGACCGCGCGCATCAGCGCCAGTTCCTTGGTGCGCTGGGCGACCAGCATGGTGAAGGTGTTGGCGATGATGAAGGTGCCGACGAACAGCGCGATCCCGGCGAACGCCAGCATGCCCTGCTGGAGACCGCTCATCGAGGTCTCGATGTCCTTGGCCTGCTGGTCCGCGAGCTGCTGACCGGTCTTGGTCTCCACCACGTCCCCGGGCAGCGCCTTGTCCAGCGCGCTCTTCAGCGCGGCCTGGCTGACCCCCGGCTCGGCGGTGACGTCGATCTCGTCGTACGTCCCCTTCTTCCCGAACAGCGACTGGGCGGTGGCGGTGTCGAAGAGGGCGAGGCTGCCGCCGGCGGCGACATTGCCGTCGTCGGTGGTGAAGATGCCGGTGATGGCCGGCTCCAGGACCGGGCCGTCGATGGACATCCGGATGGTGTCGCCGACCTGGTAGCCGCCGCGCTCGGCGGTCTCGGAGTCGATGAGTATCTCGTCGGGCCCGCTCGGGACGCTGCCGCTGACCAGCGGATAGCGGGGGTCGTCGGTGCCCCAGTAGTTCCCGCCCTGCGACTGGAAGCCGCCGCCGATCAGCTTGCCGTCCTTGTCGGCGAGGGCGGTGAAGCCGGTGACGACACCGGTCACGGAGGCGGCGCCGGGCACCTGCTCGCTGTCCTTGAGGAGGGCCTCGGTCAGCTCGGGCGTGGAACCGACCCGGTCGCCCTCGGCCTCCCGGCTGTCGGGGGTCACGGCGACGTCGACCTGGTCGAAGCCCTTGGAGGAGCTGTTCTGGAGGGCGTCGGAGAGGGTGTTGGTGAAGACCAGGGTCCCCGAGACGAAGGCCACGCCGAGCATCACGGCGAGGACGGTCATCAGGAGCCGGGCCTTGTGCGCGGTCACATTGCGCAGGGCGGTGCGGAACATGGCTGTCTCAGTCCAGTGGGTACGGTCGGTACGGTCCGATGGGGGTGAGGGGTGGACAGCGGGGGCGGATCGTCGCCCTCCCGGCCGCCGGAGCGGCGCCGCCCCGGGGGTCAGCTCGTGCGGCCCTTGGCGTCGAACTGCTTCATGCGGTCCAGCACCAGGTCCGCCGTCGGCCCGTACAGTTCGTCCACGATCCGGCCGTCGGCGAGGAAGATCACCCGGTCCGCGTAGGCCGCGGCCACCGGGTCGTGGGTCACCATCACCACGGTCTGGCCCAGCTCGCGCACCGAGTTGCGCAGAAAGCCCAGCACCTCGGCGCCGGAGCGGGAGTCCAGGTTTCCGGTGGGCTCGTCGCCGAAGATGATCTCGGGGCGGGAGGCCAGGGCGCGGGCCACGGCGACGCGCTGCTGCTGGCCGCCGGAGAGCTGGGAGGGACGGTGGCCGAGCCGCCCGGACAGCCCGATCATCTGGATCACCCGGTCCAGCCACTGCTTGTCGGGCTTGCGGCCGGCGATGTCCATCGGCAGCGTGATGTTCTCCAGCGCGGTCAGCGTCGGCAGCAGGTTGAACGCCTGGAAGATGAAGCCGATCTTGTCCCGGCGCAACTTGGTGAGCTGCTTGTCCTTGAGCGAGCCCAGCTCGGTCTCGCCGATCCGCACGGACCCGGACGAGAAGGTGTCCAGCCCGGCGACGCAGTGCATCAGGGTCGACTTGCCGGAGCCGGAGGGGCCCATGATCGCGGTGTACTCGGCCTGCCGGAACTCGACGGAGACCCGGTCCAGGGCGACCACCTGGGTCTCGCCCTGTCCGTAGATCTTCGACAGCTCCGTGGCGCGGGCCGCCGCGGTCGTGGGCCGGGCGATGGGGGTCGTGGTCACGGAGGGTGCTCCTGTCGGGAGGTCGGGACGCTGTTCGAGGACACGTCCATCGTCCCGAGGACAAAGGGGCCTGGAGTCAGCCGCTGCTCTCGTTCCGTGGCCCGACTCGGGTCGCACCGCGGCCCGCCGTGTCATACCTCGGGATGAGGGGCGCCCCCGACCCGGAGCGGGGCGCCGGAGCCTCCCGCGGGGGAGGCGCGCGCCGTCCGCGCGGGGCGCGCTGTGATCACCGGGACGGGGAGCGCGCGCCGTCCGCGCGGGGCACGGGGGCACCCGCGGTGCCGGGAGCGCTCACGGCGACGGCCTGGAACGCATCCACGCGCACGGTGAAATTCCGTCATTCCGCATGCGCGGTCCGTGATCGCGCGACAGGCTGGTGGCAAGTGCTGATGGCCTATTTTGCGGTCTGATGCTCCCTCAGACGTCAATAAAATAAGACAACATCGGTCGTCCCGTCCGCTGTTCGGGGGACGCACCCCGATAGGCTCGGAGCCTCGATGCGGAGCCCACGGCCTGCCCGGATGGTGGAATGCAGACACGGCGAGCTTAAACCTCGCTGCCCCTCGCGGGCGTACCGGTTCAAGTCCGGTTCCGGGCACCTCTCTGTAGCAGAACGGTTCTGTACCAGAACGGTCATGGTCGACCCCCCACCACTGGTGGGAATCACCCACACGCGTAGCGTGTTCCTCACCACAGGCGAGGGAAAGATCCTCCCCAGGCACTAGGGTCATTCCTTTGCCTTTCCATTACTCTTGAGCCAAGGCCACGCACGGTGGCCATGGAGGAGTGAAATGAGGAGCAGCAACCCGGTCTTCTCGCGACGGGGGTTCAGCCGCGACAACGGCTCCGCGGGCTTCAACACCGCGCCGCAGGCCGGGGGCGCAGCAGTGGGCACGCAGGGCAACCCCTACGCCCAGCCTGGCGCCGGCACCAACCCGTACGCGACCAACCCTTACGCCCAGCAGGGTGTACAGGGCGCGCCGCCCCAGGCCCCGGCCACCACCGACCGTATGACGATGGACGACGTCGTCATGCGCACGGCGATGACGCTGGGCACGGTCGTCGTCGGCGCCGTCCTGGCGTGGGCCCTGCTGCCGGTCTCGTCCAGCAGCTACGGCCTGGCCATCGGTGCCGCGCTGATCGCCTTCGTCCTGGCGATGGTCCAGTCCTTCAAGCGCAACGCGTCGCCCGCGCTGATCCTGACCTACGCCGCGTTCGAGGGTGTCTTCCTCGGCGTCTTCAGCGAGATGTTCAACTCCCGCTGGTCCGGCGCACCCTTCCAGGCCGTGCTCGGCACGATGGCCGTCTCCGGCGCCACCCTGCTGATCTACAAGGCCGGCTGGATCCGGGTCACGGCCCGCTACGCCCGGATCGGCATGGCCATCGCCATCGCGTTCGTGCTGGTCATGGCGGTGAACCTGCTGCTGGTCGCGTTCGGCGTCGCCGATGACGGCGGACTGCGCAGCATGGGCCCGCTGGGCGCGATCGTCGGTATCTTCGCGATCGTCCTCGGCGCGTTCTTCCTCACCCTCGACTTCAAGCAGATCGAGGACGGCATCGCGTACGGCGCCCCGCGCAAGGAAGCCTGGCTGGCCGCGTTCGGTCTGACCATGACCCTGGTGTGGATCTACATCGAGATGCTGCGGCTGGTCGCGATCTTCAGCGGCGACGACTGATCTCCGACGGCTGACCTCCGACGCCTGATCTCCGGCGACGGACCTCCGGCGATCGACCGATGAGAAGGGCCCCGGGTTTCCCGGGGCCCTTTCGCGCGCTCGGTACAAGGAGGCAGGGGTCTCAGAAGAACCTGCGCGCCGCCCTCCTCAGGTCGTACTCGTGGATGATCGCCTTGGCGTGGCCGTACGCCAGATTGTGCTCGTGGCGCAGCCAGCTCACCTTCTCCTCGAAGCGGATGAGAGCAGGGCCGTCCTCGACGGCGCGCAACCAGTCGGCGACTTCACGACCGGTGCAATGGGGGATGCGGGCGAGCAGGTTGCGATGGGTCTCCGCGGAGAAGACTTGGGACATCGGCGCCTCCGGACGCAATCGGGTGTAAGCCGGTCCTTCAGGTCACCGTGCCTGAGCGTTGGCCCGTTGGCAACAGTCCGGGTACGGCGCGTACGCTCGCCGCGTGGTGGATACGACGCCGTTGACCCGAGCAGTGGATCACTTCGCCGACCGGCTGAGGGCGGCTCCGCAGAGCCGTCTCCAGCGGGGCGCTGCCGCGGAGGCGCTGGGGTTGGCGAGGGAGCTGGCGCGGTGGGCGCAACGGGTGGAGCGGCCCGGCGCGGAGCCGCGGGAGATGCCGGACGCGGGGATGTTCGCGGTCGCGGACCAGGTGACGGTGGCGGGGCGGGACCTGGCGGTGGTGCTCCGCACGGAGGGGGAGGTGGAGGAGGCTGTGGGGGTGGTGGTGGCTGCGCAGGGGAGGGCTGGGGTGTGAGGGGGTGGGGTGTTCCCGGGAAGTGGGTGGGTGCGGGTGCGTTGTGGCTGGGCGCGCAGTTCCCCGCGCCCCTAAAAGCCTTCTCCGTGCCCCCGGTATCAGAGGTCCCGTGATTTACAGGGACGCTATGACTCGGTCCGCCAGGATGTAGACCGTTTCCTCGCCGCACTGGAAGGTGAGGGTGTACGCGCCGGAGATGCCCGAGCCGCCCAGGAGGTGGGGGATCTCGCCGGAGCGCAGGGCGGCGGCGAGGCGTTCCGCGGTCTCGCGGTGGCCCGGGGTCATACAGAGCGTGGTGCCGTCGGCGAAGACGTACACATCCAGGGTGCCCAGCGGGCCGGGGCGGACGTCGGTCAGCTCGACCCGGTCGGCGGCCAGCTCCTCCAGTGTGCTCACCGTGCGCTCGTGGTCGCCCACGACCGGTGAGGGGATGGGGGTGAAGTCCGGGTGGGAGGGGTGGCGGCGGCGGGCCGCGGCCAGTTCGGGCGAGTCGGCCGGGTGGTCGCGGTAGTGGTCGTCGCTCTCCGGGCCCGGCTCGGTGACCGGCTCCAGCGGCTCCAGCGCCTCCAGGCCCGCGAAGTCGGTGGGGCGGGGCAGGAACGGCTCGTTGTCCCCGAGGCCCAGCAGCGACGGCGCGTCGGCGGCGTCGCGGGCCTCCTGGGCGGCCCAGAAGGCCCGCGCCTCGGCGAGTTCCCGCTCCCGCTCCTCGGCGAGGGCCTCGGCCACCGCCGTCCGTATCTGATCGGTGTCGGCGGCGGGGCGGGCCGCGGGCACCAGGCCGCGGGCGGCCCCGCCGCCGGCGAGATCCTGGTGCAGGGCCGCGACCTGGCGGCGCAACTGAATGAGGGTGCGCAGGACGGCGACGCCCACGGCGCCGGTGGCGGCCGTGGTGACCAGCAATGCGATCGGCATGGCGCTCACTGACGTACTCCCGGTTTAAAGTCGACCCCCGACTTCCTACATCAGCTTGATGGGTGAACTAACCCGCTGTCAGTGCGTAACGTCACGAAACGGACAGGACTTTGGACCCGCGGTGTCGCTGTTCGCGGCGCTGACCTGCGGTGATTCCCAAGGCGGGGGAGATAGGTCACATCCTGAGGGAGATTGGATCACAAATCGGCCCAGAACTCCGGAGATTGCCGGGTTCTGGGCCAATGAGTGACGTTAAGTGGCTTTGTGATTACGGAAAGACGTGTATATGGGCGGGGGAGGGTCGTCGGGGTCAGCTCAGGCGCTCGATGACCATCGCCATGCCCTGGCCGCCGCCGACGCACATGCTCTCCAGGCCGAACTGCTTGTCGTGCCACTGGAGGGAGTTGATCAGGGTGCCGGTGATGCGGGCGCCGGTCATGCCGAAGGGGTGGCCGACGGCGATGGCGCCGCCGTTGACGTTCAGCTTCTCCAGGGGGATGCCGAGGTCCTGGTAGGAGGGGATGACCTGGGCGGCGAACGCCTCGTTGATCTCGACCAGGTCGATGTCGCCGATGGTGAGCCCGGCGCGGCGCAGGGCCTGGCGGGACGCCTCGACCGGGCCGAGGCCCATGATCTCGGGGGAGAGCCCGGAGACACCGGTGGACACGATCCGGGCGAGCGGGGTCAGGCCCAGCTCCCGCGCCTTGGTGTCGGACATGATGATCACGGCGGCGGCGCCGTCGTTGAGCGGGCAGCAGTTGCCGGCGGTGACGCGTCCATCGGCGCGGAAGACCGGCTTCAGGCCCTGGACGCCCTCCAGGGTGACACCGGGGCGGGGGCCGTCGTCCTTGGCGACGACCGTGCCGTCCGGGAGCGTGACCGGGGTGATCTCGCGCTCCCAGAAGCCGTCCTTGATGGCCTGCTCGGCGAGGTTCTGCGAGCGGACGCCGAACTCGTCCATCTCCTCGCGGCTGATCCCCTTGGCGCGGGCGAGGTTCTCGGCGGTCTGGCCCATCGCGATATAGGGGTCCGGGACGAGACCGTCCTCGCGGGGGTCGTGCCAGGTGGAGCCGGTGGACGCGGCGGTCGCGGCGGTACGGGCCTCGGCGTCGGCGAAGAGGGGGTTGCGGGTGTCGGGGAGGGAGTCGGAGGAGCCCTTGGCGAAGCGCGACACCATCTCGACACCGGCCGAGATGAAGACATCCCCCTCACCGGCCTTGATGGCGTGCAGCGCCATCCGGGAGGTCTGGAGGGACGACGAACAGTAACGGGTGATCGTGCAGCCCGGGAGATGGTCCATGCCCATCTGCACGGCGACGATCCGGCCCAGGTTGAAGCCCTGCTCACCGCCGGGCAGGCCGCAGCCGAGCATCAGGTCGTCGATGTCCGCCGGGTCCAGCCCGGGGACCTTCGCCAGGGCGGCCTGGATGATCGTGGCGGTGAGGTCGTCGGGGCGCAGTTCCTTGAGCGAGCCCTTGAAGGCGCGGCCGATGGGGGAGCGGGCGGTCGAGACGATGACGGCTTCGGGCATTTCCGGCTCCAGGGGCGGGGTGCGGGTGTGCGGGTGCGGGTGCTGATGGGGGGTACGGGTGCGGGTACGGGTGCGGTGCGGGGGTTGTTGGGAAGTTACCCGTACGTACGTCATCGGTCACCGATGTCGGTGTGTGACACAGGCCGCACTTTCCAAGCGCTTGCTTGGAGCGTGCCCCGGCGCTGCCCGCTCCCCGGCCGTTCCGCGGGGGACGCCCACGGAACGGCCGGGGACGCCCACGGAACAGCCGGAGACACGGAGACGCCTACGGGACGACCGGTGCCGTCTCCTCCACCCGCACCCGCCGCCGCCTCCGCCGCTTCAGCAGCGCCCACGGCCCCCGGGGACCGCTCGGCATCGCCGCCGCGACCTCCGTACCGGCCTCCGCCGCCGCCTCCGCCGCCGCCTTGGCGACCGGGAGGAACCCCTCGCGGCGGGAGACGTCCGGACGGTCCTCGTCGGCGGGCCAGAGGCCCAGCGCCGCGCAGACCGTCGGCAGGACGGCCATCGCGGCGGTGGCGTATCCCTCGACGGACGGGTGGTAGTGGTCGGGCCCGAACAGCTCGCGCGGGTTCGCCGCGAACTCGGGGCCGAGCAGATCGCCCAGCGACACCGTCCGCCCGCCCTGCTCCACCACCCCGATCGTCTGGGCCGCCGCCAGTTGCCGGGAGGCCCGGCGGGCGAGCCAGCGCAGCGGCTGCTGGACCGGTTCGATGGTGCCCAGGTCGGGACAGGTGCCGACGACCACCTCCGCCCCGGCGGTGCGCAGCCGCCGTACCGCCGCCGAGAGCCGGCGGACGGACTGGGTGGCGGGCATCCGGTGGGTGACGTCGTTCGCGCCGATGATGATGACGCAGATGTCGGGGACCAGGGAGGTGTCCTCCAGGACCAGCGACACCTGGCGGTCGAGGTCGTCCGACCGGGCACCGGGCAGGGCCACGTTCCGCAGCCGTACCGGACGCTCCGCGACCGCCGACAGTCCGGAGGCCAGCAGGGCGCCCGGGGTCTGCTGGGCGCGGTGGACGCCCTGTCCGGCGGCCGTGGAGTCACCCAGGAGGGTCAGCGCGAGGGGCGGTTCGCCCGGGGTGGCGTAGAGCTGCCCGTAGAGCCCGTCCGCGTGGGGGACGCGGGACGACGCCATCCCGATGCCCACCTGCCGCCGGGCGAGCCGGGCCTCCGCGAGGAGCAGTCCGATCGCCGCCGCCCCCATCAGCCCGATACCGCCCCCGCCGAACGCCGCGCCTGCCGCGATACGCCGGGCCACTCGCGCCCTTGACATGCTCGTCATGGATCGCCGCCACCTCCTTACGTGCCGTACAACCACTCCTTGCCCCGTACCGCCCGTCGCCCAATCTCAACGGGGAGTGAACGCGGGGGCGGGGCCGTAGGCTGCTGGGCGAACCCTCACGACCACCCCTTTTGCAGCAACCGGAGACAACGGTGCAATTCCACGACTCGATGATCAGCCTCGTCGGCAACACCCCGCTGGTGAGGCTCAACAGCGTGACCAAGGGCATCCGGGCGACCGTCCTGGCCAAGGTGGAGTACTTCAACCCGGGCGGTTCCGTGAAGGACCGCATCGCCCTGCGCATGATCGAGGCGGCGGAGCGCAGCGGGGCGCTGCTGCCCGGCGGCACGATCGTCGAGCCGACCAGTGGCAACACGGGTGTCGGCCTGGCCATCGTGGCCCAGCAGAAGGGGTACAAGTGCATCTTCGTGTGCCCCGACAAGGTGAGCACCGACAAGATCAACGTCCTGCGGGCGTACGGGGCGGAGGTCGTCGTCTGCCCGACGGCCGTGGATCCCGAGCACCCCGACTCGTACTACAACGTCTCCGACCGGCTGGTCCGGGAGACGCCGGGCGCGTGGAAGCCGGACCAGTACTCCAACCCGAACAACCCCCTCTCCCACTACCACTCCACCGGCCCGGAGCTGTGGGAGCAGACGGAGGGGCGGATCACCCACTTCGTGGCGGGCGTCGGCACCGGCGGCACGATCTCCGGCACCGGGCGCTACCTCAAGGAGGCGAGCGAGGGCCGCGTCCAGGTGATCGGCGCGGACCCGGAGGGCTCCGTCTACTCCGGCGGCTCCGGGCGCCCGTACCTCGTCGAGGGTGTCGGTGAGGACTTCTGGCCGACGGCGTACGACCGGACGGTCGCGGACGAGATCGTCGCCGTGTCCGACAAGGACTCCTTCCAGATGACCCGGCGCCTGGCCAAGGAGGAGGGCCTGCTGGTGGGCGGGTCCTGCGGAATGGCGGTGGTCGCGGCGCTGGAGGTGGCGGAGCGGCTGGGACCGGACGACGTGGTGGTCGTCCTCCTCCCGGACAGTGGCCGCGGCTACCTCAGCAAGATCTTCAACGACGAGTGGATGGCGGACTACGGCTTCCTGGAGGACACCGGTCCCAGTGCCCGGGTCGCCGATGTCCTGGACGACAAGGAGCACGGCGCGATCCCGTCCCTGGTGCACATGCACCCCGAGGAGACGGTGGGCCAGGCCATCGAGGTGCTGCGCGAGTACGGGGTGTCCCAGATGCCGGTGGTCAAGCCGGGGGCCGGTCACCCGGATGTGATGGCGGCGGAGGTCGTCGGTTCGGTGGTGGAACGGGAACTGCTGGACGCGCTCTTCAGCCGGCGCGCGTCCCTGGCCGACCCGCTGGAGAAGCACATGTCGGCACCGCTGCCCCAGGTCGGCTCCGGGGAGCCGGTGTCCGACCTGATGCAGGTGCTGGGCGGGGCGGACGCGGCGATCGTGCTGGTGGAGGGGAAGCCGGTGGGGGTGATCGGGCGGCAGGACCTGCTGGCGTTCCTGGCGAATCAGACGAAGTGAGGGGTGTGGGGGTTTGAGGGTGGGGGTCCCGGCCGGGGTGGGGCCGGGGCCCTTGCCGGCGGGGTGATCAGGTGGCGAGGCCGGTCCGCTCGGCCATGCCCATGAGGGTGGGCCGGGCCCGTTGGTGGAGCACGAAGAGGACCCGGACGACCTCGCGGGCCATGGGGTGCGCCTCGGCCATCTCGGGCGCCACGGCGAAGGCTCTGTCCAGGGCTTCTTCGGCCCCGGAGTAGTTCCTGACGTCCAGGCGTGCCCGGCTGATGTCGATGTACATGCGTCCGAGGCGGCTCGGGGTGAGGGACGGGGGCGGATTCCGCAGCAAGGGATCGCTCATCTCCACGGCCATGCCCGGTTTGCCGAGTTCGATATGTGCGGCCAGCTCGTACAGGGCGGTGTTGGCCGGTCCGAAGGTGAGGTTGTGCCGGAGGACATCGGCGGGGACGAGGCGGGCGTGGTGGTGGGCGCGGCGCAGATGATCGGCCGTGGCTCCCTTGTCCTTGTGCCGGGAGGCGAGGACGACTCCGCGAAGGTGCAGCGAGCCCAGGCTCATGGCTGCTGCGGGTGAACTCTCCCCGCCGCCCGCCCGCTCGTACTTCGCGATGGCCCGCTCGACGATCGCGAGACCGTCGCCGTACTGGCCCGCGCTCTGGTAGGTGCCGGCTTCGTTCCAGGCCGTCGCGACCTCGGCCTCCGGATTCCAGGTCTGCTGCGCCGCCCATGCCTGCCGGGACACGATCATGTCGGCGAGATCCGGTTGCGCGAGCCGGTGCGCGGCGGCGTAGGCACACCCGTACACGTCGACCAGTTGTGACCAGACTCCGGATTCGCCGGGGGTGGAGAGCGCAGTCGCCGTCACCTGCCCGAGAAGCCGGGGGAGCAGGTCCAGCAGTTCCAGGTACCTGGTCTCGGCGCGCAGCGCCATGGCCCTCTGCACACCGGCGGCCAGCGCCTCGGGCGGGGGTACGTCCTCGCGGGGGAGGGTGTAGCGCCGGACCGCCGCGCGGAGGTCGTCCAGGAGTTCCGCCTGCCTGGTCTCGTCCGAGAAGGGCTGGCCGTGGATTCTGGCGGGGGTGACTCGCATGGCTTTTGCGAGGGCGGCGACGATGTGCGGGGTCGCGGGGCGTGTGCCTTCTTCGATCCTGGTGAGGAGGGACACGGAGATGCCGCCCAGCCGAGCGAGCCTGGCCCGACCCATGCCGCGGGCTTTGCGGAGGACGGCGATGTTCTCACCGGGGGCGGGAGTCTTCTCCATGTGTCTCACTCTGGCACGCCCGCCGACATACGTGCCGTCAGTTGCATTGCATCCTTGGTGCGTTGTGCATGTTCTGTGTCAACTGATCTTGTTCTGCCGCAGTTTCCTGATGTCGGAAGGCACTTACGGCTGACGATCAGGAGCCCCCCACATGCCTGCCACGCCCGGGTCGACTGGGCCACCGACGACCCCGAGGCACCCATCCTCGTCGGTCGGCTCGGCGTCACGGACGTGCTCCGGCTCAACCGGGCGATCCGGGCCGCCCTCGACCCGCGCAACCCGCCCGGCATCCTCGCCGACCGGCCCCACCGCCCCCTCACCGGCGAAACCGTCCTCGACACCGCCACCGACGGCATGGGCGAGGTCGTCGGGTATCTGCTCCGCCCGCTGGGGCCCGGCGAGCCGTGGGCGGCGGACCCGGACGACATCCGGCGCCCGGAGCGGGACCGGCTGATCCGGGCGCGTATGGCACGCCTTGACCTGGACCGCCGCACCCACCCACCGTCGTCGGCCCTCGTGTCCGCCCCGCCCCGGGGTCTCGGGCGTGGCTGACCGACCGGTGAAGGGGAAGGACCCCTCCCTTCGGAGGGGGTTGCCCACGGTCATCGTCTGGGTCTGCGTCCTCGCCTATGTGCTGTCCGTGGTCATCGGGTCGGGACAGTGAGCGGGCAACGTCATCCTCGGACGCCGCCGGATGCGGGTAGTCGACTGGGCTGCCCGGCTCTCGGCCCCGCCGAAGGTGAGGAAGCGCGCCTCGGCGCATGGCAGGGGGCGGAGCCGGTCACCGGGGCGTCGCGCGGAGCGCATCCGCCCTCCCGGTCGGGGACGGGGCATCGCGGCGAATCTGCGGTGAACAGTCGGTGTCCCCGGCGGATTTCCCGTGTCCGCCGCAGAGGCTGTCCTTCGCGGAAGTGGTACGAGCGTGTCACGTACCCGCAGCACCGACTTAACACGCGTCCGGCAGATTGGTCGTTGTCGGCAGGGCGGGAGCGGCTCCCCGTCCCGGCCGACACCGAACGTCCAAGGACCTCCGGAGCGGCTCCCGGACCTCCATGGACGCCCGGACGCGCAGGCCCGGCCCTGACCCGGCCCGCGTCCCTCGCGGGGACCGCCGTCGTCCCGCCCCCCGGTGACGGGGGTGCGGCGGTCCCCGCGCATATTTTCGGGAGCACGGACGATCGACCGGCGACGGCGGTCAGTCCTCCCAGGCGTCGTCGTCCGAGGTCTTCCCCGGACGGCGGCGGCCTCCGAACAGATTCGGGTTCACCCGCGCCGCCTGGAACACATTCACCCCTACGATGCCCGCCCACGCCACCAGCAGCCCCGGCAGATCCGCCACCCCGCCGCCGATCGCGGACAGCGGGATCGCCAGCACCAGGGAGACGATCCCGAAGCCGAACCGCTCGCCCCAGGAGTCCGTGGCCGCGGGGGAGCGGCTGTCACGGGCCGCCGTCATCCGCTGCTCGGCGAACTGGCGGCGCACCCGCCGCTCGACCTCGCCGTCGATCCGCTGGTCGATCTTCTCCAGGAACGAGTCGACCAGTGCCGACTCGTACTCCTCGCCCAGATCCCTGCGGGCGTGCAGGGTGGCGTTCAGCTCTTTCTTCAGGTCTGCGTCCCGCGCGTCCATTCCGCTCATGGTCCCCACGGTAGGGAGGGGGAGGGGGAGGTGCACTGGGGTTAGCCCCCGGGTTTACCTCCGGGAGGCCCGGCAGGGTTTTCCTCCGGGTTTCCCGGCAGGGATCCCCCCCCGTTGCGTGAGTGTCTGTGTCTGTGTCTGTGTCGGCGTCTGCCTCGGCGTCGGCCTCGGTGTCGGGCGGATGATGGGCCTATGACGTCAGCCGCATCGTTCGATCCCCGTGCCCTGCTCGCCGTCCGCAAGCTCGGGGTGCTCGCCACCCTCAAGGCCGATGGACGGCCCCAGCTCTCGCCCGTCATGCCGCACTACGACCCGGCGACGGACCTGCTCCACATCTCCACCGGGCAGCGCACCGCCAAGTACGCCAATCTGCGCCGCGACCCCCGGGCCGCACTGGAGGTGACCAGCGACGACGGGATGTCCTGGGCCACCGCCGAGGGCACCGCCACCCTCACCGGGCCCGGCACCGACCCGTACGGGCCGGAGGTCGAGGCGCTGGTCGCCTACTACCGGCTCGCCGCCGGGGAGCACGAGGACTGGGAGGAGTACCGGGCGGTGATGGTCGCCGAGCGGCGGGTGCTGATCACCATTGCGGTGGAACGGGTGTATGGGGAGCGGCTCCGCTGACGTCCCCCGTCCCCCGTCCCCCGTCCCCTGCCCCCCTCCTCCCTCTTGCCCGGCTGTATAGATTCATGCAGAGTTCTGCTCGTGTGAATGGCTGGTGGATGCCGGACAGGGGCCAGGGGGCCGAGGGGAGCGCTGCCGTGATGCCGTGGTCATCGTCGTTTTCGTCGGGTGGGTCCGTGGGCGGGTCCGTGGGCGGGATCGTCGTCCTGGACGGGATCGGGCTGCGGGTCGAGGATGTCGTGCGGCTCGCGGACGGGGGCGCCCGGCCCGTACCCGGCAGCGATGCCATGAAGCGGGTCGAGGAGTCCTGGGACGCCGCCCGGCGCATCGCCGCCACCGGGCGGGTCTACGGCCGCTCCACCGGCGTCGGCGCCAACCGCACCGAGGACCTGCCCACCGACTCCGCCGCCGGGCACGGCCTCCGGCTGCTGCGCAGCCACGCCGGGGCGATCGGCGCCGAGGTGCCCGCCCGGCAGGTCCGCGCCATGCTCGCCGTACGGGCCAACCAACTGCTCGCGGGCGGGGCCGGGCTGCGGCCGAGTGTGGTGGAGGCGCTGTGCGAGGCGTTGCAGCACGGGGCTCAGCCCGTCGTCCATGAGTTCGGGTCGGTCGGGACCGGTGATCTCGCCGCGCTCGCCCAGCTCGGGCTGGCGCTCGCCGGGGAGCATCCCTGGGCCGGACCGGGCGCCCCCGCCCCGCAGGCCCTCGACAACAACGACGCCCTCGCCCTCATCAGCTCCAACGCCCTCACCCTCGGCCAGGCCGCCCTCGCCCTGCACGAACTGCGCGGCCTCGTCGCCGCCACCCAGGTCGTCGCCGCGCTCTCGCTGATCGCCGTCGACGGGTCGCACGAGGCGTACGCCGCCCCCGTGCACGCCGCCCGCCCGCACAAGGGGTCCCTCGCGGTCGCCCGGCGGATGCGCGAGCTGATCGGCGCCGCCGACCGGCCCACCCCGCCCCTCGGCCGCATCCAGGACCCGTACGGCTTCCGCTGCCTGCCCCAGATACACGGGCCCGCGCACGACGCCGCCGACGCGCTGGACGACGTCCTCGCCGTCGAGGTCAACTCCGCCGCCGAGAACCCGCTGATCTCCGCCGAGGACCTCGCCGCCTACCACCACGGCGGCTTCTACCAGGCCCAGCTCGCCCTCGCCCTCGACCACTTCCGGCTCGCCCTCACCCAGGTCGCCCGGCTCTCCACCTCCCGCCTCTCCACCCTCAACGAGCCCGCCTACACCCGCCTCAAGCCCTTCCTCGCCGACCACGAACCCGCCTCCTCCGGCGTGATGATCCTGGAGTACGCGGCCGGCGCCGCCCTCGGTGATCTGCGCGCCTTCTCCGCGCCCGCCTCCCTCGGCCACGCCGTGCTCTCCCGGGGCGTCGAGGAACAGGCCAGCTTCGCCTCCCTCGCCGCCCGGCAGACCGTGCGCGCCTGCGATGCCTTCCGCCTCGTCGTCGGCTGCGAACTCGTCGCCGCCGTCCGCGCCCTGCGGATGCGCGCTCTGCGCCCCGACCCCGGCCTGCCCGCCGGGTACGCCCTCGAACTCGCCGAATCCGTGCTCGACGCCGACCTCGCCGACCGGCCCCTCACCGACGACGTCACCGCCGCCGCCGCACTCCTGGACCGCTTCACCGACCTCTGACCCACTCCCCCCACGTCCGGAAGGGCAGTACCCCCGTATGAACGCCGCCGAGAGCCGCCCGGCCCGTCCCGCCGAGACCCCGGCCGCGCGCCTGCAAGCCCTCTTCGAGGGCCACCGCCTCACCCCCACCCAGCGCCGCATCGCCCACAGCATGGTCCGTCGCGCCGCCGACGTCCCGTTCCTCTCCAGCGTCGAACTCGCCGAACTCGCCGGGGTCAGCCAGCCCTCCGTCACCCGCTTCGCCGTCGCCCTCGGCTTCGACGGCTATCCGGCGCTGCGCCGCCATCTGCGCGACACCGCCCCCGCCACCGAACCCGCCCAGGACAGCGCCGCGTACAACGAGTACCAGCAGGCCGTGGAGGCCGAGATCGAGAACCTCCGCCAGCTCGCCGAGGCCCTCGCCGACCCGGGCCCCGTCCAGCGGGCCGGACGGCTCCTCGCCGCCTCCCGCCCCCTCCCCGTCCTCGGCCTGCGCGCCGCCGCCGCCCAGGCGTACGGCTTCGCCTACTTCGCCGCCAAGGTCCATCCGGACGTACGGCTGCTGGACGAGGGCGGCACCATGCTCCAGGACCGCATCGCCGCCGCCGTCCACGCCGGGGCCTCCGCGCTGCTCTGCTTCGCCCTCCCCCGGCATCCGCGCGAGGTCCTCGACACCCTCGTCTACGCCAAGGAGTCCGGGCTCACCGTCGTCACCGTCGCCGACTCCGCGTTCGCGCCGGTCGCCAAGGTCTCCGATCTGCTGCTGCCCGCCGCCGTCGGCACCGGCCTCGCCTTCGACACCGCCTGCGCGCCGATGCTGCTGGGGCGGGTGCTGCTGGAGGCGATGTGCGACGACCTGCCGGACGCGCAGGCCCGGCTGGAGGAGTTCGACACCCGTGCGGCGGCGCGGGGGTTGTTCGTGGAGTGAGTGAGTGAGTGAGTGGGTGAGTGGGTGAGTGGGTGAGTGGGTGAGTGAGCCGATCCTGGCCGGGGATCGGGGGTTCTCAGGCTGGTCTCAGTTTGTGGCGCTAGTCTCCGCCGCCCGGGGACGGTACGCGAGGAGGCGGCAGGGACATGGCGCAGGCGGGTGGCAGAGGGCAGGGCAGGGCTCAGGGGCTGGCCCGGGTGGCCGTCGTCGTACGGGCCGGGGCGGCGCCGATGTGGTGGCTCGGGGTGTTCGCCGCCGGGATCGGCGTGCTGGTGCCGGGGATCACCGGGCGGCGGATCGGGGTGATGGCGGGGGCCGCGCTGTTCATCGTCGCCCTCGCCGTCGTCGCCCTGCGCGGGCGCAAGCGGTACGACGGGCTGGCCCGGGGCGCCTCCCGGGCGGGCAAGCACGATGTGCTCCAGGACCGGGCGGTGACCACCCGCACCTGGCGGCGCGGCCACCGCTGGTGGCTGGTGCTGGCCTTCGCCGCCGCGCTGGGCAGCGCGTTCGCCGTCCCCGCGGCCGGCGGGATGCTGCTCGCCGGGTGCGGGGCGGGGCTGCGGCTGAAGGCCGCCTGGCTCGGGCGCCGGGAGCGCGCCGAGGAGGCCCTGCTGTGGGTGCGGGTCGACTGGCTCGGGAGGCACGCCGGACGCCCGGCGGGCAAGGGGGTCAAGGGGTATCGCAGCACCGGCATCGCGGCCGGCGACGCCGCCCCGGGCGGGGCCCGGCGCCGCCGGACCGCCGAGTTGGTCTGAGGGGGCGGGTTCCGGTCCGGGTTCCGGTGTCGGTTCCGGTCCAGGTCGCGGATTCGGTTTCCGGGTTCCGGTGTCGGTTCCGGTTTCGGTCCGGGGCCCGCCGGGGCGTCAGACCTCCAGGCTCTCCTCGATCTTCTTCAACTGGTGCCGCGCCATCGCCAGGTTGGCCCGGTTCGCGTCCAGCGCCAGATAGAGGAACAGGCCGTTGCCGCCCCGGCCCTTGAGCAGCCGGATCAGGTGGTACTGGTCGGAGAGGGTGATCAGGATGTCCTCTATCTCGCTCTTCAGCCCCAGGTGCTCCATCGTGCGCATCTTGGCGCGCACCACGTCCGTGTTGCCCGCGGCGGCCACGTTCAGATCGAAGCTCTTGCTGCCGCCCAGGGTGCCCAGGGCCATGCCGCTGGTGTAGTCGACGAGGGCGGCTCCGGTGGCGCCCTCGATCGAGGCGAGTGCTTCCTTCAGGGCGGTCTCGGTGTTGGCCATGACGGGGGTCCTCTCAGGTGGTGTTGCCGGGTGGGGTGTGGGTGGTTGTTCGGTAGCCGGTGGGTGGGTGGTTCGGGGGGTGCGTGGGGGGTGCGGGGGGTGCGGGGGGTGGCCTCGGGGTGCGGTGGGGCGGTCCGGGGGTGTGGCGGGGGGCGGGTGCCGGGGTGGGTTCGGTGGACGGGGTGCGCGGTGGGGCCGCCGCGTCGACCAGCTCGCCGATCCGGGCCGCCGCGCGACGGCCCTCCAGATGCAGCCGCCCGACGTTCACCCGGTCCTCGGTGAGCAGGGTCAGCACGGCGGTACGGCCCGCCGCGTAGGTCGCCACATAGCCCCGGGTGCCGCGCAGCAGCAGTTCGCGCAGCTCCCCCTTGCCGGTGGCGTCGGTGCTGCGCATGGCGACGCCGAGCGCGGCGGCGGTCAGCGCGGCGAGGCCCTCCGGTTCGACGCCGGGGGTGTCATGGGCGACGACCAGGCCGTCGACCCCGGCGGCCAGGGCGCCGGTGAGCTGGGGCAGCAGGGCGCGCAGGCGGTGCAGTTCGTCCAGGACGGCGGGTCCGGGGGGTCCGGAGGGCGGGGGGACGGTCATGAGGTCACCCGTGGGGCCGGGGGCGGCGTCACCGGCTGTGTCGGTGTCCGGGCGTCGGCGTTCAAAGGGCCTCCAGCGCATCCCTGAGCCTCTTCAGCAGGGTGATGTCGGGGTCGAGAGGGGGAGGGGGAGAGGGCGTGGGTGTGGGCGTGGGTTCCGGGGGTGCCGGGCGGATCAGTCCCGCCGCCACCAGCCGCCGTACGTCCACCAGGGTGTGGAACCCCTGCCTCCGCAGCTCCCGGGCGATGTCCGGTGCGGTGTGGACGCCGTCCACCCGGTCCAGTACTGCCCGTTGGCGCGCGGTGACCGAGCGGGCGGGCCCGTCCCCGGCGCGGACCAGTGGCGCGGTGTCGGCCCGCGCGTCGGGCCAGATCCGGTCCAGCAGTGCCCGCCGCCGCAGCACCGTCCGCTCCAGCACGGCCACCGGCACCGGTCCCGCCCCCGCGCCGCCCGCCCCACCCCCGTACCGGAACCGGCCCGGCGTGCCGCTCGGCGCCAGGGCGAAGTACGCGGCGTCGTAGAGCGCTTCGAGCCGGCGCAGTTCCAGGGCGCCCGGCGGGAGGTGGGCCGCGGCCGGGCCGGGGGCGTCGGCGGGGAGGAGTGCCTCGACGCCCGGGGCGGAGGGGCTCTCGGCGTGCACGACCTGTCCGGCGGCCAGCCGCAGCGAGCCGCGCTCGCGGTGCAGGGTGCCGGTGGCCCGCTCGGCGGCGAGCCGGGTCAGCATCGGGGACAGGGGCCCGGCGGCGGGGGCGGTGTCCGGGCGGCGGTGCCGGGGGCGGTGGCGGACCGGCAGCGGGGGCGACGACGGGGGTTGGGGCCGGGGCTGGGGCGATGGTGGGAGCGGGGTGTCGACCATGGTCATCCCAGCACCAGCCGTCCGGATATCTCGCCCAGTCTGATCCGGGCCAGGGCGAGATTGCCGTCCGCGCGGCTCAGCCACACATGCAGCACGACCGTGCTCTCGAACGACGTCGGCAGGAACCGCAGGACGTGGTAGCCGTCCCGGCTGGTGACGATCAGATCCTCCACGGGAGGACCGGGCGAACCGGGCGACCTGGGCGAACCGGCCTGGCCGGGCGACGCGGCCTGACCGGGCCCGCCGGGCGCGCCCATACCACCCCCGCCCACACCACCCCCGCCGGAGGCGTCGTCCTGGGGCGCGAAGACCTTCAGCTCGGCCGCCGGGCGGGCCAGTTCGGCCGTCTCGGCCGCCGCTGCCTCCGCGTCACCGCCCGGGAACTCCCCGACGACCCCGAGCGCCAGCCCGCTCGTCCAGTCCACCAGCGCGGCGCCCCGGGCCCCGGGCAACCGCATCGTCTCCAGCAGACACTCGTCGATTCCGGGCACGCCCGTCTCCCCTCCCGCCTGATGTGCGCCTGAGTGACGTAGAAACTACGCACAGTGCGGAAGGGGAGTGGGGGTTCCGGCATTTTCCGGTGGAACATGCGTCCGGGGTACTAGTGTCGACCAACTGACGTGTGTTTCACGCCGGTTGGCCTCCCCGGTGGCAGGTCAGGGGGCGTCCGGCGGGCGCAGGGCGGTCAGTGCCTCCGTGTGCGCCCCGCCCGACTCGGCGACGATCTCCTCCAGTCGCTGCGGTGCGCGGACCGTCGCGAAGGTGACGCCGGAGCCCGGGAGGCCGATCCCGTCCGCCGTCAGGAAGCCGTACACCCCCGGCCGGGCCAGCGAGTTGTAGCCGTAGTGGTGGGCGAAGTAGTACGCGCCCGTGTCCAGGGCCGCCGCGTAGTCGCCCTGCTCCAGCAGCGGCAGCTCCCGCCCCTCGGCGAGCAGGTCGCCCGCGAAACAGGCCGGTCCCGCCACGTCCTGCACCACTCCGGGCCCGGACTTCGGCCGCCCCTTCCCGTCGTACGCGGCGATCCGCAGCGGCCACGACCCCGGCGCGTACACCGTCCGCGTCGCCACCTGCACCCCCGCGTGCGTCACCGCCACCGGCCGCCCGCCCGCGCTCTTGGCGTACTCCACTCGCGCCACCACCGTGCCGTGCTTGGCCAGCAGCGACCGGCCGAACTCCGTCACCAGCCCGTACCGCCCGTCGAACAGCCCCGGCACCGTCCGCGCCAGCAGCCGGGCGTACTCCGCGTAGGTCGGGCTCTCCTCGTCCGAGCCGAAGTTCACCGGCAGCCCGCCGCCGATGTCGAGGGTGTCGATCTGCCGCCGCCCGAGCCGCCCGTTGATCTCCTCGGCCAGCGCGTACGTCTCCGCCACCCCGCGCGCCAGCAGCTCCAGCGGGATGCCCTGCGACCCGGTGTGCGCGTGCAGCCGGGACAGCCACGGCCGCTCCGCGTACGCCCGCACCACCCACTCCCGAGCCCCCTCGTCGCGCAGCGCCACCCCGAACTTCGAGGTCGCCGTCGCCGTCGAGGTCGAACCGATCGACCCGCCGCCGATCTGCGGGTTCACCCGGATGCCGAGCGGTGAGCGGCTCGGTGCCGACCGCATCAGGGCGTCGATCCGGTCCAGCTCCTGCGGATTGTCGGCGTTCACCGCGATGCCCAGCGCGAGCGCCTCGCGCAGTTCGGCCGGGGTCTTCGCCGGGGAGTCCAGCACCGTGTGCTCCGGCGGCAGGCCCGCCGCCCGCGCGAGCGCCAGCTCACCCGGGCTCGCCACCTCCGCCCCGATGCCCTCCGCGTGCAGCAGCCGCAGCACCGGGACCAGTGGGGCCGCCTTCACCGCGAAGGCGTGCAGCACCGGCGTGCCCGGCGCCGTCACCTCGGCGAACGCCGCCCGCAGCGCCGCCGCCGACTCCCGGATACCGGCCACGTCAAGGAGTCCGACGAGGGGCGCGCCGGGACCCAGCAGCCCCTGCTCCACGGCCGCCCGCACGGCCGCGTCCCGCCGCACCGCCCTGCCCCCGGCGCCCGCCATCCCGTCCGCCACACCGCCGGTCGTCCCGTCCACCATCTCGGCCCCCGTCCCATCCGTCATCCCGGCCCTCGCTCCGTCCGCCCTGTTTCGTTCGCTGTACGAACCCATACGTCCAGCCAAACACGCCCGCCGCCCGGCCCCGCCGGGCCCCCACCCTTGACTAGCCCTATTCATCACCTCAGGATGTGAATAATCGCAGCAAGGGGAGGCGTCGGACGGCGGCCCCGACAGACGCCGACCCGGATGGACGCGCCACCCCGGTCCCGGGACCGATCAGCCAGTTCGACCAGCCGGACCGATCAGCCAGACCCGACCAGCCAGGAGGCAGACCATGTCAGGACCCCGGCCCGTCCGAGCCCCCCGCGCTACGGAACTGAGCGCCCTGGGCTGGCAGCAGGAGGCCGCCCTGCGGATGCTCCAGAACAACCTCGACCCCGAGGTCGCCGAGCACCCCGACAAACTGGTCGTCTACGGCGGCACCGGCAAGGCCGCCCGCGACTGGCGCTCCTTCGACGCCATGGTCCGCACCCTGCGCACCCTCAAGCAGGACGAGACCATGCTGGTCCAGTCCGGCCGCCCCGTCGGCGTGATGCAGACCCACGAGTGGGCCCCGCGCGTCCTGCTCGCCAACTCCAACCTCGTCGGCGACTGGGCCACCTGGGAGGAGTTCCGCCGCCTGGAGGCCCTCGGCCTCACCATGTACGGCCAGATGACCGCCGGTTCCTGGATCTACATCGGCACCCAGGGCATCCTCCAGGGCACCTACGAGACCTTCGCCGCCGTCGCCGCCAAGCGCTTCGGCTCCACCCTCGCCGGGACCATCACCCTCACCGCCGGACTCGGCGGCATGGGCGGCGCCCAGCCCCTCGCCGTCACCATGAACGACGGCGTCGCCCTCTGTATCGACTGCGACCCCCGCGCCATCGAGCGCCGTATCGAACACCGCTACCTGGACGTCCGCGCCGACGACCTCGACCACGCCCTCCGGCTCGCCGTCGAGGCCCGCGACGCCCGCCGCCCGCTCTCCATCGGCGTCCTCGGCAACGCCGCGGAACTGGTCCCCGAGCTGCTCGCCCTGGGCGCCCCCATCGACATCGTCACCGACCAGACCTCCGCCCACGACCCCCTCGCCTACCTCCCCCTCGGCCTCCCCTTCGAGGAGATGGCCGCCGCCGCGGCGAAGGACCCGGCCGGGTTCACCACCCGGGCCAGGGAGTCCATGGCCCGGCACGTCGAGGCCATGGTCGGCTTCCAGGACGCCGGCGCCGAGGTCTTCGACTACGGCAACTCCATCCGCGGCGAGGCCCAACTCGCCGGGTACGCACGGGCGTTCGCCTTCCCCGGCTTCGTCCCCGCCTACATCCGCCCCCTGTTCTGCGAGGGCAAGGGCCCCTTCCGCTGGGCCGCCCTCTCGGGCGAGGCGTCCGACATCGCCAAGACCGACAAGGCGATCCTGGAACTGTTCCCCGAGAACGAGTCCCTCGCCCGCTGGATCCGGCTCGCCGGGGAACGCGTCCACTTCCAGGGCCTGCCCGCCCGTATCTGCTGGCTCGGCTACGGCGAACGCGACCGCGCCGGGGAGCGCTTCAACGACATGGTCGCCAGCGGCGAACTCGCCGCCCCGCTGGTCATCGGCCGCGACCATCTCGACTGCGGCTCGGTCGCCTCCCCCTACCGGGAGACCGAGGCCATGCTCGACGGCTCCGACGCGATCGCCGACTGGCCCCTGCTCAACGCCATGGTGAACGTCGCCTCCGGCGCCTCCTGGGTCTCCCTCCACCACGGCGGCGGCGTCGGCATGGGCCGCTCGATCCACGCCGGGCAGGTCACCGTCGCCGACGGCACCCCCCTGGCCGGCGAGAAGATCCGCCGCGTCCTCACCAACGACCCCGGCATGGGCGTGATCCGCCATGTCGACGCGGGCTACGACATCGCGGAGTCGGTGGCGGGCGAGCGGGGGGTACGGGTCCCCATGCGCGAGGGCGAGGCCCAAGAGACCCAGGGGGCACGGGGGGCCCAAGAGGCCCAAGGCGAGTCCCGCAGCGAAGGCGAGTCCCAGTGACCCAGCACCACCCCGCCCCCCGCGACACCCCGCCCCCACACTCACCCCCGGCGACACCCCCACCCCCACCCCCCTCCTTCCACCAGATGTGGAACGACCTCCACCCCCTCGGCCGCCACCCCACCACCCGCGGCTACCGCCGCTACGCCTGGACCCCGGCCGACGCCGAGTGCCGGGCCTGGTTCACCGCCCAGGCCGAGACCCGCGGGCTCACCCACGAGATCGACCGGAACGGCAACCAGTGGGCCTGGCTCGGCGACCCCGCCCGAGGGGACGCCGTCGTCACCGGCTCCCACCTCGACTCCGTACCCGACGGCGGCGCCTTCGACGGCCCCCTCGGTGTCGTCTCCGCCTTCGCCGCGCTGGACGAACTCCGGCGCCGGGGCACCGCCTTCACCCGCCCCCTCGGCATCGTCAACTTCGGCGACGAGGAGGGCGCCCGCTTCGGGCTCGCCTGCGTCGGCTCCCGGCTCAGCTCCGGACAGCTCACCCGCGACCGGGCGCACCGCCTCACCGACGGCGACGGCATCACCCTGCCCCGCGCGATGGAGGCCGCCGGATACGACCCGGACGCGATCGGCGCCGACCCCGACCGGCTCGCCCGGATCGGCGCGTTCGTCGAACTCCACGTCGAGCAGGGCCGCGCGCTGGACCTCAGCGGGGACGCGGTCGGTGTCGCCGGTGCCATCTGGCCGCACGGACGCTGGCGGTTCGACTTCCGGGGCGAGGCCAACCACGCCGGGACCACCCGGCTCACCGACCGCCGCGACCCGATGCTGCCCTACGCGGAGACCGTCCTCGCCGCCCGCCGCGAGGCCGGATCCGCCCGAGCCGTCGCCACCTTCGGCAAGGTCGCCGTCGAACCCAACGGCGTCAACGCCATCCCCTCCCTGGTCCGTGGCTGGCTGGACTCCCGCGCCCCCGACCAGCGGGACCTGGACGCCGTCGTCGCCGCCGTCGAGAAGGCCGCCCGCGCCCACGCCGACGCCCATGGAGTGGACCTCGACGTCGTACGGGAGTCCTTCACGCCCGTCGTGGAGTTCGACCACGCCCTGCGGGACCGGATCGGGCGGATCCTGGGCCGGGACACCGGGCACACCGGGCACACCGGGGACACCGGCCTCACCGTCCCCGTCCTCGGCACCGGCGCCGGACACGACGCCGGGATCCTCTCCGCCGTCCTGCCCACCGCCATGCTGTTCGTGCGCAATCCGACCGGCGTCTCCCACTCCCCGGCCGAGTACGCCACCGAGGACGACTGCGTGACCGGCGTCCTCGCCCTCGCCGATGTCCTGGAAGGGCTGATCCACCCGTGAGCAGCGACACCGGCAGCGACGCCGGCACCGACGGAACCGACGCTGGCCCAACCCCCGTCCCCGGCCCCGCCTACTGGCTGGAGCACGCCTGGCTCGGCACCCGGGTCGAGCCCGGCGTCCTCGTCACCGTCACCCCCGCCGACGGCACCCTCCGCACCGTCACCCCCGGCGTCACCGCCCCGCCCCCCGGCGCCGAGGTGCTGCGCGGCCTCACCCTCCCCGGCCTCGCCAACGCCCACTCGCACGCCTTCCACCGCGCCCTGCGCGCCACCGTCCAGGTCGGCTCCGGCACCTTCTGGACCTGGCGCGAGGTGATGTACGCGGTCGCCGACCGGCTGACCCCGGACACCTATCACGCCCTCGCCCGCGCGGTGTACGCCGAGATGGCGCTCGCCGGGATCACCGCGGTCGGCGAGTTCCACTACGTCCACCACGCCCCCGGTGGTGCCCGCTACAGCGACCCCAACGCCATGGGCGAGGCCCTGATCGAGGCCGCCGCCGACGCCGGGATCCGGATCACCCTCCTCGACACCTGCTATCTCGCTGCCGGTTTCGGCGAGCCGCCCACCGCCCATCAGCTCCGCTTCTCCGACGGCACCGCCGACGCCTGGGCCGAACGCTCTTCACTTCTCAAGGAACGGGATCACGTACGGATCGGGGCCGCCGTGCACTCGGTGCGGGCCGTGCCCGCAGAGCACCTGCGCACCGTCGCCGACTGGGCGGAGCGGCGGCGGGCCCCGCTGCATGTGCATCTGTCCGAGCAGACCGCCGAGAACGACGCCTGTCTCGCCGCCCACGGCCGCACCCCCGCCCGGCTCCTCGCCGACCACGGTGTCCTCGGCCCCCGCACCACCGGCGTCCACCACACCCACCTCACCGACGCCGACATCCGGCTGATCGGCGACTCGCGGACCGGCACCTGTATGTGCCCCACCACCGAACGCGACCTCGCCGACGGCATCGGCCCCGCCGCCGCCCTCCAGCGCGCCGGTTCACCGCTCTCCCTCGGCTCCGACAGCCACGCCGTCATCGATCTGCTCGAAGAGGCCCGCGCGATGGAGCTGAACGAGCGGCTGCGCACCCGCACCCGGGGCCACTGGACCGCCGCCGCGCTGCTGCGCGCCGCCACCGCCGACGGCCATGCCGCGCTCGGCTGGGACCGGGCCGGGACCATCGCGCCCGGCGCGCCCGCCGACCTCACCACCCTCGCCCTCGACACCGTCAGAACAGCGGGGCCACCGCCCGGACTCGGCGCCGAGACGGCCGTCTTCGCGGCGACCGCGGCGGACGTACGGCACACGATCGTGGCCGGACGCCACCTCGTGCGCGACGGGGCGCACACCCGGATCCCCGACCCCGCCGCCGCGCTGACCCGAGCCGTGGCAGCCCTCCGCGACCCTCACGAGAGCCCGGGGACCCCAGGGAATACCGGAAACCCAGTGACCCCGGGGCACACAGAGGAGCCCAGAACACGATGAGCAGCAGCACCGTCATCACCAACATCGCCACGCTGGTCACCAACGACCCCTCCCTCGGCGACAACTCCCCGCTCGGTCTGATCCAGGACGCGGCCGTCGCCATCGAGGGCGACCGGATCGTCTGGACCGGTGAATCAAGCAAAGCACCCGCCACTGACAATCACCTCGACGCCGCAGGCCGGGCCGTGATCCCCGGCTTCGTCGACTCCCACTCCCACCTCCTCTTCGCGGGCGACCGCACCCAGGAGTTCAACGCCCGGATGTCCGGCCGCCCCTACACCGCCGGGGGCATCCGCACCACGGTCGCCGCGACCCGGGCCGCGACCGACGGGGAACTGGAGCGCAACCTCACCCGATACCTGTCCGAAGCCCTCCGCCAGGGCACCACCACCTTCGAGACCAAGTCCGGCTACGGCCTGACGGTCGAGGACGAGGCCCGCGCCCTGCGCATCGCCGCCGCCCACACCGACGAGGTCACCTACCTCGGCGCCCACATCGTCCCCCCGGACCACGCCGACGACCCGGCCGCCTATGTCGCCCTGGTCACCGGCGAGATGCTGGACGCCTGCGCCCCGTACGCCCGCTGGGTCGATGTCTTCTGCGAGCGGGGCGCCTTCGACGGCGACCAAGCCCGCGCGATCCTCACCGCGGGCAAGGCGAAGGGCCTGACCCCCCGGGTCCACGCCAACCAGCTCTCCCACGGCCCCGGCGTCCAGCTCGCCGTGGAACTCGGCGCCGCCAGCGCCGACCACTGCACCCACCTCACCGACGCCGACATCGACGCCCTCGCCCAGGGCGACACGGTCGCCACCCTGCTCCCCGGCGCCGAGTTCTCCACCCGCGCCGCGTGGCCGGACGCCCGCCGCCTCCTGGACGCGGGCGCCACCGTCGCCCTGTCCACCGACTGCAACCCCGGCTCCTCCTTCACCTCCTCCGTCCCGTTCTGCATCGCCCTCGCCGTACGGGACATGCGGATGACCCCGGACGAGGCCCTCTGGTCGGCCACCGCGGGCGGCGCCGCGGCCCTGCGCCGCACCGACATCGGCCGGCTGACCCCGGGCGCGTACGCTGACCTCGCCCTCCTGGACGCCCCCAGCCATGTCCATCTCGCCTACCGCCCCGGCGTCCCCCTGGTCTCCCGGGTCTGGCGCCGAGGCACCCCCGTCACCCCCAACTGACCCGCCCCCACCCCTCCCCGCTCAATCCCGCCCCGCCCGCCACCGCTGCCCCGCGTCCCCGTCCGCCCCCGCCACCGACCGGAGGACGACCCCCTCCCCGCCCTCCGCCGTCACCGCCGTGTCCGGGGCGATGGCGGGCCGGATCAGCCCCGACCCGTCGACCGTGAACCGCAGATTCAGCCCGTTGGACCCCGCCACCGACGAGCAGGTCCAGATGCCGACCCCGCGCCCCGGCTCGCCCCGGCTGTCGAGGCAGTACTCCGGATCGGCCGCCGACTGCACCACCCCGCGCCCGGCGTCCACCCGCCACCGCTGGACCGCCGCCGACGAACAGGGCGCGGTCACCACGTCCACCCCCTTCTCGAACCGCCCGTCCCGCACCTCCAGACACCGCCCCGACGCCTCGTTCACCACCTGCGCGTACGAGGCGCCCGGCGGGGACACGGGAGTGGACGAGGGTGAGGACGAGGGCGAGGACGAGGACGAGGACGAGGGCCGCCGGGGTGCGGAGGTCAACGTCGGTGTGGGTGTCGGCGTGGAGGCCGCCGACTCCGCGGCGGTGGCCGTGATGGTGGTGGTGGCCGTCACGGTCACCGGGGGCGGTGGCGGAGGTGCCACCGTCACCGGGTTGGCGGCCTGCGCGGGCGGCACCGGATCGTCCGGCGACAGCATGGACAGCAGCGCGATCAGCCCCACCACCAGCCCCGCCGAGACACCCGCGACCCGCCGCGAGGACCGGGAAGACCGCGAGGACCGGAAAGCCCCGGAAGACCGGGAGGATCGCGACGCCCCCGACGCCCCCGACGCCCCCGATGACCCCAATGGCCCCGACGCCCCCGACGCCCGCGACAACTCCGACGACCCCGACGACCACGACGACCACGACGAGAAGAACCAGCCCCGCCGCCTCCCCTCCTCCTCCTCCGCCCCCGCACCCCCCGGCTCACCGCCCCGCGGCCGGGCGGCGTACGCGGCGCCCGCCCAGGGCAGCAGCCCCTCCGCCAGCGCGGTGCGCGGGGTGTCGCGCAGCGCGGTCAGTTCCTCGTAGGCGCCGGAGCAGAAGGGGCAGTGGGTCATATGGGCGACCAGATCCGGGCTGTGCCGGGGCGAGTCCGGCCGTACGGACTCCTCGATCAGCCGCCGGAAGTCCTGGCAGTCGGGGTCGTCGGAGGCGGTGAGCCGGGCGCGGAGCAGGGCGCGGCCGAGGGCGGTGAGCGCCGGTTCGGTGCCGTAGGCCACGTCCGCGCGGCTGATGCCGAGGAGTCGGGCGGTCCGCTCCGGGCTCTCGCCCTCCACCGGCCCGTACCAGATCAGCCCCCGGGTCCGGTCCGGAAGCGTCCGGTACGCGGCGAGCAGGGGCGGTACGGGACCGTCCCGGGCGCCGGTGTTCAGCACCAGCAGCAGACCCGCGTCCAGCGCGGCGGAGCGGTCGCCGTCGGCCCAGTCGCGGGCCACCCGCCCGGCCAGCAGCAGGAGTTGATGGCGCCAGGGGGCGGCGGGGTCGCTGCCCCGGGCGGACTCGCGGGCGGCCAGGGTGAACGCCTGGGCGGCGAGCTGACGGGCCGCCGAGTCGCCGGTCGTGCACAGCCGGGCGTAGCCGAGGACCGACTCGCGGTGGCGGGCGCGCAGTTCCTGGAGCGCCGGGTAGGCGACGGCGGTGGGGCCGCGCAGCAGTTCGGTCAGCCGGACGTCGGACGCGCCGGAGTACACCCCTTCCGGATGCGTCGAGCCGTCGTCGCCGGTCCCCTCGGGCCGAGCCATTCACCAGCCTCCTCGCGTTCCCCCGCTGGAGCACGGCCGGGGCGGGTGGCGCGTCGAGCCGCGCTGCTGACGTACCGGCCAGTTTGGAGGGTGACCATAGTGGTCCAGCGGGGCCTGCGGGAAAAGGGGCTACCGGCGGTAATAGGTCAAGGCCCCATGGGCCCGCTCCCATGCCCGGTCCCGGGAGTGGCGCGCCGCGCACATGCCGCACCCGGCGCCGCCGGGCGCCGGGTGCGAAGTCTTTGTGGGGTTCCTACGGCTGGAGGGGGGGTGGTCAGTCCTCCACCGTGAGCCCCCGCCGCAGTCGCCGCAGGGTGCGGGACAGCAGCCGTGAGACATGCATCTGGGAGATGCCGAGTTCGTCGCCGATCTCGGACTGGGTCATATTGGCCACGAACCGCAGGGCGAGGATCTGCCGGTCCCTGGCGGGCAGTGCGGCGATGAGCGGCTTCAGCGACTCCACGTACTCGATGCCCTCGATGCCGTGGTCCTCGTAGCCGATCCGGTCGGCGAGCGCGCCCTCGGGGTCGTCGTCCTCCGGCTGGGCGTCCAGCGAGGAGGCGGTGTAGGCGTTGGCGGCGGCCATGCCCTCCACCACCTCGTCGGTGGAGATGCCGAGATGCTCGGCGAGTTCACCGGCGGTGGGCGCGCGGTCCAGCCGCTGGGCCAGTTCGTCACCGGCCCTGGCCAGGTCGAGCCGGAGTTCCTGGAGCCGTCGCGGTACCCGCACCGACCAGGAGGTGTCGCGGAAGAAGCGCTTGATCTCGCCGATGATGGTCGGCATCGCGAAGGTGGGGAACTCCACGCCCCGGGACAGCTCGAACCGGTCGATCGCCTTGATCAGGCCGATGGTGCCGACCTGGACGATGTCCTCCATCGGCTCGCTGCGGGAGCGGAAGCGGGAGGCGGCGAACTTGACCAGGGCGAGGTTCAGTTCGACCAGCGTGTTGCGGACGTAGGCGTGGGCGTGGGTGCCTTCCTCAAGGGAGGCCAGCCGCTCGAAGAGGGTCCTGGACAGGGCCCGCGCGTCGACCGGCCCGATCTCCGCGAAAGGGGGGATCTCCGGGATCCCGGCCAGGGGGTCGCCCGCAGAGACGCCACTCGAAGCGTCGGTGCCGGTGCCGGTGCCGGTGCCGGTGCGAGTACCAGTGCTGGTGCTGGTGCTGGTGCTGGTGCAGGTGTCGGTGTCATGCGTCGACGTCGCCGTCAGGGGCTGCGATCCGTCGAGCCGGGGTGACATGGGTGTCCTCCATCGTTCTCGGCATCCGTCGGCGGCGCGGGGCCGCCGAAGCCGGTACGTGCGGTGCGGTGTGCGGCGCCTCCGAGGCCGTCCGTGTCGGGTACGTGTCCCTACTAGCCCTACCCGCTCGTCCGTGCCCACTGCAAGTGGCTTTGTGTGGCAAATGTCCAAGTATGTGAGGTTGTTCGGGTGTCGCGGAGGGGAGTGAGGGCGTAGGGTTCGAGGGCGTCGTCCGCCGTTTTCGGCGCGGCGTGCACAGGGTCCGCCGACAGGCGGGCGGACGGGTCGGCGGCCATCAACACCCTGGAGAGAGACGGCATGGACCACGGGATGCTCGGCAGCGCACAGTCGGGCCGGCTTCTGGTGGAAGTGCGGCAGCAGGGGGTGAGCGCCGTGGTGACTCCGGCGGGTGAGCTGGATCACCACACGGCCGATCTGCTGCGCGAGCCGCTGGAGGAGTGCCTCGCCCAGGGACTGGCCCGGCTGGTCGTCGACTGCGCCCGGCTGGACTTCTGCGACTCGACGGGCCTCAATGTGCTGCTCGGCGCCCGGCTGAAGGCCGAGGCCGCCGGGGGCGGGGTCCATCTGGCGGCGATGCAACCGGTGGTCGCGAGGGTGTTCGAGATCACGGGTGTGGAGGCGGTCTTCACCCTGCACGACTCGGTGGAAGCGGCTCTCGCCGACGAGTCCACCTGAGGGGTGTTCCTCCCGAATCGTCGGGCAGAAGAGATCGTGGCACCGGTGGGATGTTCGACACGATGAGAAAACCGCCGGTACCACCGACAATGACGCTTGAATCATGAACTGGTGAATCGGTGAGGTGAAGCGCTGATGAGCACCACCCGGCCCTACCCGCCGGGCTCCCCTGAGCCCACCGGCGCTTCCGGCGCACCCGGGGTGCCCGGAGCCCCGGACGTCTCCGGAGCCTCTGGGGTGTCCGGAATGTCCGCCCCCGGCGCGTCCGGTGCCCCCGGTACCCCCGGTGTCCCCGGCGCGTCCAGTAGCCCCAGCGCCCCCAGTGCCCCCGGTGTCTCCGCCGCCCCCGGACGTCAGATGCGTCGCCTGACCTTCGAGGGCCAGGTCGGCATAGTCCCGATGGCCCGCGACTTCGCCCGGCAGGCGCTGCACGCCTGGGGCTGGCTGCCCGCCGACACCGCCGACCGCCGGGCCGCCGCCGAGGATGTCCTGCTCGTCGTCTCCGAACTGGTCACCAACGCCTGTCTGCACGCCGAGGGCCCGGACGAGATGTGGCTCACCTGCGACCGCAAGGTGATCCGGATCGAGGTCTCCGACCGGGGCGCGGGCCAGCCGTCCCCGCGCACCCCGCACCGCGCGGGCCGCCCCGGAGGGCACGGCATGTTCATCGTCCAGCGCCTCTGCCTGGACTGGGGGGTCGTCCGGACACCGGGCGTGGCGGGCAAAACGGTCTGGGCAGAACTGAGCGCCCCGGCGTAGCCCCCCACGCCCCCCAACTCACCACGAGGTCTCTCTTCCCTCCGCACGGCATCGGCCGTACCTTGACGGCCCATCTGATGAACCGTCAGAACAGGGAGCCGTGATGACCACCGTGCCGGGCATGGCGGTGGTGGAGCGGGCCCGCTGGTCGTCACGCGCTGCGGCTGCCGCGCCCGGCGTGGACCCGGCTGGCGCCCGCCCCCTCGACGAGGCCGCCATGGTTCACGCCGGACACGGCACCGCACTCCGAGGCCGCCGTCATCCGTGACGCCAGATCGCCAGCATCAGGGCGATGAGGCTGCACACCGTCAGAACGCTGCTCCAGAAGGCGTCGTCGTGCGGCACGCGCGGCCTCACGCCGGGTGCCCCCGCCGGAGGTGCCGCCGCAGCAGGACATTGACGTCGACCAGCGCGCTCTGATTGCCCGCCGCACGGGCCCTGCGCTGCCGGGCGGCCAGCTCGGTACAGAGCGTGCAGCCGTCCACGGGAACCGGCGGGACGAGGGTCACCCGAGCCGCCCGAGCAGCGCGGCCTCGATAGCCCGCAGCACAGCAGGGGTGGGCCGAGCCCAGCCACCGGGCGGCGTCCAACGCTCGGCACGGTAATGCCGGGTGCGCCAGGGGAGTTGGGGGCGATGGGGGGTGGGCCTGGGAGCGGACAGGGGGGTGGGCATGGCTGGGCTCCTCGAATGGATGGTCTTGGATCGTTCTCCCGTACGCATCGCGATCGTTGCGCTACTTTGCGTTGCCGGGATGCTGCTGAGCATCTCGCGTTTGCGCTGCGAAAAACCCCAGGTGAGGGCGGTCTTCGCTGCGTGAATCGCAAATTCCGCAAATTCCGCAAGGAGGCGCGATGCCCGCGAGGCGAGTCATCACCGGTCTCAGCCGAGAGCCGAGGCAACGGTTCGCGGAGGAGTTAAAGGCACAGCGGGCCCGGAGCGGCGAGACCCTCCGGCAACTGGAAGAGGTACTCGGCTGGGATTCGACGCTCTTCGGCAAGATGGAGAACGGGCACACGCTGGGCGGCCCGGAAGTGGTGGAGGCGCTGGATCAGCACTATGGGACGGCGCCACTGCTGGTGACGCTGTGGGAGCTGGCGCTCGAAGACAAGACGCAGTTCAAGGAGCAGTACCGCACGTACATGCAGTACGAGTCGGTAGCTGTGAGTCTGTGGCAGTTCTCCGTGAGCGTCGTGCATGGACTGTTGCAGACGGATGTCTATGCGCGCGAGCTGATGGTCGCGAACGGTCTCAAGGGAGAGGAACTGGAGCAGCAGATCCAAGCGCGACTCAGCCGCCGCGAACTGCTGATGGAGGAGGAATCCCCACACTTCCGAATCATCATCGCCGAGTCGGTGCTGCGCACGGAACTCAGAGACAAGGCAGCCTGGCGGGAGCAGCTCACAGTCCTGGAGGGGACGATGGCGCGTCCGAACATCACGCTCCAAGTGCTTCCGCAGGACGCGGGGCTGCATGCATTGGTCAGCACGGACATCATGTTTCTACGGTTGGTCGAGGGACGGACCGTGGCCTACACGGAGAACGCCCACCGTGGTCAACTGGTCGAAGACCACGCTTCAGTTGAGCGATTGCAGCGCGGGTACGATTCGATGCGCGACCTGGCGTTGTCTCCCGCCGAGTCGCAGAAATACATCCGGCAGATCCTGGAGGAAGTGCCGTGCGATCCATCGACCTGACCAGTTGCACGTGGCGCAAGAGCAATTACAGCAACGGGGACGGCGGCGCCTGCGTCGAGGTCTCCGACGACTTCCCCGCCCACATCCCCGTCCGTGACTCCAAATGCCCGGAGGGCGGCGCCCTCATATTCGGCGAAGCCGCATGGGCGGCGTTCACGGCGTCCGTATAGTCCCCCGCCGGTCGCCCCTGCCCCCCGGACCTGGCGGGGCGACCGGCACCCCGGAGGCATGAGCGTGACCAGGATCGTCCCGGAACCCGGTGCAACCGCCGCCCTCTCCCACACAATCCGCCGCTTCGAGACCCCCGGCCCACCCCCACCGCACCCCGAAGACCTACCCCGCGCGCTCGCAGCCCTGAACGGTCACCGCCACCGCGCGGAACTGTCCGCCGTACTGCGCAAACTGCCCGGCGTCCTGGCCGATGTGGCCGTCCGTCCCCCACGTGCGGTGTGGACGGAACGCAAGGTACCGGGCGCTACTGACACCCCCGCACCGCCACAACACCTCGCCCCCATACAGCCGTTTTCATACGGTCTGCCCGAACGAACGCATACTCCTGGCAAACGGGAAGTACCGGAAAGTAGGCATTCTGGGGATGTCGTGCACTCCCTAGCGTCCTCTGCATGACTTCGATCTCGCGCTTAAAGCGTCGGACCTCGCTGTTCGCGGGCGCCCTCGCCCTCACGCTCGCCTCGACCGGCGGCGTGCTGGCCACCGCCACACCCGCCGCGGCGGCCACCTGCATGGGCCAGACCAGCCTGTGTTTCAGCCAGCACAACAACTACGGCGGGTGGACCCTGCCCTACTGGGTGGGCTCGGGCACCTACATCACCAGCCTGCCCAACGGCTACCACGACCAGGTCTCGTCCCTCGTCAACGAGTCGCCCTACAGCTTCTGCTTCTACGAGCACCCCAACATGGGCGGGCTCCAGTTCAGGATCGGCCCCAACGAGTCCTGGGCCACCATCCCCTCGTGGATGAACGACAAGATCAGTTCCTTCCGCGCCTGCTGATCGCTGCCCGGCGGACAGCCGATGGGGTCGCCCCGGTCACACCGGGACGGCCCCTTCCGTACGTCTCCACAGGCCGGACGGCTGCGGCTGCCCGGCTCGGCCGCCCCCGGCCCGACCGCCACCCACCCGCATCACCACCGGCGCATCACACCACCTTCACGCAACTCTGCACCTTCAGGCGTATACCCCGGTCGTCCGGGAATCGGCGTCTCCGCCCCCGGCCGAATCCCCCCTGCCTGGCTAGATTCCCGCGCATGATCGCAACCCTCCGCAAGGCCAAGCGCACGGCCGCCCTGTTCGTCGGGGCCACCGCCCTCGCCGCCACCGCCGGTCTCGTGACCGCCACTCCCGCCGCCGCCGGCGACCCCAATGTGTGCAACGGGTACCAGCTCTGTCTCTGGTACGACGGCAACTACGAGAACACCCGCGTGATGTGGGACTACCTCCCGATCGACGGCAACTTCACCGTTGCCCACGACGTCACGTCCTCCCTCGTGAACAACTCGTCGTCGACCCTCTGCTTCTACGAGCACCCCGACTACGGGGGACTGGAGTTCAGAGTCGCCCCCTGGGCGCGGTGGGCCTACGTCCCCTCGTGGATCAACGACAAGATCAGCTCGATGCGCCGCTGCTGACCCCGCCACCACCCGATCCCCGCACCGCGGACAGGCGCGCAGAAGGGGCCGCCCTCCCCAGGGCGGCCCCTTCTGCCAGCCGCACAGCGCCGCGCGACCGGCACCGCCCGCACGACACGGCCCAGCCGAGCGGAGCGCCACCGCACGGGGGCGTGTCGAGGGCCCTGAGGATCAGCTCGACATCGACCGGGCCCGGGGTGACGCGTCCGGTTTCGATATTGCTCAACTTGGTCTGCGACATGGTGGCGCGCTGGGCGAGCCAGACCTGAGTGCGCCCGGCGTCCCTGCGCAGACCGCGGAGCCTCTCCGCCAAGTCGGCCTTCGACCGGCCCAGTTGGTCAGGGTCGAGCGTCAAGGCCCCGCACGTACTCCTCGAAGGGAAGGGCGTGCTCCAGTGCCACCCGCTTCCACTCCCGGTAGGGCTCCGGATCGCCGGTGTGCGCCGAGCGGTTGATCTGGGTTCCGTCCGGGCGGAAGTCGAGGTGGGCGATGCGGGAGTTGTCGAACAGCCACCAGTCGCGGCCGGAGAGCGGCAACCCGAAGTCGTCTCGCGTCACATCCAGGATCCGGATGTCTTCCCCGGCCGCAAGGTTTCCGGGGATGCCCCAGGCGAATTGATACCGCTGGTAGTCGGTGAGCGGTCGACGCACGATGCGGACCCGGCCGATGCGCTTGCCGGATCCGACGTATCCGCGCACTCGGTCGTGCCAGCGGGCGTTGTGGCCGACGGGCTTCTCGTCACCCCGCAGGAAGCGGGCCACGTTCTCCTGTTCCCTGGGCATGGTGTACGTGGGCTGCGCCTCGAACCGCCATGCCTCCTGCTCGAAGGCGTCGAAGAACCGGCGCCAGTCGTCACCATCCAAGAGCACGAACGGCCTCCCTCAGAATGTGCTCGGGAGTCTCCACCAGTCCCTCGCCGACGGGTGGCGAGAAGGCGTCGGACACACTGCCCTGCACGACGATGGAACCGCTCTCGGTCCGGTGGACGTTCGGGCAGTCGTCGTCGTCACAGTCGGGCCCGCCGACGATGCCGGTGAGGCGGGTCAGTTCCGCACGCGCCATCGTTCCCCCTCTCTGGGACACAGAGCCGTTCCCTGTGGTCATGAGGACGGTAGGACGGACTCCGGTACCAGGTCCACGGCACTTCGCCGATATGCGCGTAATCGGGTAGACGAACTCGAAACGCCCCCCAACAACACCCCCGACAACACCCGCCAGCAACACCCCCCCCACAACCCTGAACCACCCCCACCCCACCCCCCGTTGTAAAGGTGCTCCGGGACCCCCGGTGCTGCGCGTGCGCGCGCCCGCCCCGTGAAGGAGACGCCATGCCCAGGACGGACGAGTACCGCGACTCACGGAAGGGAGCTGCCCGGCTGATGGCGGAGGCGCACAAGAACGCGCCCAAGAGCCGCCGGGGGGACAGCCGTTCCATGATCCTGATCCATGTGACCCTCAAGGACGGCAAGAAGCGCAAGCTGATCGAGCGCTCGACCCCGATCCGCCGCAGCGGTCTGACCGCCACCGCGGACTCGCACTACAGCCGGCCGGGCACCGCCCCCGAGCACAACGAGGCGAAGAAGGACTCCGAGAAGGCGTCCGCCGATGACGCGCTGCGGGACATCCGGGCGCTCATCGGGAAGGTGCAGCCCTACCGGATCGCCATCGACCTCGTCACCAGCCGGCGGCCCTGCAACAGTTGCGCGGACACGGCCCAGGAACTCACCGACGATGTCGCCCGCTACTTCCCCGCCGCCGAGGTCAAGACCGCCGTCCTGTCCTACGACCGGGAGAAGGGCTCGGTGCACGAGGAGTTCGCCGTGGTGCCGGGCCGGTTCAAGGACCATGTCGCCCGGTCGGGGTACGGGAACGCCAGTGCCGTGCCGATGCACCACTCCGCCCCCGCCGAGACCGACCAGGGCTACGACGCCGACACCCACACCTCGCACTCCGACGGTGACTCCGACTCCGTGGGTGCGGGGGCGTATCAAACGGGGGCGTATCAGGTTGGGGAGTCGCACGCCGAGAGTTCCTCGGCGGCCCAGGCCCCGGCCCCGGCCCAGGCCCAGGCCCCGGCGGGCGAGGAACTCGGCGCCGACCGGTACTGGAAGCTGTCGCTCTACCCGGATGAGCCCCTGCGCTACCAGGGCCCCGTCCAGGAGCCGGTGCGGGGCGGCGGTGTCCTGGAGTCCACCACGGACGACTCCCCGTACGTCACCACCGAGCCGACCCACAGCACCGCCTCGGACTCCGACGGCTCGGGCCAGTTCAAGGGGAAGGCGTCCGACAGCTCGGGATCGTACGAATCCGCCCTGAGCGCGCAGATGAACGAGGCCCTCAACCCCGCCAACTGGCTGCCCGAGCAGGGCCTGCCCAACACCCACCTCAACGACGGCATGGAGTACGACTCGCAGAACGCGCTGCACTACACCCCGGACTTCAGCCGGATCGTCACCAGCGACGGCCAGCGGCACGATTTCGTCGGCGCCGTTCCCGATCCCCTGGACCGGACCGTGTTCGCCTACGGCAACAGCCGCACCGGCATGCTCGGGCTCTACACCTTCGACGCCACCGAGAACCAGTGGGCCACCTACCCCACCACCAAGGCCAAGGACTACTGCCAGTCCTATCTGACCAAGACCGACCCCGACCGCAAGAAGACCTCCCACCACGACCGCCAGAAGCACCACTCGGGCAAGAACTCGAAGCGGAAGTAGCAGGGGGAGGGGCCGGTGAGACCGGGGGCGTCCCCGGTCTCACCGGCAGGTCAGCGCACGTCCCCCATCAGTTCCTTCACCTTCCGCCGGTACATGAACACCCCGACCCCCGCCGCCACCGCGAGCGCCGCCTCCGCCGCCACGACCCCCGTCTTGTTGAGGTCGACGCCGTAGGTGGAGAGCAGGCCGGTGACCGCGTCGCCCGCGGTGACCGCCAGGAACCAGACGCCCATCATCTGGGAGGCGTACTTGGCCGGGGCCATCTTCGTCGTGACGGAGAGGCCGACCGGGGACAGCATCAGCTCACCCGTGGTCTGGCAGAAGTAGATCAGGACGATCCACCAGGGGGACACCGCCCCGTCGCCCGCCGCCGTCAGGGGGAGCAGGAAGACGAAGAAGGAGATGCCGACCATCACCAGACCGCCGGAGAACTTGGCGATCGTGCTGGGCTCGCGCCCGCCGCGGTTCAGGGACAGCCACACCGTGGCGAAGACCGGGGCGAGGGCCATCACCAGGACCGGGTTCACGGACTGGAACCAGGAGACCGGGAACTCCCAGCCGAAGACCTGGGTGTCGACGCTCTTCTGGGCGAACAGGGCCAGCGTCGAGCCGCCCTGGTCGTAGATCATCCAGAAGATCGCCGCGGCCACGAAGAACCAGATGTACCCGGAGACCTTGGACTGCTCGGTGCGGGTCAGTTCCTTGTCGCGCTTGATCCGGGCCAGCACCATGATCGGCACGACCAGACCGATCACCATCAGCGGGACCATCACCCAGTTCAGGGTGTACGTGCCGGTGCCGACGACGATCGCGTAGAAGACGACCGCGATCAGCAGCCAGATCATCGACTTGCGGAGCGTCGCGTTGCGCTCGGCCACGTCGAGCGGCTTGGGGACGATGCTCGACTTGGCGGCGAGGTGGCGGCTGCCCAGCAGGAACTGGGCCAGGCCCAGCGCCATGCCGAGCGCGGCCAGCGCGAAGCCGAGGTGCCAGTTGACCTTCTGGCCGACGGTGCCGATCACCAGCGGCGCGGCGAACGCGCCCAGGTTGATGCCCATGTAGAAGACCGTGAAGCCGCCGTCGCGGCGCGGGTCGTTCGGGCCGTCGTAGAGGTGGCCCACCATGGTGGAGATGTTGGACTTCAGGAGCCCCGAGCCTATGGCCACCAGGAGGAGGCCGAAGTAGAACGTCCCGGCGGAGGGGAGCGCCAGGACCAGATGGCCGGCCATGATGACCGAGCCCGCGATGGCGACCGTCCTGCGCGGGCCCCAGACCCGGTCGCCGAACCAGCCGCCCGGCATCGCCAGCAGGTACACCGTCGAGACATAGACGGAGTAGATGGCGATCGCCGTACCGGCGTCCAGGCCGAGCCCGGCGGGGGCGACCAGGTAGAGGGGGAGCAGAGCCCTCATGCCGTAGTAGGAGAAACGCTCCCACATCTCGGTCATGAAGAGGGTGGCCAGGCCGCGGGGGTGGCCGAAGAAGGACTTCTCGGATCCGGGGGTGCCCGGGAGGGCCGAGTCCTTCGTCAGGCTGGACGCCATGGGTCGTTCCTTGCTGTCGGGACGCGCGGGTGGAGCGGAGCGCGCCCGGTGGGGGAGCCGGCACCGGCCGGCCGGTTCGTCCACCCCACGCCCACGGGGTGTCCGCCCCGGATCACGGGACGGTGGACGACGGCCACCGGGATCCACGCCTCTACGCGCGTCGATGCGCTGCGAGGCCCGGCCACAGGTCATTCCTTTCAAGGCCGGAGGGGAACCCCGGCCCGCACGCAAAAGAGACCTTCGGTGTCAAATGACGACACGAAGGTCCCTGTCGGTGCTACAGGCGTTCCATCACCATAAGGCAGGGCACTGCCTGATATGGAAGGACTTGAGACAGGGATCACAGGCTGTGACGGAACAGAGTGTGACGGAAGCGTAAGCAGCCATTCCGGTTCTGTGCGAGCCGCCCGGCCGAAATGTCCGCCATGTGCGCCGGTAAGAATCCGTCCAGGCGATCTCACCTCGGTGTCGTGGCCTGCGGGACTACCATCACCACATGACCCGTGTACTGCTCGCCGAGGACGACTCCTCCATTTCGGAGCCCCTGGCCCGCGCCCTGCGCCGGGAGGGATACGAGGTCGAGGTGCGGGAGGACGGACCCACCGCACTCGACGCGGGCATGCAGGGCGGCGTCGATCTGGTCGTGCTCGACCTCGGCCTGCCCGGCATGGACGGTCTGGAGGTGGCCCGCCGACTGCGTGCCGAAGGCCACACCGTGCCCATCCTGATCCTCACCGCCCGTGCCGACGAGGTCGACACCGTCGTCGGCCTGGACGCCGGCGCCGACGACTACGTCACCAAGCCCTTCCGCCTCGCCGAGCTGCTCGCCCGCGTCCGGGCCCTGCTGCGGCGCGGTGCCGCCGAGCCCCAGCAGCCGCCCGCGACCCACGGGGTGCGGATCGACGTCGAGTCGCACCGGGCCTGGATGGGCGAGGAGGAGCTCCAGCTCACCGCGAAGGAGTTCGACCTGCTGCGGGTGCTGGTCCGGGACGCCGGACGGGTCGTCACCCGCGACCAGTTGATGCGCGAGGTCTGGGACACCACCTGGTGGTCGTCGACCAAGACACTGGACATGCACATCTCCTGGCTGCGCAAGAAGCTCGGCGACGACGCCGCGAACCCCCGGTACATCGCCACCGTGCGGGGCGTCGGCTTCCGGTTCGAGAAGAGCTGAGCCGCTCCGCGCATGCGCCGCCGACTCATCCAGTCCACGCTCGCCGTCGTCCTCGTCGTCATCGCCGTCTTCGGGGTGTCACTGGTCATCGTCGAGACCCGGACGATCACCGAGAGCGCCCGGGAGCGCGTCGAGTCCGAGTCGCTGCGCCTGGCCAGCATCGTGGACAGCCGCATCCTCGGGCACGAGGAGATCTCCGCCGCCGTCCTGAGCGACCAGGTCGGCCGGGACCAGTACGCCGTCGTCCGGCTGCCCGACCGGCCGCCCATCGAGATCGGCGAGCAGCCCTCCGGCCAGGTCATCGAGCACACCGCCCGCGGCGAGGAGGGCGAGACCGTCACCTTCCAGGAGCCGCGCTCCGCCATCACCCGCGAGGTCGGCCGGACGCTGCTGATCATCGGCCTCGTCGCCCTGCTCGCGGTCATCGCCGCCGTCCTGCTCGCCGTACGGCAGGCCAACCGGCTGGCCTCCCCGCTCACCGACCTCGCCGAGACCGCCGAACGCCTCGGCTCCGGCGACCCCCGCCCCCGCCACAAGCGCTACGGCGTCCCCGAGCTGGACCGGGTCGCCGATGTGCTGGACTCCTCCGCCGAGCGGATCGGGCGGATGCTCACCGCCGAGCGACGGCTCGCCGCCGACGCCTCCCACCAGCTCCGCACCCCGCTGACCGCGCTGTCCATGCGGCTGGAGGAGATCACCCTCACCGACGACCCGGAGACGGTGAAGGAGGAGGCCACCATCGCCATCACCCAGGTCGAGCGGCTGACGGACGTGGTGGAGCGGCTGCTGACCAACTCCCGCGACCCCCGCACCGGCTCCGCCGTCTCCTTCGACCTCGACGAGGTCATCCAGCAGCAGCTCGCCGAGTGGCGGCCCGCCTACCGGCAGGCGGGCCGGGCCATCGTCAGCTCCGGCAAACGGCACCTCAAGGCGGTCGGCACCCCCGGCGCCGTCGCCCAGGTACTGGCCGCGCTGATCGAGAACTCCCTGATGCACGGCGGCGGCACCGTCGCCCTGCGCACCCGCGTCACCGGCAACCAGGCCGTCATCGAGGTCACCGACGAGGGGCCCGGCGTCCCCGCCGACCTCGGGGCACGGATCTTCGAGCGCGCGATCAGCGGACGCAACTCCACCGGCATCGGCCTCGCCGTCGCCCGCGACCTCGCCGAGGCCGACGGCGGACGCCTGGAGATGCTCCAGACCCAGCCCCCGATCTTCGGCCTGTTCCTGTCACGGACGGCGGTCCAGCGGGCGTCGGAGGACGAGAAGCGGACGGTCCGCTAGGGCGAGAGTGCGTGCATGGCGTCGCGGGGCAGGCGGGAGTGTGACGACACGCCCTGGTACCCCGCCCGGCGACCGCAGGTCACACCCGGGCGCGCGCCCGCTGCCGCTGCCGTACCCCGCCCGACGACCGGTGACCGTCCAGGAACGATGCGTCGCCCGGCTCGCCCGCCACCGCCCCCCGGGGACCCGGCAGCGCCCGGAACACCCACGTCCGGTACGACCAGAACCGGAACAGCGTGGCGATGCCGATGCCGAGGAACTTGAAGACGTTGTTCTGCATCGGGGTGTCCCAGCCCAGCCCGTAGGTCGCCAGGTACAGCACCCCGTTCTCGATCACCAGCCCCACCGCGCTGAACAGCAGGAACAGGCTCATCTCCCGGGTGCGGCGGTTCTTGTCCCGGTCGCGGTAGGCGAAGTAGCGGAAGCCGATGTAGTTGAAGACGATGGCCACGATCGTGGCGATCACACTGGCCCGCACCACCTGGAGGTCGGTCACCGCCCTGACCAGGTTGAACACCGCGAGATTGACCAGCAGCCCGGCCCCGCCCACCGCGCCGAACTTGGCGACCTCCCGGCCGAGCCGCCGCACGCGCGAGCGCCACCCGCCGGGGGGCGTACCACGGAACCCTGAGGAGCCGTGTGCGACGGGGGAGCCCGAGGAACCTTGTGCCATGGGGGAGAGGACTCCCGTCCGGTCGGCGACGTCAACCCGGCCATGCTAACCAGCCCCCTTCCGTGATCGCCCCCGGACCAGCTCACAGGTTCGGAAAGAAACCCGGGGGCCGGCCGATGACATCGGGGCGACATGGGGCGGACACGGGCGATCCGGGTGGCCGATACCCTAGGGGTGTGACGTTCCCGGTAGTCGGCATGGTCGGCGGTGGCCAGCTCGCTCGTATGACCCACGAGGCAGGCATCCCGCTCGGCATCAGGTTCAAGCTCCTCAGTGACACCCCCCAGGACTCGGCGGCGCAGGTCGTGAGCGAGGTCGTCATCGGCGACCACCGCGATCTGGACACGCTGCGGGCCTTCGCGCGGGGCTGCGACGTGATCACCTTCGATCACGAACACGTCCCCACCGAGCATCTGCGCGCCCTCGAAGCGGACGGGATCCCGGTACGGCCCGGCCCGGACGCCCTGGTGCACGCCCAGGACAAGGGGGTGATGCGCGCCAGACTCGCCGAGATCGGTGTCCCGTGCCCCCGGAACCGGATCGTGGCCGACCCGCAGGACGTGCTCCGCTTCGCCGCCGAGGGCGACGGCTTCCCGGTGGTCCTGAAGACCGTGCGCGGCGGCTACGACGGCAAGGGCGTCTGGGTCGTCGAGAGCGCCGAGGAGGCCGCCGAACCGTTTCGCGCGGGCGTCCCGGTGCTCGCCGAGGAGAAGGTCGACTTCGTCCGCGAGCTGGCCGCCAACGTCGTCCGCTCCCCGCACGGCCAGGCCGTGGCCTACCCGGTGGTGGAGTCCCGGCAGGTCGACGGCGTCTGCGACACGGTGATCGCGCCCGCGCCCGAGCTGCCCGAGGAGCGGGCCCTCGCCGCCGAGGAGATGGCCCTGCGGATCGCCAAGGAACTCGGTGTGGTCGGCCATCTCGCGGTCGAGCTGTTCGAGACCCGCGACGGCCGGATCCTGGTCAACGAACTGGCCATGCGCCCGCACAACTCCGGCCACTGGACCCAGGACGGCGCGATCACCTCCCAGTTCGCCAACCATGTCCGGGCGGTGCTGGACCTGCCGCTGGGCGACCCGCGCCCCCGCGCCCCCTGGACGGTCATGGTGAACGTCCTCGGCGGCGACTACCCCGACATGTACTCCGCGTATCTGCACTGCATGGCCCGCGACCCCCGGCTGAAGATCCACATGTACGGCAAGGACGTGAAGCCCGGCCGCAAGGTCGGCCATGTCAACACCTACGGCGACGACCTCGCGGACGCCCTGGAGCGCGCCCGCCACGCAGCCGCCTATCTGAGAGGCACGATCACCGAATGAGCCCCAGCCCCGCCGCAGGCCCCGTCGTCGGCCCCGTCGTCGGCATCGTCATGGGATCGGACTCCGACTGGCCCGTCATGGAGGCCGCCGCTCAGGCGCTGGCCGAGTTCGAGATCGCCTACGAGGTCGATGTCGTCTCCGCCCACCGGATGCCCCGCGAGATGATCACCTACGGCGAGCGGGCCGCCGACCGGGGTCTGAAGGTCATCGTCGCCGGGGCCGGGGGCGCCGCCCATCTGCCGGGCATGCTCGCCTCGGTCACCCCGCTGCCGGTGATCGGCGTCCCGGTGCCGCTGAAGTACCTGGACGGCATGGACTCGCTGCTCTCCATCGTGCAGATGCCGGCCGGTGTGCCGGTGGCCACGGTGTCGGTGGCGGGCGCGCGCAACGCCGGGCTGCTCGCCGCCCGCATCCTCGCCGCGCACGACGAGGAACTCCTCGGCCGGATGCGGGACTTCCAGCAGGAGCTGAACGACCAGGCCACCGAGAAGGGCAAGCGGCTGCGGGCCAAGACCGAGGGATCGAGCGGCTTCGGCTTCGGGAAGTGACCAGAACATGACCTCTCCGACGTCCCCGACTTCTCCGACCTCCCCGACCCCCGGCACCCCTGCGACTGCCAGCACCCCCGCGACCCCCGCGACCCCCGCGACCCCCGCCCCCCAGGGTGCCCTCCTCGAAGCCCGCGCCCTGCTGCGCGAGTTCCCCGTCGTGGACGGCCACAACGACCTGCCCTGGGCCCTGCGCGAACAGGTCCGCTACGACCTCGACGCCCGGGACATCGCCACCGACCAGTCGGCCCACCTGCACACCGACCTCCCGCGCCTGCGCGAGGGCGGCGTCGGCGCCCAGTACTGGTCGGTGTACGTCCGTGCCGACCAGCCCGACCCGGTCCCCGCGACGCTGGAGCAGATCGACTGCGTACGGCAGTTGCTCGCCCGCTACCCCGAGGACCTCGCCCCCGCCCGTACCGCCGCCGACATGGAGTCCGCCCGGCGCGAGGGCCGCATCGCGTCCCTGATGGGCGCCGAGGGCGGCCACTCCATCGGCTGCTCCCTGGCCACCCTGCGCGGCCTGTACGACCTGGGCGTGCGGTACCTGACCCTCACCCACAACGACAATGTCCCCTGGGCCGACTCCGCCACCGACGCCCCCGGCGTCGGCGGACTGTCCCCCTTCGGGCACGAGGTCGTCCGGGAGATGAACCGCACCGGCATGCTGGTCGACCTCTCCCATGTCGCGGCGACGACCATGCGGGACGCCCTGGACACCTCCGAGGCGCCGGTGATCTTCTCCCACTCCTCGTCCCGCGCGGTCTGCGACCACCCCCGCAACATCCCCGACGACGTCCTCGAACGCCTCCCGGCCAACGGCGGGATGGCGATGGTGACCTTCGTCCCCAAGTTCGTCCTCCAGGCCGCCGTCGACTGGACCGCCGCCGCCGACGACAACATGCGCGCCCACGGCCTGCACCCCCTCGACGGCACCGCCGAGGGCCGCCGGGTCCAGCGGGACTTCGAGGCCGCCCACCCCCGCCCGGTCGCCACCGTCGCCACGGTCGCCGACCACCTCGACCATATGCGCGAGGTCACCGGCATCGACCACCTCGGCATCGGCGGCGACTACGACGGCACCGTCTTCCTCCCCGACGGCCTCACCGATGTCTCCGGCTACCCCCGGCTGATCGCCGAACTCCTCGACCGTGGCTGGTCCCGCCCCGACCTGGCCAAGCTCACCTGGCACAACGCGGTACGGGTGCTCGGCGCCGCCGAGGACGTGGCCCGCGACCTCCAGGGCAGGCGCGGCCCCTCGAACGCCACCCTCGCCGCCCTCGACACCCCGGCGGCCCCTCCACCAGGAGTACCCGGCGGCTCCGTGCGCCGGTGATCGAACAGGCGCGCACGCCTGACGCTCACCCCATGGATCGCGGGCGTACGGAGCCGACGATGGCAGACCTCCAGGACGAACTGCCCACCACGGCGGACATGCCCCGGCTCACCCCCCTGCCCCCCTACGAAGCCCCCTCCCCACCACCCCCATCCCCGGACTCCGACCCCGACCACCTCTTCCTGGCCCGCGCCCTGCTCACCGCCCACCCCGTCGCCGACGGCTACAGCGGACTGCCCTGGGCCCTGCGCCATCTGCCCTGGTACGACCTGGAGCTGGGCGAGAACGCCCTCGACACCGACATCCCCCGGCTGCGCGCCGGACAGGCGGGCGCCCTGTCCTGCGCCCTGCACCTGCCCGAGGGACTGGCCGCCGACCCGCACCCCGCGAACCTCCCCGACGACCTGCTGGCCGAGATCGGCGCGGCCCAGGGGCTGGTCATGGTCCCGCTGACCGCGGAGCAGACCGGCCCGACGGTCCGGGACGTCGCCGACCACCTCGACCAGGTCCGCCGGGTGGCCGGCCCGCACGCGGTGGCCCTCTCCGGCACCTACGACGCCGGAACCGCCCACCCCCGGGAACTCCCCGACGCGGCGAGCTACCCCTACCTCATCGCCGAACTCCTGCGCCGCGACTGGCCCCACCCCGACCTCGCCCTGCTGACCTGGGGAAACATCCAACGCGTCCTGCGCGCCACCGCCACCACCGCCAGGGCCGCCCAGACCCGCCGCGCCCCGTCGACAGCGAGCATCGCCGAACCGGACGGCTGAGCGGACGGCGCGGCGGCGGGCTTCGGGGTGGTTGTGCGGTTTCCCGTTCCGTCAACCGTGATTGCTTGACCCGCGCACCCTGGCGTCGGGAGCATCGATCCAGGTGCGGGATACCGGCAGCACGGGAGAGGGGAACCCAGGCCATGAAGGTCACCAAGCTGGTCAGCACGTGTGACATCACGGAATGCCCGACGATCTACGCGACGGATCGTGGCACGCTGTTGGTTCAGGGAGGAACACCGACTGACCACGGGCTTCGGATTCCCGCTCACGAAAACTTGGTGGAAATCCCGCTGGATTCGAACTCGGGTGGGGGTATCAGAAGAACATGGTCGGGGGCGAAGAGTTCTTCATCCTGGACATCACCGACGGGCCGAACCCCCTGCGGGACGTTCCTGACTTCTGGTTCTTCGACTCCGAATCCGTGGCTGTGATGGAATACGACGACGTCGGAAAATACCGAGGTGCGGAAATTCTGCCGTCGAACCGAACACCGGAGTTCGTCAGGCACCGTGACGTGGCACTCGCCCACGCGGAGCCGTTCACCGAATGGTGGGCCAAGCACAAGGCGTGAACAGGGCACAGTTGGGGGCTGCGCTGCGGGCACTGCGACAGGCATCCGGCAAGGAGGCCAAGACAGTCGCCCGGGGCGCACTCATGTCCCCCTCCAAGCTGTCCAAGATCGAGAACGCGAAACTGGCGCCCAGCGTGACGGACGTGGAGCGCATCCTTGTCGCCATAGGGGTCTCCCCTCAGATCAAGGCCGAGTACACCGAGGCCGCTCGGTCAGCGGGTACCGAGACGACAGAGTGGCGACTGCTGAAGCGAGTCGGCGTTCACAAGGGTCAGCAGGAGGTCAAAGCCCTCGAAGCCCAGATGTCGGTCCTGCGGATGTTTCAACCGGCCCTGGTTCCTGGACTGCTCCAGACCCCTGAGTACATCCGGGCGGTGCTGCAACGCCACGACCTCAGCGATGACACGCTGGCCCGCACGATCAGTGGTCGACTGGAGCGCCAGGCCATTCTCTACAACACATCCAAGTCACTGCGGTTCGTCATCACGGAACCCGTGCTGAGGTGGCGGATCGTCCCGCCTCCCATGATGGCTGCACAACTGGACAGGATCGTTTCCATATCGCGGCTCTCCCATGTCGACATCCGTGTGGTCCCTCTGGATATTCAACAGCATGACATGGCGAACCATTCCTTTGCGATTCGGGACAACCGAATGGTAACCGTGGAAATGATTCATGCCGAGGTGCTCGTTACCGACCCCAGAGACATTGATGTCTACGTAAAGAAGTTCGACGGATTTTCCCGAGTGGCGTTGTTTGGTGACGAAATGCGGAGTCTGGTCGATGGCATCCGTGACGAGTTTTTGCGGCAACAGGAAACAGGGTAGAGCAATTTCCCTGGGTCGCCGAACATGGAGCCATGGAGCCATGGAGAGCGAAGAGGGAAATCCAGATCCTGGAGCCAACACCCCAGCAGCGACCCGTCTGAAAGATTCGGGGCGCGACCCATCGCCCCAACCCGCTTGCGCCGACCGCCCGCTGATGACCTTGTGCGTTTCTCGTGACTCGGGGCGGACCTGGGGGCCGGTGCGGACCGTGTCCTCAACCGACGATCCTCCGCCCCTGCTCAGCAGTGCCTGGCCGCCGTGCGAGTGCCGGCGCTGCGCGGAAGGCGGCCAACGCTCCAGGCGCTGAAGTCTCTTCTCGCTCCTTCATTTCCTTCATTTCCTTCATTGAACTTCCGCCCGTCATGGGCGGTGGCGGCCGGTCATGGCCGCGATCAGTCGAGCAGGAAGGTGCAGTGATGCTGAACGGAATCGACCTGTACGGCCTCGACATCAGCGGGGCCGTCTTTGTGAAGGCGTGCGGCGGCAGCACGCATCCGGACGGTGAGGCGTGCGTGACGCTGGCCCGGATCGGCGGTGACGCCTGGGCACTCGGTGACAGCAAGCGGCCGGACGGGCAGCCGCTGCGGTTCACCACGGAGGAACTCGACGCGGCCGGGATCGACCCGGCCCGCTTCGGCCTCGGCGTCTGACCTCCTCCCCTTCACCGCAGGACCGGGTCCATCCCCTTTCGTTGGCCCGGTCCGTCCGGCACTTCCGGAACGGGATCGACTCGTGCACCATCACGGCTATCTGTGGACCGGCCCGAAGGAACGCTTCGACCGGGAGGCACTGCGACGGCCCCCGCATCCCGAGCCGCCCCCGGCCGGGAGCAGACCGGAGCTGATCCAGCGGTACCGCGAGGTGGCCGCGGAGTTCCCCATTTCTGATCTGCCGCCACTGGAGACGGCCCACTGGCTGGTCAAGCCGCGTTCCCTGGTCGGCGGCACATGGGAGGAGGCGGAGGAGGGGGCGGCGTGGCTCGGTGAGCGGCTGGCCGACCACGCCCCTCGCCTCGCATCACAGAGGGACCGGGACACCACCCGCCTGGCCCGGCTGGTGAACAGCGCGGCCGGACACCTGCGGTCGGGCGGGGACGTGTCGTACGGCTTCTACCTCGAACGCCCCACATTTCTGTCCCTGGCAGTGGTGACCTGCTCCCCGAACCGTTCCCACCCTCGACTCGGCTGCCCCCTCACATGACCGGCGGAACAAGGAAGCCCCGGCCATCGGGCCGGGGCCGCGTTGTTTGTGCACGTCAGTGGTCGTTCTCAGCCCAGCATCCGCCCAGGATCTTCCCAGCACGACGCCCGCGAACGGCCCCGATCGGGCTGCGGCGGACGGAAGGCCGAGGATGTCCATTCGGCCGGTGAAACGGCTTCTGACCTGCAAAAACCTGCTAAGGCAGGTTCCTCGCCATCACGATCCGCTGCACCTGATTCGTCCCCTCATAGATCTGCGTGATCTTGGCGTCGCGCATCATCCGCTCCACCGGGTAGTCCCGGGTGTAGCCGTAGCCGCCGAGGAGCTGGACGGCGTCCGTGGTGACCTCCATCGCGACGTCCGAGGCGAAGCACTTGGCCGCCGCGCCCTGGAAGGTGAGGTCGCTGTCGCCGCGCTCGGACTTGGCGGCGGCGGCGTAGGTGAGCTGGCGGGCCGCCTCGATCTTCATCGCCATGTCGGCCAGCATGAACTGGACGCCCTGGAAGTCACCGATCGGCTTGCCGAACTGCTTGCGCTCCCTGACATAGCCCTTGGCGTAGTCGAGGGCGCCCTGGGCGATGCCGAGGGCCTGGGCGGCGATGGTGATCCGGGTGTGGTCCAGGGTGCGCATCGCGGTGGCGAAGCCGGTGCCCTCGGCGCCGATCAGCCGGTCCGCGGGGATCCGGACGTTGTCGAGATAGACCTCGCGGGTCGGGGAGCCCTTGATGCCGAGCTTCTTCTCCGGTGCGCCGAAGGAGACCCCCTCGTCCGACTTCTCCACCACGAACGCGGAGATCCCCTTGGAGCGCTTCTCGGGGTCGGTCACGGCCATCACCGTGTAGTACTCGGAGACGCCCGCGTTGGTGATCCAGCGCTTCACGCCGTTGAGGACGTAGTGGTCGCCGTCGCGGACCGCCCTCGTCTTCATCCCGGCCGCGTCCGAGCCCGCGTCCGGCTCGGAGAGACAGTACGAGAACATCCCGTCGCCCTTGGCCAGCGGGCCCAGGTACTTCTTCTTCAGGTCCTCGGAGCCGGACAGGATCACCGGCAGCGAGCCCAGCTTGTTCACCGCCGGGATCAGGGAGGAGGACGCGCAGACGCGGGCCACCTCCTCGATCACGATCACCGTGGCCAGCGCGTCCGCGCCGGAGCCGCCGTACTCCTCGGGCACATGCACCGCGTGCAGCTCGTTGGCCACCAGCGCGGTCAGCGCCTCCTGCGGGAAGCGGGCCTCCTCGTCCACCGCGGCGGCGAACGGCGCGATCTTCGCCTCGGCCAGCGCGCGGACGGCGTCCCGGAGCATGTCGTGCTCCTCGGACGGGCGGTACAGGTCGAAATCAGCCGATCCGGCCACGGTTCTCACGCTCCACATACGACGGTGACGTGGGGATGTCTCTGCAAATTACCGTTAAGTAACCCGAATTTTAGAGGGCGGTCCGGCGGACGGGTACGTGACCTGGACGACATCGGGAAAACTGCCCGTTGAGGCCGGGCGCACGCCCCCGACTATGCTCGGGCACCGCGTCCGGCGCCGCACCCCGCGCCATTCTCAGCACCACCCACAGCACCACCTTCAGCACCACCCACTGCACCAGCCACTGCACCATCCGTTCGTCTTCTGGAGTGAGTACCCCATGGCCCTGAAGATCACCGTGATCGGCACCGGCTATCTCGGCGCCACCCATGCCGCGGCCATGGCCGAGCTGGGCTTCGAGGTGCTCGGGCTGGATGTGGTCCCGGAGAAGATCGAGACGCTCCGCCGCGGTGAGGTCCCGATGTACGAACCCGGCTTGGAGGACCTGCTGCGCAAGCACGTCGCCGGGATCGAGGGCGCCACCGGACGGCTCCGCTTCACCACCGACTACGCCGAGGCCGCCGCCTTCGGGGACATCCACTTCGTCTGTGTGAACACCCCGCAGCGGCACGGCGAGTACGCCTGCGACATGAGCTATGTCGACGCCGCCTTCGCCTCGCTCGCCCCCCATCTCACCCGCCCGGTGCTGGTCGTCGGCAAGTCCACCGTCCCCGTCGGCTCCGCCGCGCGCCTCGCCGCCTACCTCGCCGCCCACGCCCCCGCCGGGGCCGCCGCCGAGCTGGCCTGGAACCCGGAGTTCCTGCGCGAGGGCTTCGCCGTCCACGACACCCTGCACCCCGACCGGATCGTCGCCGGGGTGCGCAGCGAGCGCGCCGAGAAGCTGCTGCGCGAGGTCTACGCCGGACCCCTCGCCGAGGGCGCCCCCTTCGTCGTCACCGACTTCCCGACCGCCGAGCTGGTCAAGACCGCCGCGAACTCCTTCCTGGCCACCAAGATCTCCTTCATCAACGCCATGGCCGAGGTCTGCGAGGCCGCCGACGGCGATGTCGTCCGGCTCGCCGAGGCCATCGGCCACGACGACCGGATCGGCGCCAAGTTCCTGCGGGCCGGTATCGGCTTCGGCGGCGGCTGTCTGCCCAAGGACATCCGCGCCTTCATGGCCCGCGCCGGTGAACTGGGCGCCGACCAGGCCCTGACCTTCCTGCGCGAGATCGACTCGATCAATATGCGCCGCCGGGGCCAGATGGTGGAGATGGCCCGCGAGGCGCTGGGCACCGGCTCCTTCCTCGGCACCCGCGTCGCGGTCCTCGGCGCCGCCTTCAAGCCCGACTCCGACGACGTACGCGACTCCCCGGCCCTCAATGTCGCCGGGCAGATCCACCTCCAGGGCGGCCAGGTCACCGTCTACGACCCCAAGGGCATGGCCAACGCCAAGCGGCTCTTCCCGACCCTCGGGTACGCCGGCTCCGTGCTGGAGGCGGTGCGGGGCGCCGATGTCGTGCTGCATCTCACCGAGTGGCGGGAGTTCCGCGAGCTGGACCCGGCGGTGCTCGGCGAGGCCGCCGCGCGCCGGGTGATCCTGGACGGGCGCAACGCCCTCGACCCCCAGGTGTGGCGCAAGGCGGGCTGGACGTACCGGGCGATGGGCCGCCCGACGGCCTGAGGCGCCCGCACGGGCGGACGGGTAGACGGGCGGACGGGAGGCGGGCAGACGGCGGACGGGAACGCCGGTTCGGCCGAGGCTCAGTCGGCCGAACCGGCGTCCCGACGCATTCTGCCCCACCCACCACGGCCCCGGGCGGCGAACCGGGGCGCCGGGCCCGGCCCCTCATGCCCCCTTGGCCCCACGCCCCCGCCCCCTCACGCCCCCTTGGCCCGATAGCGCCGCATCTTCGCGCGCGCCCCGCACACCTGCATCGAGCACCAGCGGCCCCGCCCGGCCGGACTGCGGTCGTAGTACGCCCAGTGGCAGTCGGGCAGCTCGCACGCCTTGAGCCGCAGCCAGGTCCCGGCCGCGACCGCCTCCGCCACGGCCACCGCGACCCGCGAGAGCAGCGGGCCCCCGTCCGCCGCGACCAGCCGCGCCGACCCGTCCCCGGGGTCGATGTCCACATACAGCGGCGCCCGCGCCAGCAGCGCGCCGAGCGGGGTCACCGGGCGGTGCGGGGGATGACCGGCATGCGCCAGACAGGTCGCGCGCAGGGATTCACGCAGTTCACGCGCCTCGTCGAGCGCGGACTCGGTGAGCTGGAAGGGGGCGCGCCCGGCCGCGCTGTCGAGGGTGTCCGCGCCGGACTCCAGGTCCACCGTGTTCACCAGCGCCTCGACCAGCGCCAGACCGCCGGGCGCGGGAGATCGCTCCGTCACGCTTGCGAGGTTACCGGCAGTGCGCCATGATGCGGTAACGCGAGCCGTTACCGTAAGAAGGCTTCTAGCGGTAACGGCATGGATGTGAATGACCTGAAGGGGAGGAATCATGGCTCTCGCCACGCTGGGCGCCGTCGTCCTGGACTGTCCCGACCCCCGCGCGCTCGCCGGGTTCTACGCCGGGGTGCTCGGCGGCACGGTCGACGGTGAGGGGGACTGGGTGGAGCTGCGGCTGCCGGACGGGCGGGGTCTCGCCTTCCAGGGGGCGCCGGAGCACCGGGCGCCCGAGTGGCCGTCGGGCGAGCGCTCCCAGCAGTTCCATCTGGATCTGACGGTGGCGGATCTGGACGCGGCGGAGGCGGCCGTCCTGGCGCTGGGCGCCAAGCCGCTGGACAGCGCCGAGGGGCGCGGCTGGCGGGTGTACGCGGACCCGGCAGGGCATCCGTTCTGCCTCTGCCGGGCCTGAGAAGTACGGGAGACGCCTGAGAAGGAGCGGAGACCGTGGCGGCCGTCAGTCGGCGGTGACGGTCACCTTCTCGTCGTTCTTCAGCTCCTCCACCAACTGCTTCACCTTCTCGGTGTCCCACTGGAGGTTGCCGTTGGCCGCGTTCCCGGCCAGCGGCATGTTCATCGAGGTGCCGTCACCGCCGCTGACGCTCTTCATCGCCCAGAACATGCTCGCCAGGTCGAACAGGCCCATGTCCTTGTCGACGATCAGCGAGTCCAGGCCCGCGCCCATGGTCGGGTACAGCTTGAAGGGGTTGAGGACCGTACCCGGCGTCGCCACCTGACCGGCCAGCGCCGACAGGAACTTCTGCTGGTTCTTGGTGCGGTCGAGGTCGGAACCGGCGAGCGCGTACCGGGTGCGGACGAAGGCGAGCGCCTCCTCGCCGTTCAGGGTCTGCTTGCCCTTCTTGAAGTCCGCGCCCGACTTCGTGTCCTTGATGTCCTGCGGGATGTCCATCTCGACCCCGCCCACCGCGTCCACGATGTTCGCGAACCCGGCGAAGCCGATCTCGACGTAGTGGTCGATGCGCAGCCCGGTGTTCGCCTCCACCGTGCGGACCAGCAGTTCCGGGCCGTCCTCGGCATAGGCGGCGTTGAGCTTCACCTGACGGCCGGTGCCCTCGTACGTCTTGCCGGACTCGGAGCCGACGAAGCTCGGGATCTCGACGTTCGAGTCACGGGGGAGGGAGACGAGGGTGGAGCCGTTGCTCCCGGTGTGCAGGATCATCATCGAGTCGGTGCGCTTGCCCTCGGCGGAACCGGTGTGCAGGTCCTTCTTCTGCTCGTCGGTCATGCCCTCGCGGCTGTCGGAGCCGACGATCAGATAGTTGGTGCCCTCACCGGCCTCCGGGCGGTCGATCACCTTCGACAGATCGACCTCGCGGTTCAGTTTGCCGTCGGCCCAGAAGTAGGTGGCCACCGAGGTGACGACCAGCACCGTGACGACGGTGATCGCGGTCACCTTGATCCGGCGCCGCCAGTCGGGCGCGGGCCGCCCGCCCCCACCGCCACCGCCACCGCGCCCGCCACCGCCACCGGCGCTGCCGTAGACCTGGCCGGTGTTGTACCCGCTGTCGTAGGAGTCACCCCCGGGTCCGTTCGCGTACGACGACTGCTGCGGGACGCCGTCGTAGGACGGGGGGTGCGGCGGCTGCTGCGGGGGAGCGGGCGGGTAGCCACCGGCCCCGGACGGCCCGCGGCGCACCTGGCGCATCACCCGCGCGCCCTCCGGCTGAGCGCTCCCGCTGCCGCCGCCGTGGCGGTTGCGGCCTGCGCCGCCGCGGTTGTCGTCGGACCATCCCTGGGGCCAGTCATTCATGGGCCTTAGTGTGCCGTGTGCCACCGTGGGGCTCACAAGGTCCGGCGAAAAATCAGGGCGGGGCTGTTGCGAACCCGGCACAAAGTCCGCGGTGCGTACCCCGGCATAAAGTGGACCGTATGACAGATCAGGCCGGTGCGACGCCCGGCAGCGCGATTCCCGGCAAGCCGACGTCCGCCTCGCGGACCACCCTCAGCCGGATCATGACCCACAACGACACCAATCTGCTGGGGACCGTGCACGGCGGCGTCATCATGAAGCTCGTCGACGACGCGGCGGGCGCGGTCGCCGGGCGGCACAGCGGCGGGCCCGCGGTGACGGCGTCCATGGACGAGATGGCGTTCCTGGAGCCGGTCCGGGTCGGGGACCTGGTGCATGTGAAGGCGCAGGTCAACTGGACCGGGCGGACGTCGATGGAGGTCGGCGTGCGGGTGATGGCCGAGCGGTGGAACGAGTCGACCCCGGCGACGCAGGTGGGGTCGGCGTATCTCGTCTTCGCGGCGGTCGACGCGGACGGGAGGCCGCGGGGGGTGCCGGAGGTGCTGCCGGAGACGGAGCGGGACCGGCGGAGGTATCAGGAGGCACAGATCCGGCGTACGCATCGGCTGGCGCGGCGGCGGGCCATTTTGGAGCTGCGGGAGCGGGGAGTGGTGGGGGAGTGAGGGTACGGGGTCGGGTGCGGGTGGGTGGGGGCTGGTCGCGCATTTCCTCCCCCAGAGGGGGGTAGCCCCAGCGCCCCTAGAAGCGGGGCGTTGCGCTTGTCCCGCGTTTGAGTCCGAGGCTGCTGATTCCTCTGTGCGCGGTTCCCCGCGCCCCTAGAGAGGCAGGGCGCCGCCCCCCACCGCCCCCCAACACGCGCGCCCCCGCCCCCAAAGCGGCGTGCCTACCCGCAGGTCACCTCATCCCCCCGCACCACCGGCTCCTGTGAGGGGGTCGGGGTGTCCGGGTGGACCTTGCGGAGGGTGCGGAAGTCGGGGCCGACCGTCACCTTCAGTACCGGGCCCTGTCCCTTCACCGGGCGCAGTTCGCTGCCGGGGAGGGCCGCCGCCAGTGATCTCGCCGAGCGGTCCCAGCGCGGGTCGTAGGAGACCACCGTGCGCTCGACCGCCGCCGCGTTCACCGGCTGCCCCGTCGTCCGGAACCCCTCCGCCGCCAGCGCCGTGTCCACCCGCCGCCCCAGCCCCGCCGTCCCGGTGCCGTTCTCGACCTGGACCTGGATCCGGTCCGGCGCGACCGGTACCCGGGCCGGTGCCGGGGAGTCCTTCGCCGGGCCGGGGCGGGTGCCCGTCCGCTTCGACAGGGGCTCGTCCTCGCGCAGCGCCCGGAACAGTTCCTCCGACTTCACCGGGTCCCACTTCAGCGTCGACCCGATGCCCTTCACCGCGTATCCCATCTGGCCGATCGGGACCGTGGTGAACTCCGAGGAGGACGGGGAGAAGTTGCGCATGGCGCGGCCGAGGTCCAGCAGCTCGTCCGTGCCGAACCCCCGGTCCGCCCGCACCGACCCCAGCACCGCCCGCGTCACATCCCGGAACTTCATCGGGTTCAGCAGCACCCCGGACGACGTGGACCGCTCCACCAGCGCCGCCAGGAACCGCTGCTGGCGGCCCATCCGCCCCAGGTCCGACGCCCCGTCCACATGCCGGGCCCGGACGAACTGGAGCGCCTGCCCGCCGGTCATCTCATGGCGGCCGGCCGGCAGATTCAGCCCCGTATAGGTGTCCTTCATCGGCTCGGCCGTGCAGATCTCCACCCCGCCCAGCACGTCCACCGTCTTCATGAAGCTGGTGAAGTCGACCTCCAGGTAATGGTCGATCTTCACCTTGGTCATGTGCTCGACCGTCCGGACGGTCAACTGCGGCCCGCCCTCCGCGTACGCCGCGTTCAGCTTGACCGGGTGCGCCCCGTGCCGCTTCCCGGTCGTCGCGTCGGTGTGCGCGGGCAGTTCGGCGTACGAGTCGCGGGGCAGGCTCACCACGCTCGCCCGCTCCCGGTCCTCCGAAATGTGCACGATCATGACCGTGTCGGTGCAGTGGCAGGGCGCCCCGCCCAGCCGGTACCTGCGCCGCTCGGCCTCGGAGATCTTGTCCCGGCCGTCCGTGCCGACCAGCAGCACATTCATGCCGTGCCCGGCGCGCGGCCGGTTCTTCATGTCCTTGAAGGGGTCGACGCGGTCGATGTCCGCGTCCAGCCCGGTCATCACCGCGTGCCCGATCCCCGCCGACGCCAGCACCACCACCGACAGGGTGGTCACCGCCCGCATGGCCCAACGGGGCCGCCGCCGGGGCCGTACGGCGGAGCGCGCGGGGGCGGAGCGCGCGGGCGGCCGGTCGTCCGCCGCCGGGTCCGGGCGGGGGCTGCGCTGCGGTACGGGCCGCTGCGCACGGCGCCGGGGACCGGCGGGCGACCGGGGTGGCGTGCTGGGCATGGGGGACACCTCCGGCGGAGCGAGCCTGGGCGGCCGGCCTGTCGGGATCGGGGCCCGTCGGGATTCAGGGCCCGGCCGTGAGCACCGTAGGCCCATACGATCTGCGACCCGGCGCAGCGCACCCGGCGGCACGCACGGGTGTCCCCCGTTCGCGGTAACGCGAGGACTGATGAACGTCAATCCGGGATGCGGCCGTCGGCCGTTTCCGTGATGATGCCCGTCCACGGAGGGGGGGAGGGGGAGCGGCATCTGCGGCCGGGCGGGCGGCGGGTACCGGGGGCGCGGCCCGCTCACCGGGCGGCGCCGACCGAGCGCCCCGCTCACCGGGTGGCGCCCCCGCTCACCGGGTGGCGCGGGCCGACGCGCCGTTCACCACGTGTAGTTCGGATTCACCTGCATGCACGCGCTGTCGTCCGCCCCGTTGAGGGGGCTCGCGGTGTCCGGCATCGAGTCGTCCGCCTCCGGCGCCTCGTAGCGGGTGCCCTCGCGCCAGTCCGCGCCCACCACCAGGGTGACCCCGGAGACCTCCGTGCTCTTCTCCACCGCGTCCGCCGGGACACCCAGCGCCTCGGCCACCCGGTGGGCGTCGCCCGCCAGATCGGCACTCGGGTAGCGCACCACCGTCCGCTCCTCGCTCAGCGCGGACGACCGGTCGGCGAACGCCTCCGCGAAGCCCTCCTCCGCCAGCAGCCCCGCCACCGTGCTCGCCCGCCCCGACGCCGGTCCCAGCCTCTCCGTCCGGGTCCCGTTCTGCACCTGTACGGCGATCTCGGCGTCGTCGGCGGCCGGGTCGGAGGGCGGCGCCACCGGCTTCTCCTGCGCGGGCGTCCCGGGCTCGTCCTTGCCGTCCAGCGCGATGTCCTCCCGCACCAGCCGGAACAACTGCTCGGCGTCCTCGGTGGGCTCGACCCGGGCTCCCACGTACCGGTTGGGCATCGTCGTCATGGTGATCCGCTCCGGCTCGACCTTGCGCAGTTCGTTGCTCAGGTCGTACAGCTTCTTCACCGTGTCCAGGCCCTCGTCGACGGTGAGCGCCCGGGTGGCCTGCTCGACCAGTCGGCGCAGCTTGTTCGGGCTGGTCAGGGTGGCGTTGGCGCGCAGCTCGCGGACCATCGAGTTCATGTACATGTGCTGGGCCTTGGCGCGGACCAGATCGCTGCCGTCGCCGAAGCCGTAGCGGGTGCGCAGCCACTGGAGGGCCTGCTCGCCCTGGATCGCGGTGGTGCCCTTCTCCAGCTTCAGCCCGGAGCCCTTGCCGTCACCGGTCCGGGAGAGGATGTTGGCGTCCACGCACACCGGGACCCCGCCGATGGCGTCGGCCATGCTCACCACCCCGGCGAAGTCGACCATCATGAAGTGGTCGATACGGATGCCGGTCAGCTCCTGCCAGGTCGCCACCGCGCACCCCGGACCGCCGTGCCCGAGGCTCTGGTTGGTCATCACCCGGCCGTCGCTCGCCGGGTACACCGTCCCGTCGTCGGGGTCGGTGCACTTCGGTATGTCCACCAGGGTGTCCCGGGGCATGCTGATCACCGACATGTTGGTGCGGTCCGCCGACAGATGCAGCAGCATCTGCACATCGGCCAGCGGGGCCGCCCCGAAGGTCTCCCGGGCGCCGCCCAGTTGCTGGTTCTCCTCGGAGTCCCGGGCGTCCGAGCCGATGAGGAGAATGTTCAGCGGGGTCTGCCCGGCGGCGTTGGGGGTGGGCGCGGCGACCGTGCCGTCCCCGAGGTTGAGGTGGTCCTTGCGGAGGTTGTCGTTGAGCCGCTCGTAGTAGAGGTAACCGGCGCCCGCCGCGCCGAGCACGGCGAGGGCGAGCCCGGCGGCGGCCCACTTCAGAAGCCTGCGCCGACGGCGGGGCGCGGCGGGGCGCTCCTCGTCCGGCCCGCCCCCGCCCCCGGCCCCGGACTCCTCGACCTCGACCTCGGTATCGGTGTCGGTGTCGGCATCGATGTCGGTATCGGTCCCGGTGTCCGCCCCGGTGTCCGTCCCGGTCCCGGTGTCCGTCCCGGCGGCGCGCCGGGCGCGCGTGAGCGTGCCCTCCCCTCGCACACGGTGCTGCGTCATTGTGTCCGTCCTCCCCACCCCTGCGCGGTACGGGGATCAAGGACCCGAGGCCGGACCACGAGGTCCACGGCTCTACAGGTCTACACCAGAACGTCTGCGATCTTTTCGAGCGGGTCCCGGGCGGGCAACCCCTGCCTGAGTGACGTGTGTCACCAGCGATAAGGCGCGTACACCTCCATGCACGGGGTGTCGTCGGAACCGTTCAGGGCGTCGGCGGTGTCGGGGACGTCCCCGGCCTCGGGCGCGGACTGCTCCGGATACGCCGTACCCTCCCGCCAGTCGGCGCCCACGACCAGCGTGACCCCCGAGACCTCGGTGGACCGCTTGACCGAACTCAGCGGAATCCCCAGTGCCCCGGCCACCCGCTGCGCGTCCCCCTTCAGCTCCGCGCTCGGATACGACACCTCGGTGCGCTCCTGCGCCAGCGACCCCGAGGAGTCGGCCGCCGCCCGTACGAACCCCGCCCCCACCAGCTCCTGCGCGATGGCCCTGGCCCGCCGGGGAACGGCGGCCTCATCCGAGGAGCCGGTCCCGTTGTACACCTGCACACCGATCTCGGCATCGGGCACGGAGGGCTCCTGAACGGCCTGCTTCTCCTTCCCCTTGTCTTTCTTGGCCTTCTCCTTCTCGCCGTTCTTGTCGAAGGGGATGTCGTCGCGGAGCATCTTCCACATGGTCTCGGCGTCGGCGCTGTCGGGGATGACGTGGTTGTCGTCCTGGGGGTCCTGGACGTTGGGCATGGTCGTCATGGTGATGCGGTCGGTCGGCACGGTCTTGAGCTGCATCCCGAGGTCGTAGAGCTTCTTCGGCGAGCCGATCTCCTCGGAGACCGCGAGCGACTCGGTGGCCGCCTCGGCGAGCCTGGTCAGCCGCCCGCCGTCGGTGAAGACGCTCTGTTCCTTGAGGGTGCGGATCATGGAGTTGAGGTACATGTGCTGGGCGCGGGCGCGCAGCAGGTCACTGCCCCAGGCGTGCCGGGTGCGGAGCCACTGGAGGGCCTGCTCGCCCTGGACCTTCTTGCGGCCCTGGGTCATCTTCAGCCCGGAGCCGCCCTTCATCCCGGGCAGCGGACGGTCCCAGACGTTCTGCTTGACGCAGACCTCCACCCCGCCGATGGCGTCCGCCATGCTGACGACCCCGGCGAAGTCGATGGTCATCCAGTGGTCGATATAGACACCGGTGAGGTTCTCCCAGGTGGCGAGGGTGCAGCCGGCGCCGCCGCGGCCCAGGGACTCATTGATGATGGCGTTGGTCGCCGGGAACGTCTCTCCGGTCTCGGGGTCCTTGCACTCGGGTATGTCGACCCGGGTGTCCCGGGGGATGGTGACCACGGCCGCGCTCTTGCGGTCGGCGGAGAGATGGATCAGCATCTGGACGTCGCCGAGGGGCGGGCTGTCCCGGTTGTCGCGGCTGCCGCCGAGCGCCACGTTCGCGTCGGAGGAGCGGCTGTCGGAGCCGATGAGCAGGATGTTGAGGGGCGTCTGCCCGGCCGCGTTGGGCGCGGTCCGCTCGGCCTTGGAGTCACCGCTGCTGCGCTCGCCCTTCTCCAGATTGCCGCTGAGGTGCTGGTAGTAGAGGTACCCGGCACCCGCGGTACCCAGGATGAGGACGGCGAGGGTGCTCGCCGACCAGCGGATCAGCCGGCGCCCGGTTCGGGAGCGCCGGGAGCGGACGGTCCGGGGCCGCAGCGGCATGGTGTCGTCCACGCGGCTTCCCTCGGCGGGCGCGTCTCCCCGCACACTGCTGCCGCTCACGTCCACGTCCTTCCCCACCCCGGCCCGACCCGCCGACAGCGGATCGGCTACCAGTCAGACCCACGAGACCGCCCGGTGGTTGGCCACGCCCGAGCAAAATCCACACCCCGGACCACCGAAAGGGAACGTTCGGGCAACGAGACATGACTTTCAGGGACGCAGACGTGCATCACACCGCCCCGATCCAGAGCTTTCAGCGGACCCGCACCCGGTTCACGCCGACCCGACCCAAGGCTTTTAGGGGCGCTGGGGGTACCCCCTCTGGGGGAGGAACTGCGCGACCAGCCCCCACCCACCCGCACCCGACACCCACCCCCCGCCCCCCACAAGCCCACCCGGTAAATCAGCTAGCGCACTTCTCCTGATCCGCCGTCGACTTCTCCACCTCAGGCGCCTCCGTCGCCCCCGTGACCGGCGTCCCCGCCCCCTTGAAGTCCTCACCCAGGATGAGCGTCATCGCCGGCAGCCCCTGAGAGTTGGCCACACTCTCCCCCGGCTTCAGCGCGGTCCCCGGCAGCCCCATGATCTCCGCCAGCGCCCGCGCCTGGTCCGCCTGGTCCGGCGCGTACTCCAGGCTCGTCTTCGGCTGGTCCGCGTCCGCGTTGCCGACCTGCTCGGACTTGGTGACCCCCTCCTCGGTCTGGAGCCAGGTCAGCGTCTGCTGCGCCGCCCCGTCACCGCCCCCGCCGTTGAGGATCCGCACCCGCACCTCCGACGGATCGGCCTTCGTGCCCTCCAGCCGCTTCTCCGCCTCCGCCGCAGCCGCGTCCTTCTCCGCCTTCTCCTGCTTCTTCACCTCGGTGAAGGAGACGTCGTTGTTGATGGCGTCGAAGACCTCGGGCCCCTTGGTCTCGTCCACGACCACCGTCGCCTTGACCACCTCGGCCGGGTTGTCGATCACCGGCACGGTGGTGAAGGTGATGTTCTTCGGCGGGACCTTCTTCAGCTCCAGCGCCACATCCGTCAGCGTCGACACCTTGCCGATACCGGTGTCCACGGTCAGCGCCTCGGTCGCCGCCTCGGCGAGGGAGAGCAGCTTGCTCGGGCTGGTCAGGGTGTCGCTGGACGACATCTTCCGCATCAGCGACCCCAGGAACTGCTGCTGCACTTTGATCCGGTCCAGGTCGCCCTTGTTGCCCCAACTGTGCCGGGTCCGGACGAACGCGAGCGCCTGCTCCCCCTCGATGACCGACGTGCCCTCGGGCAGTTTCAGCTTGGAGTCCGGGTCGTCGACCGGCTCCTCCACACACACCTCGACCCCGCCCACCGCCGTGGTCAGCGTCTTGATCGCGTTGAAGTCGGCCATCATGAAGTGGTCCGGCTTGATCCCGGTGACCGCCTCGACGGTCCGCATGGTGCACCCGGCATCCCGGCCCGACTGGCCCAGGCTGGTGTTGAAGCGGACGCCGGTCTCGCCCGGCACCACCGTCGAGGTGCCGTCCTCCTGCTTGGTCTCGCAGTCCGGGATGTCCACGATCAGATCGCGCGGAATGCTGAGCGCGGTCGCGTTCGTCCGGTCCTTGGAGACATGCAGCAGGATCGAGGTGTCGGCGTGGCCCTCGCTGCCGGTGTCGCCGTAGCCGTCGTTGCCCTCGCCGGTGCGCTTGTCCGTACCGAGGAGCAGGATGTTGAACGCCTCGTCCTTGGCGAAACTGCTGGAGCCCGCGTCACCGACATCGGTCGTACTGACGTTGCCTTCCAGATGCCTCAGATACAGATAGCCGCCGACCCCGGCCGCGACCAGTACGAAGGCCATCGTGCCGCCGGTCCACACCAGCACCTTCTTCGCCCGGCTCTTCTTCGCCGGGCGCCGGCCGCGCCGGCCGGGCGGCGGCTCCTCGGGTGCGGTGCGCCGCCGGCGCGGGCCGGGAACGTCCCGTCCGGGTGAGGTGCGTCCCGGGGCCTGACGGGTGTCGCTCGTGCCGGACGCGCCCTGGCCCGACCGGGCCGGAGCGGATCCGGAGCGACTGCCGCCCGGAGCGGATCCGGCGCGGCTGCCGCCCCGTGTCTGCCGGGTGGCGCCCCCGTCATCGGGCGCCGACGCCTTGCGGGAACGCGGCGGTCTGCCCGCTCCGCGTTGCCCGGGAACCGGTGACTGCGGTGCGGAAGGACTCAGTCGCAGTTCGTATTCACCGGTGTTCGGATTGAGCACCCACTGGTCTGCGGGATCGACATTCTCCGCCCGCCCACGGCCTTGCGCGTCCACGGTTGTCCGAATCCTCCGTCGGGGCCACGCGGCGCCTTACCCCCTCAAAGGCGCTCGGGTCTCGTACACACAGTGCGCGACACCACGACGTCCGCGGGTCGAGTACACACCGAAGCGCTCACACTATCCGCCCAGTTCAGCGTCCAGCGACGGCGGCCCGAAATTCGTTGTCCCTACAACTGGGCAATCCGGCCCATTTCTTTGAACACTCGTACGCCCGCTTGGGACCCGCTTTACCCGGGTGGCCCGGAAACCCTCAGGAACAGCCGTCCCGGGCGGCCGTGTCACCCCGGAAAGTGGGCGCGGCGGACGCCTCCCGGGAGGGCTTCTTGTCGGCCTTGTCGGATTTCTCGGGGGCCACGTCGACCGGGGCGTCCCTGCGCAGACGTTCGAAGAGCCGCTCGGCGGCGGGCTCCACGAGCTGATCGCGATTGGCGTTGCCGGGATACGACTCCCGCGGGACCGTAAGGAATTGCACCCGCTCGGTGGGGATGTTCCGCAGTCCCCGAACAAGCTCGTACAAACTCCGCAGACTGGCCAGTCCCGGGTCGGTGGTGAGGGACGAGGTGGCGGCGTCCAGCACCGGATAGAGCTTCGCCGGATTCAGCAGGACGCCATTGCCGCGCACCTTCTTCACCAGGGCCGCCAGGAAGCGCTGCTGCCGGTCCATCCGGTCGGTGTCGCTGCCGTCGCCGAGCGACTTGCGGACCCGGACGTAGCCGAGGGCCTGTTCCCCGTCGAGCGTCACCCGGCCCGCGGGCAGTTGGAGTTTGGCGTCCTCGTCGTGAATGGGCCGCGCCAGGCAGATCTCCACCCCGTCGAGGGCGTCCACGATCTCCTTGAATCCGCTGAAGTCGACGACGAGATGGTGGTCGATCCGGATGTCCGTCAGCTTTTCCACGGTCCGGATCGTGCACGCCGAACCCCCGGTCTCGTAGGCCCGGTTGAACATCGTGAACACCGGCGCGTTGCGCCCGCCCTCCCGGTCGCGGCAGGACGGCAGGTCCACCATCAGATCGCGGGGGATCGACACGGCCGTGGCGCTGTTCCGCCCGGCGGGCAGATGCAGCAGGATCGCGGTGTCCGAGCGCTCGGTGCCGTCGTCCTGCCCGTAGGCCCGATTGCCGTCCCCGGCACGGGAGTCGGAGCCGAGGAGCAGCAGGTTCTGCGCGCCCTTCACCAGCGCGGTGGGCCGCTCCTTCTCGTACCGGGCCAGCTCCCGGGCGGCGGCCTCGTCGGCGGTGATGTTCCCGTTCAGCTTCAGATAGACGCCCCATCCGATGCCCGCCCCCGCCAGCAGCAGCCCCGCCCCGCCGAGCGCGCCCGCGCGCAGCAGGCGCCGGCGCCGCCGCCGACGTACCCCGCCCCCGAGGGCCGAGGCACCCCCGGGAGTCGAGACGCCCCCGGGGGCCGGTGCCCCGTCGCCCCCTGCGGACCCACCACCCACCACGCACCCACCCCCTACGGCCGCCGACTCGCTGCGCCTACGACGATGCCGGGGGAGGGCGGCGGGGGCGCCCCGGGGAGGGCCGGACGGGTGACCCGTCCCCTCCGGGTGTCCCCGGGGGGTCCCTCCGGGCCAGGTGCCCCCGGACCCGGCCCGGAGGGACCCCCCCCGGGGAGCGGCTGCGCCCCGGACGCCCACCGGGGCAAGGGCATCTGGAGGTCACCAGCGCCCGCCGCGGCAGAGGCACCCGGAGGTCACCAGCGCCCACCGGGGCCGAGGCATCCCGCGCGCACCGGCACCCGCGCGCACGCACCGGCACCCGCACGCACCGGCTCCTGCGCGGCACCGGCACCGGCACCTACCGAGGCGCCCCTACGATCTCGGTCACCCGCTCGCTCTCCGCCCGCGCGGCCAGCGCGTCCCCGGCCAGCAACTCCAGGTTCCTGCACAGCACCACCGACCCCCCGCTGGCCAGCGCCGCGTACAGCCCCGCGCTCACCCCGTCCCAGGTGTCGTACGGCAGCCCCGACAGCACCCGTGCGCCCGGCCCGGTGAAGCCGAACCCCGCCGCGTCGCCCCGGGCCCGCTCGACCACCTCCGCACCGCTCAACTCCGCGCCCGCCACGATCAGCGTGGGCTCCTCCGGGTCGACCGGCGCGTACGGCGCGAACCGGTCGCCGAAGGTCGGGACGTCCACCGCGTAGTCCGCGTAACCGTCCGGAGGACCCGGCACGAACCGCCGCCCCAGCGGCGCCAGCGACAGCGCGTACCGCTCCCCCCGGCACGCGAGCCCCGCCTCGAACGCCCCCGGCCCGGCCACCACATGGTCCGCCCGGCCCGGGTCCCCGCCCAGGTCGGCGACCACCCCGACCGACGAACAGGCCACCAGCCACACCGCGGTCTGCCAGTGCGCGGGCAGCAGCAGTGCCACCCGTTCACCCGGCTCCGCGGACAGTCCGTCCTGGAGCAGATTCGACGTCTTGGCCACCCAATTGGCGAAAGTGGCGACGGACAATTCCACGCGCTCGCCCGTGGCGTCGTCGTAGAAGGTCACCAGCGGGCGGGCCGGATCCGTGGCCAGCGCGGAACGCAGCAGGTCGGCAGGGGTGCGATCGGTGGAGTTCACCCGGGCAAGCGTACGCGCGCGCCGCCCGCCGCCCGGAATGCCCGGGTCACCGGTTCGGCGCAGCGGCACCCGACGCCCCCTCAGTTCCGCAATGGACAGATTTGCACCGTGATGTTCACGATCAGATGCATGCGTGGATACCTTGCCTCCGCCCTCGGCGTCACCTGTATGGCCGCCCTCGCCCTCCCGTCGGTCCTCCCCGAGGCCGCGGCGGCCCCCGGTGACCCCCGGTCCGCCACCGCCACCGGCACCGGCGCTGCCACCGGCACCAGCACCGGCACCAGCACCGGCACCAGCACCGCCACCGGCACCGACGCCGCCACCACCGCCCGTGCCCCCGGCACGACGACCGGTATCCCGGGCGCCACGGAGTCCCTCCCCCTCGGCCCCCTCTCCCGGGACCGCGCCCTCGGCTCCACCCTCCAGGGGCTGCCCGTCCGGGACGTCCGGCACTTCTCCCTCCTCGGCGTCATCTGGGACGACCCCGACGCCGAACTCCACGGCACCGTCCAGGTCCGCACCCGCTCCGCCCTCACCGGCCACTGGTCCGGCTGGCAGAACCTGGAGACCCACAACGCCGAACACGCCGCCGACCCCGACACCGCCGAGCGCTCCTCGCCCCGCCTCCGGGGCGCGACGGCCCCGCTGTGGGTGGGGGAGTCGGACGGCGTGGAGGTCCGCGTCCAGGCACAGGCGACGGAGTCCCCCGCGTCCCCCGAGTCCAGCGCGTCCTCCGCGTCCCCCGGCTCCACCGGCGGCGACGGCGCCCGCTCCGGCTCGGAGCCGGTCCTCCCGGCGGGCCTGCGCATCGAACTGATCGACCCGGGACGGGCGGACGGCCCCCAGCAGGCCACCCCGTCGACGGCGACCGGCGCCGCCACCCCCGCCGAGCCCCTGGAGTACCCGGCCCTCACCCGCGCCGAGACGGAACGCGAACTGGCCCTCGCCGCCCCGGGCACCGCCGCCGCGGCGGGCGCCCCCCAGGCCAAGCCGTACATCGGCCCGCGCCCGAAGATCGTCACCCGCAAGGGCTGGGGCGCGGACGAGAGCCTGCGGGAGCGGAGCTTCGTCTACACGAAGAAGGTGAAGGCCGCCTTCGTCCACCACACCGCCACCGGCAACAACTACAAGTGCTCCCAGGCGGCCTCCGTCATTCGCGGTATCTACCGGTACCACGTGGGGAGCATGGGCTGGCGGGACATCGGCTACAACTTCCTCGTCGACACATGCGGAAACATCTACGAGGGCCGCGCCGGCGGTGTGGCCAAGCCGGTACTGGGCGCCCACACCCTCGGCTTCAACACCGACAGCATGGGGATCGCTGTCATCGGCACGTACAGCTTCACCAAGCCCCCCGGGGCCGCGGTGACCGCGGTCGCCCGGCTCAGCGCCTGGAAACTGGGCATCTGGGGAGCCAACCCGAAGGGAATGACGTCTCTCAAGTCGGGTGGCGGCAATCTCTACGCAAAGGGTAAGAATGTGCGACTGAATGTGATCTCCGGCCACCGGGACGGGTTCGCCACGGACTGCCCCGGCGGCCAGCTCTACGGCAGACTCGGCACCGCCCGCGCCGACGCGGCACGCCTGCAAGGGCGTTGAGCACCGACCGGCCGAACGACACCTCGGCCGGTCCCGGCAGGAAGCAGAGACGACAGGTGACTGAAGCGATCCTTCTGGTCGGCGGCAAGGGCACCCGGCTGCGCCCGCTCACGGTGCACACGCCCAAGCCGATGGTCAGAGCGGCGGGGGTGCCGTTTCTCACGCACCAACTGGCGCGGGCCCGCGCGGCGGGCGTGGAGCACATCGTGCTCGCCACGTCCTATCTGGCGGAGGTCTTCGCACCGCACTTCGGCGACGGCTCGTCGCTCGGACTGCACCTCGAATACGTCACGGAGGACGAGCCGCTCGGCACCGGGGGCGCCATCCGCAACGCGGCGTCCCGCCTCCACTCCGCCCCCGACGAACCGGTCCTCGTCTTCAACGGCGACATCCTGACCGGCCTGAACATCCGCGCCCTGGTCGACACCCATGAACGCGCGGGCGCGGACGTCTCCCTGCACCTCACCCAGGTCACCGACCCCCGGGCCTACGGTCTGGTCCCCACGGACGCGACGGGCCGGGTGACGGCGTTCCTGGAGAAGCCGCAGACGCCGGAGGAGATCGTCACCGACCAGATCAACGCGGGGGCGTATGTCTTCCGCCGCTCGGTCATCGACACGATCCCGGCGGGCCGTCCCGTATCGGTCGAGCGCGAGACCTTCCCCGCCCTCCTGTCCGCCGGTGCCCATCTCCAGGGCATGGTCGACTCCACGTACTGGCTGGACCTCGGCACCCCGGCGGCCTTCGTGCGCGGTTCGGCGGACCTGGTGCTGGGCCGGGCCCCGTCCCCGGCGGTCCCGGGCCGCACCGGGGACCGTCTGATCCTCCCCACGGCCAGGGTCGCCCCGGACGCCAGACTCACCGGCGGCACGGTGGTGGGGGAGGGGGCGCTGGTGGCCGGGGGCGCGCGGGTGGTCGGCTCCACGATCCTGCCGGGCGCGGTCATCGAACCCGGCGCGGTCATCACCGACTCCCTCATCGGCACGGGCGCCCGGATCGGCGAGCGCTCCATACTCACCGGCACGGTCATCGGCGACGGAGCGTTCGTCGGCCCCGACAACGAACTCCAGTCAGGCGCCCGAGTCTGGTGCGACGCAAAAATCCCCCGAGGAGCCCTCCGCTTCTCCTCGGACCAGTAAGCGCGCGGGGAACTGCGCGCTCAACCACAACGCACCCGCACCCCTCCACAACCGCAACCACCCCCTCCCCCCTAGGGGCGCGGGGAACTGCGCACTAAACCACCCCCCTCCCGCACTCCTCCACAACCCTGACCACCCCCTTCCCCCCAGGGGCGCGGGGAACTGCGCAACCAACCACAACGCACCCGCACCCACATCCACCCCACCCACCCCACCCACGCAACCCCCCTTCACAACCCAGCAATATCCCTCACAGCCATCCGAGCCCCCCGCCTCTCCGGCCCCTTCCCCCCCACCAAAATCAACCGAACCGCCCGCTGCCGCTGCCCCGCATACGGCTCAAGCAATCGCAGCATCTCCGCGTCATCCGCATACCGATCCCCCGCCAACGCAAACCCCACGATCCCCGGCAAATGCAAATCCCCCACAGTCACCTCATCCACCGCCCCATGACTACGCTGCACCACCTCCGCAGACGTCCAGGGCCCCACCCCCGGCACCACCTCCAGCCGCCTCCGCGCATCCCCTGCGGACATCCCCACCGCCTCTTCCAGCCGCGCGGCGACCCGCACGGCCCGCAGGATCGTCGACGCCCGCTTGTCATCGACTCCGGCCCGATGCCACTCCCACGACGGAATCAACCCCCACCCCCGGGCGTCCGGCATCACAAACATCCCCCGAGGCCCCCCTCCGCCCACCCCTGGCCCGGGTGCGGGCTCCCCGAACCGCCGCACCAGCATCCCCCACGCCCGGTACGCCTCGACCGTCGTGACCTTCTGCTCCAGCACCGACGGGATCAGCGACTCCATCACCAGCCCGGTCCGCGTCAGCCGCAGCCCGGGACGCCGGTGCCGCGCCAGCGCGACCAGCCGGTGCCGGGGCCGGAACACCGAGGGATCGTCGGCCCCGCCCATCAACTCGGGCAGCCGCTCCAGCAGCCACTCACCCCCGGGCCCCCACGCCTCCCCCCGGACCACTCCGTCCCCGAGGGACACCCGCAGGGTCCCCGGCCCGCCCGGCGTCCGGCAGGCCCGCCACACCGACCCGTCGGGCAGCGCCCGGAACGTGGGGTCGGCGGGCCCGCGCCGCAATGGCCCGAGCACCAGCCCCAGCTCCACCGGCCCACCCGGCACCCACGTCCGCACCAGCCCCCCACCCACGCGGACAGCGCGAACCTGCGGCCCCACCCCCCGAGGCGCGAACCGTCCAGCCACCACCAACCCCCTCACATCGGAACCGCACTCACCACACCCCACTCACCACACCGCACCCACCACTCTCCCCTCCCACCACTATCCCCCCACCTCACCGCACCTCGACAAACCCCCCGGCATCCCGCACCCCCCGCGCCCGAGGCGCCTCCGCGGGATGCCCCACCGCGACCGCCCCCATCGGATCCCACTCCTCCGGCAGCTCCAGCACCCGCCGCACCACGTCCCGGCAGAACATCGTGGACGACACCCAGGCCGACCCCAGCCGCTCCCCGGCCAGCGCGACCAGCAGGTTCTGCACCCCGGCCCCGGTGGCGACGACGAACATCTCCCGCTCGGCCGTGTCCCGCCGGGCGTCCCCGTAGTGGTGCGAGCCGTCCATGACCAGACAGGGCACCACCAGATAGGGCGCCCCGCGCAGCACGTCCCCGCGCCGCACCCGCTTGGCGATGGACTCCTCGCTCTTCCCGTCCCGCCGCAGATCCTCGATCCACGCCTCCCGCATGGCGTCCAGCAGCCGCACCCGCGACCGCGCCGACTCCAGCAGCACGAACCGCCAGGGCGTGGTGTGGTGCGGCGCGGGCGCGGTGACCGCCGCGGCCACCGCCCGCCGGACCGCCCCGGGGTCCACCGGCTCGTCGGTGAACGCGCGGATCGTCCGCCGCTGGGTCACCGCCTCCCGGACGGCCTCGGAGGTGCCGAGCCGGAACATGTCGTCCCGCGCGTCCCGCACCAGCGCGCGGGCCCCGGTGCCGTCGCCGTCCTCGTCCCCGTGGCCGACCAGGTGTCCCAGCCCGCGCACCACCGCCACCGGCAGCCCGGCCGCCTTGCCCTTGACCAGGTCACCGGCCGCGGCGAGTTCATCGGCGATGGCCACCACGGTCGCCGAGAGCGGATTGCCGTACGCGTCCGTCCCGCCGCGCAGGTCGTCCAGGACCCGGACCCCGGCGGCGCCGATCGCGGCATCGGTGAGACCGGCCCGCCAGGGGCGGCCGAAGGTGTCGGTGACGATCACGCCGACCGTGACCCCCAGCGCGTCCCGCAGCCCGTCGCGGATCGCCCGCGCGGAGGCGTCCGGATCCTCGGGCAGCAGCAGGACGGTCCCGGCGGGGGTGTTGGAGGCGTCGACCCCGGCGGCGGCCATCACCAGGCCCTGCCGGTTCTCGACGATCCGCAGCGGCCCGCGCCGGGCCACCACCCGGACCGTCTCGGCGTCGATCGCGGCCTCCCGGTCGGCGGCCTCGACGATCCGGCCCTCCGCCTTGGACACGATCTTCGAGGTGACCAGCAGCACATCCCCGTCGGCGAGCCCCGGCTCGGCCCCCGCGATCAGCTTCGCCACCTCGTCCCCGGCCCGCACCTCCGGCAGCCCCGGCACGGCCCAGACCCGGAATCCGTCCCTCACAGGGCCCGCACCTCCTCGGCCAGCTCCAGTGCCTGCCCCGCCATCCGCGCGGCGGCGTCGACATCGCTCATCAGCAGCGGCACGGCCCGGCACCGGATGCCCGCCGCCTCCACCCGCTCCACCGCTCCGGCGTCCACGGTGTCGACCAGCCAGCCGTCCAGCAGCCCCGAGCCGTAGTGCTCGGCGACCGCCGCCGCCGTCGCCTCGACGCCCACCGCGGCCAGCACCTTGTCGGCCATCCCGCGCACCGGCGCGTCCCCGACGATGGGGGACAGGCCGATCACCGGCACCCCGGCCTCGGCGATGGCCTCGCGGATCCCGGGCACGGCGAGGATCGTGCCGACGGAGACGACCGGGTTGGACGGCGGGAAGAGAATGACGTCGGCCTCGGCGAGGGCCTCCAGGACGCCCGGCGCGGGCTTGGCCTGCTCGGCGCCGACCGGCACCACCGCGTGGGCGGGCACGGACGCCCGCAGCCGCACCCAGTACTCCTGGAAGTGGATCGCCCGGCGCTCGCCGTCCAGCTCCACGGCGACATGGGTCTCGATCCGGTCGTCGGACATCGGGATCAGCCGCACCCCCGGCTGCCAGCGGTCGCACAGCGCCTCGGTGACCGCGCTGAGCGGATAGCCGGCGCCCAGCATCTGGGTCCGCACGATGTGGGTGGCGAAATCACGGTCGCCGAGCCCGAACCACTCCGGGCCCGCCCCGTACGCCCCCAGCTCCTCCTTGAGGTGGAAGGTCTCCTCGGCCCGCCCCCAGCCCTGCTCCTCGTTGATACCGCCGCCCAGCGTGTACATCACCGTGTCGAGGTCCGGGCAGACCTTCAGCCCGAAGAGATGGATGTCGTCGCCGGTGTTGCCGATGACCGTGATGTCCGCGTCCGGCACGGCCCGCTTCAGACCGCGCAGGAACCGGGCACCGCCGATGCCGCCTGCCAGAACCACAATGCGCATGGGGAAAGTGTTGCAGGCGCCACTGACAACGCCCCGGCCGGTCGCCGCCGGACCCTCTCCCCCCACCCACCCCCGTCAGCGCCGGATCAGCGGAGCGGAACCCCCGTGCAGCAGTGCGCCCGCTCCCGGGCGTGCATCGGCATCTCGGTCAGGCCCGGGTAGTAGATGTGCAGGCTCACCGCGGGGTCGAGGCTGTCGTTGACCACCTCGTGCGCGTAGCCCGGCGCGAACACCCGCTGCGCCCCGCGGTCCAGGACGCGCCTGCGCCCGCGTGTGTGCTCGGTGAGGGTGCCGGACAGCAGGGTCAGCACCCCGGAGGACGGCCCGTGGTCGTGCAGCCCGCTGCCCTGGCCGGGCACCCAGGACAGCAGCCAGACCTCGTAGCCGGGCCCGGTGCGCAGCCGGTGGTACCAGCGGCTGGTGGCGTCGTAGCGCACCAGGTGCTCCCAGGCCGGGCGGTCCGCGGCGATCGACCGGGCCAGGCCCGCGAACTCGGCGACGGTGGCCGGGTGCTCGCGCGGGGCCTGGAGCAGGTGGGGGACCTCAAGGATGTCGCCGGCGATCTGGAGGTCGCTGTCGCTGTTCATGGGGTGGGGTGGTTCCTCGGCGTCAGTGCGGGGGGCTGGGTGTCACGGACCGTCCGCCCGGGTCGCGGGCGTGGGGTGTGCCCGGGTGCGGGCGGAGGGACGGGCAGCCGAGTCGAGGTCGACTCAGGAGCGGCCGGAGCGCGTTGGGCTCAACAGCCGGAACAGCAACAACAGCCACGACGAGCGAGGGCAGCACCGGGGGACCCGGCGGAGCGGGTCGAGGTGGGCGCCAAGTTCGCGAGCATGCCCACAAGGACACCGGTTCACACCTGTGGTGTCAACTCGGCGCCCGGTGTGCGGGACGGCTTTCACCTCATCCGGTGCATCCGGCTGCCGAAAGGTTTGTTCATGCGATGACCGGGACACATGGCGCACATCCGGGACCGCGTGCCGGGCCCGGTCCCGTGATCCGAATGTGATCAGATTCGCTTCCGCCCGCGTGTCGGAACGCGATCGAACGGCGGGGCGTCCTCGTCCGTAATAGATGTCCCTGTGGATGTTCCCGGGCGGGCGTCCCGCGGGGTCCTCTCTGCGTGGAGAGGTTTATGGCGATTTGAACACTTTCCGCACGGCCTTGGTTCCGCAGAGTGAATAAGGGCCCCAATAGCAGATCCCGGCTTGACTCGCCCGGAGCAGCACACTTGTAATTTCACTCGTGTCGTTCGGCCGCGATCGATCGGTGACGGCGGTGACGGCCGTGACGACCACAGCACGGGGACGCGAAAGACAGACGAGGGGCGCACATGACCGAGCTGGTGGAGCAACTGCTGGTCGACGACGCGGACGAGGAACTCGGCTGGCAGGAGCGCGCACTGTGCGCCCAGACCGATCCCGAGTCCTTCTTCCCGGAGAAGGGCGGTTCCACCCGCGAGGCCAAGAAGGTCTGTCTCGCGTGCGAGGTCCGCTCCGAATGCCTTGAGTACGCCCTCGCCAACGACGAACGCTTCGGCATCTGGGGCGGCCTGTCCGAGCGCGAGCGCCGCCGCCTCAAGAAGGCAGCCGTCTGACCGAGCCGCTCCCGACCGATCCGGTACCGGGCAGGCCGAGCCGGTCCCGGTCGAACAGGTTCCGATCGAACAGGTTCCGATCGAGCCGGTTCTGAACGAGCCGGTACCGGGCAGGGGAGCGACCCGGCAGGACACCACCCCCGGCCCCCCGGACCCCCCCGACCCCCGGGCCTCCGGACCCACCCCCGGCCCGCTGGACCCCCGGCTCATCGAACACCGTACGAACGGCCCGTCGCGGGTGGGTTATCCACAGGCGGCGGGCCGTCGTCATGGTCAGCCGCTAGTGTGGGCGCTCGTCCGAGACCCCCACCGCCCGCACCGGGCACGGGTGTCCACCGCAGTCCACCGAACCGGGGCCCGTACCTCGATGTCCGCGCACAGCCACCCGGCGGCCCAGCACGACCCGGCCGCCACCGCAGTGTTTGACCCGGCCCGCCAGCCCGAGTACCCGCGCCATGTGGTGACCGCGGTCCTCGTCGCGCACGACGGCGCCCGCTGGCTGCCCGACGCGCTCGCCGGGCTGCTCGGCCAGGAGCGCCCCGTCCAGTCCGTCCTGGCCGCCGACACCGGCAGCGCCGACGACTCCGCGCAGCTCCTCACCCGCACCCTCGGCCCCGACCGGGTCCTCCACCTCGCCCGCCGCACCGGCTTCGGCCAGGCCGTCGAGGAGGCCCACCGCACCGCCCCCGTCCTCACCCCCGAGGACCTGCCCTACCTCAAGCGCCCCAGCGGCTGGGACCCGGTCACCCGCACCTGGCGCGACGACGCCTACGACCTCCCCGAACTGCCCCACGGCGAACCCGTCCAGTGGCTCTGGCTGCTCCACGACGACAGCGCCCCCGAACCCGGCGCCCTCGCCGAACTCCTGCGCGTCGTCGAGAACGAGATCGAGCTGGGCCGGGACGACGTCGCCGTCGTCGGCCCCAAACTCCGCGGCTGGTACGACCGCCGCCAGCTCCTCGAAGTCGGCGTCACCCTCGCCCACTCCGGCCGCCGCTGGACCGGCCTGGACCGCCGCGAGCAGGACCAGGGCCAGCACGACCACGTCCGCCCGGTCCTGGCCGTCTCCACCGCGGGCATGCTCATCCGCCGCGACGTCTACGAACAGCTCGGCGGCTTCGACCGCCGCCTGCCCCTCATGCGCGACGACATCGACCTGTGCTGGCGCGCCCACACCGCCGGCCACCGCGTCCTGGTCGCCCCCGAGGCCGTCGTCCGGCACGCCGAGGCCGCCTCCCGCGAGCGCCGCACCGTCGACTGCGCGGGCCGCACCGCCGCCTCCCCCCACAAGGTCGACAAGGCCGGTGCCGTCCACACCCTGCTCGCCAACTCCCGCGGCGCCCTGCTGCCCTGGATCCTGTTCCGGCTGGTCCTCGGCACCCTCCTGCGCACCGTCGCCTACCTCGTCGGCAAGGCCCCCGGACAGGCCCTCGACGAGATCCGCGGCCTCCTGAGCACCCTCCTGCGCCCCGAACGGATCATCGCCGCCCGCCGCGCGCGCGGCCCCTCCCGGATCGACAAGGGCGAGCTGCGCCAGCTCTTCCCGCCCCCCGGCGCCACCGTCCGGGCCACCGTCGAACAGGCCGCGGGCACCCTCCTCGGCGGCTCCGACACCGAGACCGCGGGCGGCGCCGGACGCCACGGCGCGGTGGAGTCCGGACCCGGCGGCGACGACGCCGACTTCCTGGAGATCGAGCAGTTCGCCCGGCTCAAGCGCGTCGCCCGCAACCCCGGCCCGATGCTCTTCCTGATCCTGCTGCTCGCCTCCCTCATCGCCTGCCGCCAGCTCCTCGGCACCGGCTCCCTCGCGGGCGGCGCCCTGCTGCCCGCCCCCGCCGACTCCGCCGAGCTGTGGGCCCGCTACCTCGACGCCTGGCACCCGGTCGGCACCGGCGGCACCCCCGCCGCCCCGCCCTACCTCGCCGCCGTCGCCGCCCTCGGCAGCCTCCTGTTCGGCTCCACCGGACTCGCCGTCACCGTGCTGCTGGTCTGCTCGGTCCCGATCGCGGGCGTCACCGCCTACTTCGCCTCCCGCCCGCTGGTCATGTCCCGCCTCCTGCGCGCGTGGGCCGCCGTCGTCTACGCCTTCCTGCCCGCCGCCACCGGCGCCCTGGCCGGCGGCCGGATCGGCACCGCCGTCCTCGCCGCGCTGCTCCCGCTGCTCGCCCGCGCCGCCGTCGCCGCCTCCGGCCTGGCCGGCACCCGCGGCACCTGGCGCGCCACCTGGGCCTACGCCCTGCTGCTGACCGTCACCACGGCGTTCACCCCCATCGTGTGGCCCCTCGCCCTGGTCCTCGGCCTCGCCCTGCTCGCCGTGCGCCGCACCGAACTCACCGCCTACGGCCCCCGCTTCCTGGCCCAGCTCGGCACCCCCCTGCTGATCCTCGCCCCCTGGTCGCTGTCCCTGCTCCCCACCGGCTTCTTCCAGGAGGCCGGCCTGGAGTACGGCGCCTCCGCCGCGAGCGCCCTCGACCTGCTCGCCGCCGCACCCGGCGGCGCCGGAACCGTCGCCGGACCGATGCTCATCGGCATTGTGCTCGCCGCCCTCGCCGCCCTGCTGCGCTCCGAGCGCCGCACCGGCATCCTCGCCGCCTGGGCCGTCGCCCTGACCGCCCTGCTCTTCGCGGTGCTGTCCAACGCCTCCGCCTGGGCCGGACCCGCCACCCTCGTCTACGGCCTGGCCCTGCTCGCCGCCGCCCTGCTCGGCGCCGACGGAGCCCGCTCCCGGGTCGCCGAGCAGAGCTTCGGCTGGCGCCAGCCCGTCGCCGCCCTGATCGCCTTCGTGTCCGCCGCGGGCCCCCTGCTGCTCGCCGCCGGCTGGATGATCCGCGGCGCCGACGGCCCCCTGGAGCGCCGCGAACCCGTCCAGGTGCCCGCGTTCGTCGCCGAGGAGAGCGGCAGCGACGACCAGGCCCGCACCCTGGTCCTGGACAGCGACAGCGCCGCCGAGGTGCGCTACACCCTGGTCCGCGGCTCCGGCGCCCGCCTCGGCGACGCCGACCTCGCCGCCGCCGACGCGGTCAACGCCCCGCTGGAGAAGGCCGTCGCCAACCTCGTCGCCGGCTCCGGCGCCGACCAGGCCGAGCAGCTCGGCGGCTTCGCCGTCCGCTACGTCCTGGTCCACCCCGGCGCCCCGCGCGAGGTCAGCCGCGTCCTGGACGCCACCCCCGGCCTCAGCCGCCTCAGCCAGCAGGAGGGCGGCAGCGCCCTGTGGCAGGTCGACCGGCAGGTCTCCCGCGCGGCGATCGTCCCCGCCGAGGACGGCGGCGACCTCCAGCCGGTCCCCGCGGGTCCCGTCGAGATCCACACCGACCTCCCCTCCGGCCCTGACGGCCGCGTCCTGCGCCTCGCCGACACCGCCGCCGAGGGCTGGACCGCCACCCTGGACGGCAGGCCCCTCACCCCCACCACCGTCGACGGCTGGGCCCAGGGCTTCGAACTCCCCGCCACCGGCGGCCGTCTCGACCTCACCTACGACGCCCCCGTCACCCACACCGCCCGGCTGTGGACCCAGGGCGCCCTCGCCCTGGTCCTGGTCGTCCTCGCCCTGCCCGGCCGCCGCCGCGACATCGACGACGACCTGCCCGAGGAGCCCGTGATCCCCGCGCAGCCCGCCACCGGCGAGGGCCGCCGCGCCCGCCGCCTGCGCGACCGCGCCGAGGACCCCGCCCCCACCGGCGAGGACCCGCCCCCCGCCGAACCCGCCCCGGTCCCCCAGCAGCAGCCCTACGACGCCCCGTGGGACCGGACCCCCCACCAGGGCGCCCCCTACACCGCCGACCAGGGCACCTACACCGCCGACCCCTACGCCGCCCAGCCCGCCCACACCGGCTACGCCCAGCCGTACCACTACCAGCAGCAGCACAACGCCGACCAGGGCACGCCGTACGACCCCTACGGCTACGGCGGACAGCCCCAGCAGCAGCCGTACGACCCGGCCGCCCACCCCCAGGGCCACGACATCTCGTACGACCCCGCGCGGCAGCACGACCCGCACGGCCGCCGCCCCGACGGGAGCCAGCAGTGAAGCGCACCACCGTGTCCCTGATCGCCGGCGTGGCCGCCCTCGCCGCGCTCACCGGCTTCGCCTCGGTCTCCGCCCCCGGCACCGAGGACGCCGGACCGTCCGGCGCGGCGGCCACCCTGCCCGTCGAGCGCACCAGCCTGGTCTGCCCGGCACCCAGCACGTCCGACCTGGCCGAGACGGTCTACACCGCGTTCACCCCGGCCACCGAGGGCACCGGCGACGGGGGCACGGCCGAACTGCTGCCCGCCGCCGAGGAGTCGGCCGACCCGGACGCCGAGGACGGACCCGGCACGTCGGTCCTCGAACAGAAGGAGCCCGGCACCCCGGTCGCCGCCGAGGAGTCCGGCGCCGAGGCCCCCGCCCTGACCGGCACCGCCGAGGGCCGCCTCGCCCCCGGCTGGACCGTGCAGCAGACCACCGAGGTCACCGCGGGCACCGGACGCGGCCTCCAGGGCCTTGTCTGCGTCACCCCCGACACCGACTTCTGGTTCCCGGCCGCCAGCACCTCCGCCGACCGCACCGACTACGTCCATCTCACCAACCCCGACGACTCCGCCGCCGTCGTCGACATCGAGCTGTACGGCAAGGACGGCGCCCTGACGTCCGAGGTCGCCTCCGACATCACGGTCAAGCCCCGCACCAGCGAGCCGGTCCTGCTGTCCACGCTGACCGACGCCGAGGAGAGCGATCTGACGGTCCGGGTCAATGTGCGCAGCGGCCGGGTCGGCGCGGCCGTCCAGGCGCTGGACGACAAGCTGGGCGGCGACTGGCTGACCGCGTCCGCCGACCCCGCGGGCAGCCTGGTGCTGCCGGGCATCCCCGAGGACGCCGCCCAGGTCCGGCTGATCGCCTTCTCCCCGGGCGACACGGACGCCGACCTCAAGCTGCGCCTCGCCGGCCCCTCGGGCCTGATCACCCCCGTCGGTAATGAAACGCTGCACGTCAAGGCGGGGATGACGACCTCGGTCGACCTCGCCGACGTCACCAAGGGCGAGCCGGGCTCACTGGTCCTGACCCCGACCGGCGGCTCGGTGCCGGTCGTCGCGGCGGTCCAGGTGATCCGCGGCGAGGGCGACGACCGGGAGAGCGCCTTCATCCCGGCCAGCCGCCCGGTGGACACCCGTGCGACGGCCGTCGCCAACACCGAGAAGGGCACCACGCTCTCCCTGACGGCCCCGACCACCACGACCGAGGTCAAGGTCACCGCGTCGGCCGGGACGGAGGGCGGCGAACCGGTCTCCGAGTCCTACACGATCAAGTCCGGCACCACCCAGAACATCGAACTCCCCGTCCCCGAGGGCCTGAAGGGCACCTACGCCCTCACCGTGGAACCCACCTCGGGCGGCCCGCTCTACGCCGCCAGAACCCTCGAATCCGCCCAGGACGACGTCCCCGCCTTCACCACCCAGGTCCTCCCGGACGACCGGGGCAGGGTCTCGGTCCCGGAGGCGGCACAGGACCTGTCGGTGCTCCAGCAGTAACGCGGCCCCCGCGGGTACGGGGAGGGCTGAGTGGAGGTGGCAGCGGCGACGAATGCACCGAACGCGTCCCCGCGGGTACGGGGAGGGCGCTCAGTCCTCCCCGTACCGGGGATCGACGGTCTCCGGCGTGAGCCCCAGCAGCTCGGCCACCTGCTCCACCACCACCTCGTGGACCAGCGCGGCCCGCTCCTCCCGCCCCTTGGTGCGGATCTCCACGGGCCGCCGGTAGATCACCACCCGCGCCGCCCGCCCGTCCCCGGCCGACGCACTCCTGCCCAGCGGCACCGCCTCGTCGCTCCAGGGCCCGCCCCCGTCCAGCCGGGGCACCTCCAGCACCAGGAAGTCGACATCGGCGAGCTGCGGCCACCGCCGCTCCAGCCGCTCCACCGAGTCCTGCACAAGATCCGCGAACGCGTCGGCACGGCTCGCCGCCAGCGGCACCTGCGGCGGTGCGATCGGCCCGCGCATGCCCCGCCCGTGACGATCACGGCGGCGCGGCCCGGGTCCGGCGGCGGGAGGCGGTACAGGGTTGTCCATCACTGGTGAAGGGTAGTCCCCGCGACCCCGGCCCCGCCCGACGCCCACCCGCCGGACCACCCGATTCCGCCCCCGCCCGCCCCGGCGCACCCCCCTCACCTGCACCGCACCCGCAACCCCCTCCCCGGCCCGCCCGGTCAACGCCCATGGGGGACGCGTACGGCATGTCGCCAGATGACCATTCCGGCCAAGGTTGGGCTCGATTCCGTATCTCTCCGAGACCGTCGGCCACGAGGCAATTGACGCTGTTTGTACCGGGCCTTGACCGAACCGGCCCTCCCCGACCTCCACCCCCGTGCATGTCCGCGCAGGTCAGCGGGGTATGACTGAAGAGGTCCGGGGGACGTTCCGCAACACGACACGGTGGAGTGACCTGGTGGAGAGTCGTCGCGGCCCGCTCAAGAGTGCGGTACCGTCCAACGTCGTGAGCCCTGTACGTCGCTGTTCGCGCACCGCTTGCGGCCGTCCCGCCGTAGCGACGCTGACGTACGTCTACGCCGACTCGACCGCCGTCCTCGGCCCGCTCGCCACCTACGCCGAACCCCACTGCTACGACCTGTGCGCCGAGCACTCCGAGCGGCTGACCGCCCCGCGCGGCTGGGAGGTCGTCCGGCTCCTGGACGGCTCCGCCCCGGCCCGCCCCAGCGGCGACGACCTGGAGGCGCTGGCGAACGCGGTGCGCGAGGCGGCCCGCCCCCAGGAGCGCGCCGCACAGGCGGGCGGGGCGTCCCGCGGAGCCGACCCGATGGAGGTCGCCCGCCGCGGCCACCTCCGGGTCCTGCGCTCCCCGGACAACTGACCCCGCCGCACAGCCCCTTCACGAACGACCGCCGCCCACCCACGAGCTGCGGCCCACGCCCCACCCTCCCCTCCCGGCAGCCGCGAACGACCAGCCGCTTCACGCCCCTGACGCCGACGCACTCCCACCTCCCCCGGACCCCTCCCTCCTACCGCCGCCCGGCGGGCGACCCGACTGCGCCGGGCCCCGCGCGCGCCGTCGGTGGGGGCAGGTAGCTTTGGGTGACCGAGTAGGACATCAGAAGGGCTGGCCGTGACTGCTGATCTGTCGCAGATCGTGAAGGCGTACGACGTACGCGGGGTGGTCCCGGACCAGTGGGACGAAGAGCTCGCCGAACTCTTCGGCGCCGCCTTCGCCCGGGTGACCGGGGCCGGGGCGATCGTGATCGGGCACGACATGCGGCCCTCGTCGCCCGGCCTGTCCGGCGCCTTCGCGCGCGGCGCCGCGGCCCTCGGTGTCGACGTCACCGAGATCGGCCTGTGCTCCACGGACCAGCTCTACTACGCCTCCGGCGCGCTGGACCTGCCCGGCGCGATGTTCACCGCCTCGCACAACCCGGCGCAGTACAACGGCATCAAGATGTGCCGCGCGGGCGCCGCCCCGGTCGGCCAGGACACCGGCCTCGCCGAGATCCGCGCACTGGTCGAGGACTGGCGGGAGACCGGCGCCCCGGCCCCCGCCGCCACCCCGGGAACGCTCACCCGCCGCGACACGTTGAAGGACTACGCGGCCCACCTCCGCTCCCTGGTCGACCTCACCTCCATCCGCCCCCTGAAGGTCGTCGTCGACGCGGGCAACGGCATGGGCGGCCACACGGTCCCCACGGTCTTCGAGGGCCTGCCCCTGACCCTCGTCCCGATGTACTTCGAACTGGACGGCACCTTCCCCAACCACGAGGCCAACCCCCTGGACCCGGCCAACATCGTGGACCTCCAGGCCCGCGTCCGCGCCGAGGGCGCCGACCTGGGCATCGCCTTCGACGGCGACGCCGACCGCTGCTTCGTCGTCGACGAGAACGGCGACCCGGTCTCCCCGTCCGCGATCACCGCCCTGGTCGCCTCGCGCGAGCTGGCCAAGCACGGCGGCAAGGGCACCGTCATCCACAACCTGATCACGTCCTGGACCGTCCCCGAGGTCGTCAAGGAGAACGGCGGCACCCCCGTCCGCACCCGCGTCGGCCACTCCTTCATCAAGGCCGAGATGGCCTCCTCCGGCGCGATCTTCGGCGGCGAGCACTCCGCGCACTACTACTTCAAGGACTTCTGGAACGCCGACACGGGCATGCTCGCCGCCCTCCACGTCCTCGCGGCCCTCGGCGGCCAGGACGGCCCCCTGTCCGCACTGGTCGCCCAGTACGACCGCTACGCCGGGTCCGGCGAGATCAACTCCACCGTCGACGACCAGCAGGGCCGCCTCGCCGCGATCCGCTCCGCGTACGAGGGCCGCGAGGGCGTCACCCTCGACGAACTCGACGGCCTCACGGTCGCCACGGCCGACTGGTGGTTCAACGTCCGCCCCTCCAACACCGAACCCCTCCTCCGCCTCAACGCCGAGGCCCGCGACGAACACACCATGACCCAAATCCGAGACGAGGCCCTCACCATCATCCGAGCCTGAGCCCCCACCCCCCCAGGGGCGCGGGGAACCGCGCACGGAGCCCTCACGCCCCCGCCCCTGTAATCCCGCCCCACCCTCAGGGGCGCGGGGAACCGCGCACAGATTCCTCACACCCCGCCTCCTAATCCCACCCCACCCCACCCCACCTCCCAGGGGCGCGGGGAACTGCGCACCCACCCCCCACCCACCCGCACCCGCACCCGCACCCGCACCCACACCCACACCCACACCCACACCCACACCCACACCCCTCGGCGGTACCCTGACCCCGCCCCCTCACACCCACCCCGCACCCCAAAGGACCCCCATGCCCCTCGAAGCCGGCCTCCTGGAGATCCTCGCCTGCCCCGCCTGCCACGCCCCCCTCAAGGAGCAGGACCCCGAGCTGATCTGCACCTCACAGGACTGCGGCCTCGCCTACCCCGTCCGCGACGACATCCCCGTCCTCCTCGTCGACGAGGCCCGCCGCCCGGCGTAACCCGCCGCCCGGCGTACCCCACCCGCCGCCCGGCACACCCCCACCCGGCGCTCGCCGCCAAGGCGCCACCCACCCCGGCGCCCGCAGCCGGCGTCACCCCGCCCGGCGATCGGAGGACCCGCCATGCTCGACGAGTCGCTGCTCGACACCCCCGAGGCCCTCGCGGACGCCGACCACCGCGGCCTCCTGCGCGGCGCAGCCGAGGCGGGCGCCCGCGTCCGCACCGCCGCCCGGCACGCCGCCGAGGCGGGCGTCACCGCCCTCGAACCCGACGGCCGCCCCCGCGCCGTCCTCATCGCCGGCCCCGGCGCCGCCGCCATCGGCGCGGCCGACCTCCTCGGCACGCTCGCCGGCCCCGGCAGCCCCGTCATCCGCCTCGCCCCCTCCGGCGTCGCCCCCGTCGCCGGCGCCCTGCGCTGGGAGGTCCCCGGCTGGACCGGCAACCTCGACCTCCTCCTCATCGCCACCCCCGACGGCACCGAACCCGGCCTCGCCCTCCTCACCGACCAGGCATACCGCCGCGGCTGCACGGTCGTCGCCGTCGCCCCCGCCCGCACCCCGCTCGCCGACTCCGTCGCGGCCGTGCACGGCCTGTTCGTCCCCATGGCGACCGCCCCCTACGACCAGGACGAACCGGAGGAACTCGCCGCGTCCGCCCCCGGCGTCTTCTGGGCCCTGCTGACCCCCCTCCTCGCCCTCCTCGACCGCGTCGGCCTGGTCTCCGCGCCCCCCGAGGCCGTGGAGAAGGTCGCCGACCGGCTCGACCACATCGCCGAGCGCTGCGGCCCGGCCATCGCCACCTTCAGCAATCCGGCCAAGACCCTCGCCGCCGAACTCGCCGACGCCCTCCCGGTGATCTGGACCGAGGGCACCTCCGCGGGCCCGGCCGGCCGCCGCTTCGCGGGCGCGCTCGCCGAACTCTCCGGCCGCCCCGCCCTCGTCGCCGAACTCCCCGAGGCGCTCTCCGCGCACAGCGCCCTGCTCGCCGGCCCACTCGCCGCGGGAGCCGACCCCGACGATTTCTTCCGCGACCGCGTCGACGAGCCCCCCGCCCTCCACGCGCGCGTAGTGCTCCTCAGGGACCGCCCGATCGGGGGCCTCACGGCCGCCCCCACCGCCCGTGACCTGGCCCTCAGCCACGACACGCCGATCAGTGAGCTGGAACCCGAGGAGGGCGGCGAACTGGAGACCCTCGCCGAACTGATCGCCATGACGGATTTCGCCGCCGTTTACCTGGCGCTCGCCTCAGGGGCTTCCCCTGAACCCGACACCACCCTCTGAGCGCCCCCCACCACACCGAACCCCGAGAAGAAGAACCCCAGAGAGAACGATGGACCGCCTCGACAACACCGTCCGCCCCTACGCCTGGGGTTCCACCACCGCCATCCCCCGCCTCCTCGGCATGGACCCGACCGGCGAACCCCAGGCCGAGATGTGGATGGGCGCCCACCCCGGCGCCCCCTCCCGCACCCCGCGCGGCACCCTGGACGAGGTCATCGACGCCGACCCCACCCGCGAACTGGGCCCCGCAGCCGTGGCCAGATTCGGCCCCCGCCTGCCCTTCCTCCTCAAACTGCTCGCCGCCGGCGCCCCCCTCTCCCTCCAGGTCCACCCCGACCTCGCCCAGGCCAAGGAGGGCTACGCCGACGAGGAGCGCCGCGGCATCCCCCGGAACGCCCCGCACCGCAACTACAAGGACGCCAACCACAAGCCCGAACTCCTCTGCGCCCTCACCGAGTTCGACGGCCTGTGCGGCTTCCGCGCCCCCCACGAGACCGCCGACCTCCTCAACGGCCTCGGCGTCCCCTCCCTCAAGCCCTACGTCGACCTCCTGCGCGCCCACCCCGAGGACGCCGCCCTGCGCGAGGTCCTCACCGCCGTCCTCACCGCCGACCCCGAGGACATGACCCGCACGGTCACCGAGACCGCCACCGCCTGCGAACGCCTCGGCGGCCCCTACACCCCCTACGCCGACATCGCCCGCCACTACCCCGGCGACCCCGGCGTCCTCGCCGCCCTGCTCCTCAACCACGTCCGGCTCCAGCCCGGCGAGGCCCTCTACCTCGGCGCCGGCATCCCCCACGCCTACCTCGACGGCCTCGGCGTCGAGATCATGGCCAACTCCGACAACGTCCTGCGCTGCGGCCTCACCCCCAAGCACATCGACGTCCCCGAACTGCTGCGCATCGTCCGCTTCGAGCCCACCGACCCCGGAGTCCTGCGCCCCGAGGCCGACCCCGACGGCGAAGAGGTCTACACCACCCCCATCGATGAGTTCCGCCTCTCCCGCTACGTCCTGCCCGCCGGCGCCACCCCCCGCGACCTCACCCGCCCCACCCCGCAGATCCTCCTCTGCACCACCGGCACCCTCCGCACCGGCGACCAGGACCTCACCCCCGGCGCATCCGTCTTCGTCCCCGCGGGAGAACGAGCCGAGGTCTCCGGCGCGGGAACCCTCTTCCGGGCCACCGTCATCGCCTGACCCCCCTCCCGTGCCGCCTGTGCGAGCCCCGGACACGGGGCCCACGAGGCCCGCGCGAAGGCCCCGGCGAGCGATCTCCCCGACTGCCCCGCCACCGCCCCACCGGACTGCAACAATGCCCACCGACAACGCACGGGCACAGCCCGGTACGGCGGCGCACGGCACCCAGAAGGGACACCCCGGACCACATGAGCGCGTCAGGCGGCACCAAGGCGATCGTGGCGGCACTCCTCGCCAACCTCTCGATCGCCGTAGCGAAGTTCGTGGCGTTCCTCTTCAGCGGCTCGTCCTCGATGCTCGCCGAATCCGTGCACTCCCTCGCCGACTCCGGCAACCAGGGCCTGCTCCTCCTCGGCGGCAAACGCGCCCAGCGCGAAGCCACCCCCCAACACCCCTTCGGCTACGGCCGCGAACGCTACATCTACGCCTTCCTCGTCTCCATCGTCCTCTTCTCCGTCGGCGGCATGTTCGCCATCTACGAGGGCTACGAGAAGATCCAGCACCCCCACGAGATCGAACACTGGTACTGGCCCGTCGGCGTCCTCGTCTTCGCGATCATCGCCGAGACCTTCTCCTTCCGCACCGCCATCAAGGAGTCCAACGCCCTGCGCGGCACCCAGTCCTGGAAGGACTTCGTCCGCCACGCCAAGGCCCCCGAACTCCCCGTCGTCCTCCTCGAAGACCTCGGCGCCCTCGTCGGCCTCTTCCTCGCCCTCGGCGGCGTCGGCCTCGCCCTCCTCACCGGCGACGGCATCTGGGACGGCATCGGCACCCTCTGCATCGGCGTCCTCCTCATCCTCATCGCCGTCGTCCTCGCCGCCGAGACCAAGTCCCTGCTGCTCGGCGAGGCCGCCGGCCTGGACGACGTCCGGAAGATCGAGGCCGCCCTCGTCGACGGCGACACCGTCCCCCGCGTCATCCACATGCGCACCCTCCACCTCGGCCCCGAGGAACTCCTCGTCGCCGCCAAGATCGCCGTCCGGCACGACGACACCGCCACCGAGATCGCCACCGCCATCGACGCCGCTGAGTCCCGCATCCGCGAGGCCGTCCCCATCGCCCGCGTCATCTACCTCGAACCCGACGTCTACAGCGAATCCGAGGCCGCCAAGGGCCCCGACCCCACCGCCACCCCCGGCGGCCCCACCCACCCCGACCCCACCCACTGACCCCCCACACCCACCCGAAACCGGCCAACGCCCCCGCCCCCTCCCCACCGGATCGGCTCGAACTCTTCTCAGGCGGACTGGGGACGGCCGGGCCGTCCGGTGTAGCTTGGGACGGAGCCAGACGTCGCTGCTGATGGCGGTCGGGCGGTCCCCCAGCGGACCGGCCGAGGGAGAGAGGGCCTCCGACGGACTGCGCTGCGCGCACGCGGGCATGCCTGTGTCCTCCCCAGGGCACCCCTGTGTCCGCCGCCGCGCAGACCAGCCCTACCCACCTCGAACCGACACCGAGGAGCAGCTCCCCATGACGACTGTCGACAACCGACAGGACTTCAAGGTCGCCGACCTCTCCCTGGCCACCTTCGGCCGCAAGGAGATCACCCTCGCCGAGCACGAGATGCCCGGCCTGATGGCGATCCGCAAGGAGTACGCCGAGGCACAGCCGCTCGCCGGCGCCCGCGTCACCGGCTCCCTGCACATGACCGTCCAGACCGCGGTCCTCATCGAGACCCTCGCCGCCCTCGGCGCGCAGGTCCGCTGGGCCTCCTGCAACATCTTCTCCACCCAGGACCACGCCGCCGCCGCCATCGCCGTCGGCCCCGACGGCACCCCCGACAACCCCCAGGGCATCCCCGTCTTCGCCTGGAAGGGCGAGAGCCTGGAGGAGTACTGGTGGTGCACCGAGCAGGCCCTGACCTGGCCGGACAGCCCCACCGGCGGCCCCAACATGATCCTCGACGACGGCGGCGACGCCACCCTCCTCGTCCACAACGGCGTCCAGTACGAGAAGGACGGCAAGGTCCCCTCACCCGACACCGCCGAATCCGACGAGCACCGCGTCATCCTCGAACTGCTGACCCGCACCCTGGGCGAGAACCCCCAGAAGTGGACCCAGCTCGCCTCCGAGATCCGCGGCGTCACCGAAGAGACCACCACCGGCGTCCACCGCCTGTACGAGATGCAGCGCGACGGCACCCTCCTCTTCCCGGCGATCAACGTCAACGACGCCGTCACCAAGTCGAAGTTCGACAACAAGTACGGCTGCCGCCACTCCCTGATCGACGGCATCAACCGCGCCACCGACGTCCTCATCGGCGGCAAGACCGCCGTCGTGGCCGGCTACGGCGACGTCGGCAAGGGCTGCGCCGAGTCCCTGCGCGGCCAGGGCGCCCGCGTGATCATCACCGAGATCGACCCCATCTGCGCCCTCCAGGCCGCGATGGACGGCTACCAGGTCGCCACCCTGGACGACGTCGTCGAGACCGCCGACATCTTCATCACCACCACCGGCAACAAGGACATCATCATGGCCGCCGACATGGCCAAGATGAAGCACCAGGCCATCGTCGGCAACATCGGCCACTTCGACAACGAGATCGACATGGCCGGCCTCGCCAAGCTCCCCGGCATCGTCAAGGACGAGGTCAAGCCCCAGGTCCACACCTGGACCTTCCCCGACGGCAAGGTCCTCATCGTCCTCTCCGAGGGACGCCTGCTGAACCTGGGCAACGCCACCGGCCACCCGTCGTTCGTGATGTCCAACTCCTTCGCGGACCAGACCCTGGCCCAGATCGAGCTGTTCACCAAGCCCGACGAGTACCCCACCGGCGTCTACACCCTCCCCAAGCACCTCGACGAGAAGGTCGCCCGCCTCCACCTGGCGGCCCTCGGCGTCAAGCTCACCACGCTCCGTCCGGAGCAGGCCGACTACATCGGCGTGAAGGTCGAGGGCCCGTACAAGCCGGACCACTACCGCTACTGAGCCCCGCGCTCCCCAGCGACCCCGAGGACAGGCCCCCGCACCCCCGTGCCGGGGGCCTGTCCCCTTGGCCGACCGGCCCGAACCGATCCGCACCAGCCCGGCCCGTCACACCCCAGGACAGCCCCCATGCCCCGCGGCAGCTATACGCTCTTCGATCCCCACGATCACACCCCCCTCGCCCACGAACACTTCCAGTGCGCCCCCGGCCCCTCCGGCTGGCGCTACGTCTCCCAGCTCACCGCCCCCACCGGCGACCACCTCGGCTCCGTCGACCTCACCCTCGACACCCTCGGCCGCCCCCTCCGCCTCGAACTCCACACCGCGAGCTGGCAGGTACGCGGCGCCGCCCTCGACGGCGTCACCTGGGTCCGCACCGACCCCACCGGCCACCACGCCACCGAAGGCAATGTCCGCGCCCACGCCTTCACCGGCACCTCCCCCGCCTTCCTCATCGCCACCGCCCGACTCCTGCGCCTCACCCCTTCCACCGCCGCGACCCGCGTCCGCCTGGTCGACTTCACCCACCCCGTCCTCGCCCCCCGCACCGTGGACCAGTCCTGGGCCCTGCTGAAAAGAGAAGCACACGCCACTGACAACGGCCCCCTCACCGTGGACGAATACCAGGTCACAGCCCTGGACACCGGCGAACAACACCCCGTCCACCTCACCGGCGACGTAGTACTCGCAGCCCCCGGAATCGACCTGGACGACCTCGACTCACCCCCGTCCCCACCCCCCGAGTAACAGCCCGAACCCCTCCCACCTACGCAGGCGGCACAAACCCGGTGGACTCCCCATCACCGGCCCTCCCGACCGGCCCCGGAGAGCCCACCGCCCCCGGAGAAGCAGCCGGATAAGAAGCAGCCGGATATGAAGAAGGCGGAGAAGAAGCCGGAACGGCAGAAGTCGGAACGGCAGAGCCCCCTCCACCCAACGACGGCTCACCCCACTCCCGCTCCCCACCCCCGGCAGCCCGCCGAGCCTCCCGCACCTGCCGCTCCTGAAGCATCGCCGCCAGATACGCCGCCGGCGGCACCCCGGGCGGCACCGGAGCCCCCGACCGCTCCGCCACCTCGGCCGCCAGCCGCTGCGCCATCCCCCACCCGACCTGCGGATCGAGCTGCCGCATCCGCGTCAGGTACTGCCGCACCGCAAGCCACAGACCGTCCGGCACCGCCGACAGATCCAGCGTCGCGAACCGTCCCGCCAGCCACGGCGGAGGCGGCGGCAGAAACCCCGCCTGCCCGGCAGGCACCCGCTCCCGCACCACCAGCGTCCCCGCGAACACATCCCCCAGCCGCCGCCCCCGCGCCGACACCAGCGACGCGGTACACGCCACCACCCCGAACGTCATCAGAATCTCGATCATCCCGATCCCGCCCCGCACCAGCGCGTGCCGGAACCGGATCGGCCCCCCGTCGTCCCGCACCACCCGCAGCCCGACCGCCATCTTCCCCAGCGACCGCCCACGGGACAGCGTCTCCACCGCGATCGGCGCCCCCACCAGCACCAGCAGGAACGACGCGATCGACAACGCCATCTGCGCCGCCTCGTCCAGCGACGCCGCAGCGATCAGCAACCCCATCGACACCAGGAGATACGCGGCAAAGGCCACGAAGAGATCGAGCAGCACCGCCAACGCCCTGCTCGGCAGCTTCGCCGGACGCAGCTCCAGCGCCACCGCCTCGCCCGTCACCAGCTCATTCACACCCGATGTCCTTCCCCTGGCCTGCCTACAGCACGATCAGTCTGCCAAGCTGAGAACGCGGAGCGCCGCAGTACGACAAGCAGACATCCATCAGGATCCGCCAGGATCCGCCGACGAACAGCCGGGGAGCAGGCACACCGATGGACCTCGACGTCTTCGTCACCGCCCATCGCGCGGAGTGGGACCGCCTCGACGCCCTCCTGCGACGCCGCCGCCTCAACGGCGCCGAGACCGACGAACTCGTCGCCCTCTACCAGCGCACCGCCACCCACCTCTCCCTGATCCAGTCCAGCGCACCCGACCCCCAGCTCACCGGCCGCCTCAGCCAACTCGTCGCCCGCGCGCGGAGCGCCGTCACCGGCACCCGCCGCGCCTCCTGGCGCGACGTCACCCACTTCCTCACCCACGGCTTCCCCGCCGCCGTCTACCGGGCACGCCACTGGTGGGTCCCCACCGCCCTGCTCTCCACCCTCCTGGCAGCCCTCCTGGGCTGGTGGATAGGCACCCACCCCGAGGTCCAGTCCTCCATAGCCGCCCCCGACGAACTACGCGAGATGACCCGCCCGGGAGGCGGCTACGAGGCGTACTACTCCAGCAACCCCGCCGCCTCCTTCGCCGCCCAGGTCTGGACGAACAACGCCCAGGCAGCCGCCCTGTGCCTGATCCTGGGCGTCTTCCTGGGCCTGCCCGTCATCTGGATCCTCTTCAGCAACATGCTCAACCTCGGCATCGGCTTCGGCCTGATGTCCTCCGCCGGCCGCCTCGACGTCTTCCTCGGCCTGGTCCTGCCGCACGGCCTCCTGGAACTCACCGCGGTCTTCGTGGCCGCCGGTACCGGCCTGCGCCTCGGCTGGACCGTCATCGACCCGGGTCCCCGCACCCGCCGCACCGCCCTCGCCGAGGAGGGCCGCGCCGCCGTCGGCATGGCGATCGGCCTGGCCCTGGTCCTCTTCATCTCCGGACTGATCGAAGGCTTCGTCACCCCGTCCGGCCTCCCGACCTGGGCCCGCATCACCATCGGCATCACCGCCGAGCTGGCCTTCCTCATCTACGTCTACGTCCTCGGCGGACGCGCGGCCCGCGCCGGCGCCACAGGCGACCTCGACTCCGCCGAACGCAGCGCCACGGTCCCGACAGCCGCCTGATGTGCGGACGGGTCTGCTGAACTGCTAGTCTCCTCTTCGCCCCGCAGGAGCCGTTGACACGGCGCCCGTGGGGAGGTAGATTCGAACAGTTGCCTGGAACTGGGTCTCACTCGGTCGGCAACCATCAGAATCCACTCGCCACCTCAAGTCGACTCCTCATTCATGAGATTCGACTTCGTTGTGGCGTCCCCGACGAAATCGGAAATGGACGGCCGGTCAGACCGGCAAGAAACTTCTGATAAAGTCGAAACTGCCGGAAAGGGAATCGCGAAAGCGAGAACCTGGAAAGCACTCCGAGGAAATCAGGTCGAGAAAAGGATCTGATAGAGTCGGAGACACCGAAGGGAAGCGCCCGGAGGAAAGCCCGAGAGGGTGAGTACGAAGGAAGCGTCCGTTCCTTGAGAACTCAACAGCGTGCCAAAAATCAACGCCAGATATGTTGATACCCCGACATCGGGAGCCTTCGGGTTTCTGGTGGCAGGGTTCCTTTGAAGTAAAACACAGCGAGGACGCTGTGAACGGCTGGGCTTATTCCGCCTGGTTGTTCCGCTCTCGTGGTGTTGGACCGGATTACCGGTACACATTCACGGAGAGTTTGATCCTGGCTCAGGACGAACGC